>DATJYM010000208.1:0-15217 GCA_035499615.1 Candidatus Acidiferrales bacterium | reverse complement strand
ATCCTGCACCCCCTTGATCGTCCCGTTTCTGACCAGCCTTTGGATCACTCGAAGCGTTTCCTCCCGTTTTTCGCGTATCTGAGTGGCGATCTGGCTTGCGTGATGGGGGACTTTCGTATCGTGAAGAAAGTTGATGACTTTAGCTTCGATGTGTTCAAGCGATGCACTATTCATCTCTCACCTCGTCATCGTAGGGTTGATTGGCGATATCGGCTGACGACCCAATGATTAGGTCATGCCAGAGCGGTGATGTCAATGTCAAAATCTGTGAACGCCGGAAGCTGTGGGGCGACTCGCGACAACCTCGGCCGGGCCAAGGGCTGTTGAATGTTTGACAAAATCCGGCAAGCCGGTTGTGGCCGGGTGGCTGATGCTGAGGCTGTGCTAAATCCGCCTTCGACATTGAACGATGAAGACGAAATCAACCTCCCCCCATTGCCGGAAGAGGTGATGTTGGTGCAGTGCGAAAAATTCCGGTGCCTGGCCTTCCGGGACAAGCATGGCAAATGGCGAAGCCCCTTCAGCAAGATGGAATTGCCCAGGGTTATCCATGTGATTGAGCCCGGCACAAATTAGCCTCTTCGCCTTCCCCGGACTGTGTAAGGTCCTGATTTGACTTTCAACCTGAGGTCCGGCGCGCAGATTATCTCCACTCGCAGCCTATTCGACCACTCGAAACCACGGAGGATTGATCCCGCATGGCGGGACACGCTCCCGGCGAATTCGGACGCTGCCGGGATCGGCGCAAACTTGACGCGCGTCCCTCGAAAACCTAGTCTCTTCAAACCGGTTGGTGGCCATAGCTCAGCCCGGTTAGAGCCCCAGATTGTGGATCTGGCTGTCGCGGGTTCAAATCCCGTTGGCCACCCCATTTTTCGCCTCGGGCGAAAAATGCCGCGTCGAAGCAAAGCGAAGACGGGCCGCCTCAGTTTTAATTGGCGATTTTCGATTGACGATGGCAAGGCCGGCCGAATCCGCGAAGCGGAACAAAACGGCCGCCGCGAACCGGCGTGGTGAAGGGTATTGCAGGGTGCGAATTGCAAAAGACGGCATGAATCAGCCAAAGAACGAAGCCAACCCGCCCGAAACGCTGGCAGCGGTGGAGGAAAAGAACTGGGCTGGCCGCTGGTTGTCGCCCAAGGGGCCGCGCGCCACTGTCCTGACCCTGCTGATCCTCGGGCTCATCGCCCTGGTAAGCCTGTTGGTTTATGAAACCGGCGGGACACGCTATGCCTGGCTGCATTTGATGTATCTGCCCATCATTCTGGCTGCGGCTTGTTTCGGAGTTTATGGGGGGATTGGAGCCGCGCTGGTAGCTGGCTTGGCGCTCGGACCGTACATGCCGATGAATGTGACCTTCGGAGTGCTCCAAACACCTTCCAATTGGCTGTTCCGCATCGGTTTTTTCCTGTTGGTAGGCGCGTTCAGCGGTTTGATCTCCAACATGCTTAACGGGCAAATCAGGCGGCTAAAGGAAATCCACGGCCGCCTGCTGCAGGCCCACGAAGAACTCAAGAGCGCCCAGATGCAACTCATCCAGACCGCCAAACTGGAATCCGTCGGCCGGCTGGCGGCCGGCGTGGCGCACGAAGTGAAAAATCCGCTGGCGATCATCCAATTGGGCGTCGATTATCTGACCGGCACGTTCAAGAAAGCCCCCAACCCGGATTGCCAGGAAACCATCGTGGAGATGGGCGACGCCGTCCGGCGGGCGGACACGGTCATCAAGGGATTGCTGGATTTTTCCCGCTCGGAACAACTCAGCCTGGTCCCGCAGGACTTGAATACCGTCATCGAAGAATCGCTGGTGCTGGTCAAACACGAACTCACCAAACACCAGATCGCGCTGGACAAAAATCTCACCGGGCAGCTGCCCCGGGTCGAACTGGACCGCAACAAGGTCAAGCAGGTGTTTATCAACATCTTCATGAACGCCATCCAATCCATGGGCGACAACGGGACTTTGTCGGTGAAAACCTTCCTGCCGCCGGGCGCTCCCGGCGACGCCGGCCGCGGTGTGGTGATGCGGACCGAGGACACCGGCGCGGGCATCCCGGAGGACAAAGTGGACAAACTGTTTGAGCCTTTCTTCACCACCAAACCCGTCGGCTCCGGAACCGGACTGGGACTGTCCGTGTCCCGAAAAATTATTGAATTGCACCGGGGAACCATTAGTCTCGTTAACCGAACGGGAACCCGCGGGGTGGCGGTAACCATCACCTTTCCGGTTCCCGACAGGAGCCCATTATGACAAAAAAGAAAATTCTGGTGGTGGACGACGAAGTCGCATTGACCCGCACGCTCAAGCGCAATCTCGAAGCGACCGAGCGCTTTGTCGTCCGGACGGAAAATTCCAGCGCCGCTGCCCTCGCTGCCGCCCGGGAATTTCAGCCGGACCTGATCCTGCTGGATGTGATGATGCCGGGGGTGGACGGGGGCGAAGTTGCCGCCCAGCTCAAGGAAGACAAACAATTGTGCCAGACGCCCATTGTGTTCCTGTCCGCCATCGTCAAAAAGGACGAGACGGCCCCCACGGGCAGCAACATTGGTGGCGCCACCTTTCTGGCCAAGCCGGTGAAACTCGAAGACCTGATCACCTGCATCGAAAATCAACTGGGGAAATAACTTTCCCTCAGCCTCCGGTCCGTAGCTGACAGGTGTGAGAATGAGCCAACTAAGTCAAATGATTAGAGCGTCTAAACTAACAGTTTTTTCAGTTCACGAAAATGATTGACTTTGACGGGGCAATGACTGACCATCTGGCCAATGGCGAAAGCCGTTCAGAGGCAGATGAGAACGAGGTTCCCAGCTTGGCGGCTTAGGATATTGTTTCCTGTCATTTTATTGGGTTTGTTCTTATTCCAGGCAAGCGCCGCACAACTGGTTTCCCCACCGAACGCGGCGTTGGACAGTGGCAACCATGCTAATGGTGATTCCGGTCCATCCTTTATCACGCCGGACGGGCGTTATGTACTCTTCAGCAGCGCGGCCAACAATCTGGTGCGGGGCGCTAGCACCAACTCGATCACAATTGAGGTTCCAGCCAAACTTAATGTCTATCTCCGTGATCGTTCCAACGACGTCACCACCCTGGTGAGCGTCAATCTCGCCGGCACGGGTGGCGGCAACGGTGACTCTTTCGCGGCGGGTATCTCCAGCAACGGTCAGTACGCTTTGTTTGAAAGCAGCGCCACTGATCTGGTGCCGGGCGACCCCAACCCGGCCAACAACATGGCCAAGGATATTTTTCTCCACGACATGGTCAACGGGACGACGACGCTGGTCAGCGTAAGCACCAATGGCGGCTTTGGCAATGGCCTTTCGCGCACGCCGGTAATGACGCCCGATGGCCGCTATGTGGCGTTCGTCAGCGCGGCCAACAACTTGGTGCCGGGGGACGAGAACGGCATCCCGGATATTTTTGTGCGCGACATGCAGTTGGGCACCGCCATGCTGGCCAGTCCCGGCGCCATGCCCACTGGGTCGCCATATATCATTGGTGCCTCGGCGGCGCCGGCCATCACGCCGGATGGCCGGTATGTGGTTTTTTACAGCACGGCCACCAATGTCGTCCCTGGCGTGACCTTCGTCCCCGGCTTGAACTCCGTGGGCGACATTTACGTTCGCGATCTGGTGGGGGCGACTACCTATTGGGTTAGCAGCGGCGCTCGCGCCCAATTGCAAGCCGTTTTCGGCACAGCCACCACCTACGCGGTTTGTTTTAGTCCCAAAATCAGCGATGACGGCTCGCTGGTGGCTTACGAAGTTGGCGTGCCCGGTTATTCCTCTTATGGTGTTTACGGCTCTACCACGGGCATGGTGCTGCGCTGTCATCTGCCTAGCGGCTTAACGGACGTTGTAAGCACCAATATCAATGCGCCGCCCGTCAACCCGGAAGACACTCGCACCGTGGACATGAGCGCTGACGGCCGGTTCGTGGCCAGCGTGGCCAATACCGACTCGGGTGGAGTGAACACAGCCATTTACCTTTGGGACGCGATAACCGGAACCAACGTGCTGGTCAGCGCGACCCTCAGCAACATCGTCCCGACTAATGTCGTCTGTTATGCGCCCGTGATTGATCCGAGCGGACGATACGTCGCATTCCTGAGCGACGCCACGAACCTGACGACGAACACGCTTTCCGGCGCGTTCCACCTCTATTCCCGCGACACGCAAGCCGGTACCACCGTTCTCGTGGACGCCAACACCAGCGGCGTCGGCATGGGCGTCAACCAGGAAACTTTTCCGACTTGGAACGCCTCGGCCCGGTATCTCACCTTTGAAAGCGCCGGCCTCAGCGACCGTAACCAGTATTTCGATACCTTGGTTTATGACTTCTTGTCGAACGCCACTGAAATTGTTTCGGCGCCCAATCCGGCGTTTTCCTTTCCGTCGCCGGACGGTCCGAGCGTGCTGCTGTCGGGTTCCTTCAGCACCGAGGCCAGCTACGTGGCGTTTGCAAGCGACGCGGACAACCTCGCGCCGAATGCCACCAACGGCTACCGCAATGTATTTGTGAGCGACCTGCTGGCGGGCGACAACATCCTGGTGAGCGTGAACACCAACAGTGTTGCGGCGGCGGGCAATTCCTCCCAGCCGTCTATCAGCGGCGATGGCCGGTTCGTGGTGTTCACGAGTTGGGCCGGCGACCTCGTGCCTGGCGATGCCAACCACGCGTCTGACGTTTTCGTCCGGGACCTGGAGTGGGACACCGCCACATTGGTAAGCGTCAGCACCAACGGCACCAGCGCCGGAAACAGCAATTCATTCTCGCCCGTCATCAGCAGCGATGGCCAGTTTGTCCTGTTCCAAAGTCAGGCGCAAAACCTCGCCGCCGGCAACTTCGGTTCAGGTGTCACCAATCTTTTCCTGCGGGATTTGCAATCAAACCTCACCTACGCGCTCACCGCGGCCAATTCCGGCGGCGTCGCATCCGCCGCGATGACGCCGGACGGGCATTATATCGCGTTCATCGGCAAACTCACCGGTGCGTCTTCCACCTATCTCTATGTTTGGGATTCCTATCAGGCCCTGCTGATTTATACCAATACCGCTATTTCCCAAGGGCTGGTGTCCATCAGTCCCAACGGCCAAAGGCTGGCCTATATCAATTCGGGCACTTTATCTGTCGCCGACCTCGTTGCGCCGACGAATAACACCGTGGTGGCCAGCGGCAGCTTTCCCAACCAGCCGGAATTGAGTTTCAGCGGCAATGAGCAATTTCTGGTTTATTCCGTCGCCGTTTCAGGCTCTTTGACGAACGCTCAGGTTTATCTTTACGATGTTCTGGCAAAAACCAATTTCCTCGTTAGCGCAAACGCCGTCGGTAACGGAATGTCCGATTCGCCCGTCATCAGCCCGGACGGCCGGTTTGTGGCCTATCGCAGTTTTGCCGGGAACCTCGTGCCCGGTGACAGCAACGGCGTGCCGGACATTTTGCTCTACGACCGGAACAACGGCGCGACCACGCTGCTGTCCGCGAACTGGTCCGGCAGCGCTTCCGGCGCCAACCGTTCCTCCAATCCGTTCTTCAGTGCCGACGGCCGGACGCTCGTGTTCCAGAGCGCAGCCTACGACCTGGTGACAAACGATTTCAACCGGAACGGTGACGTGTTTGCGGTCAATCTGTTTGCCGCCGGCATGATTCCGGTCTTTTACGTCCACGCACTTCCTGGCCCTCCGTCCAGCCCGGCGCCCACGCTGGTCTGGCCGGTGCTGCCCGGCAAAACCTATCAGGTGCTCTACAAGAATAATTTGACCGATCCGGCGTGGCAGGTCCTGGGCGGTGACATCACGATTCTGGGCAATACCGCCTATTTCACTGACTCCAATCCTGCTGCCGGCCAACGGTTCTATAAGATCGTGGGAAACTAAACCATGTTTCAGGCCTATGAATGCAAACTGGAAGATTGATTTGAAACTCCCGCAAAACTGTAGCAGCGGGCGTCAGTCCGCTCCAATTGTGCTATCTCAAAGTCGAAGAAAAATGGAGCCGACTCACGTCGGCTGCTACGAAGAAATCGGGCTTTGCCGGATTGAAGATGCGTGGCACAACGGCTTCACGCTGACGGAGTTGCTGGTGGTGCTGGGCACACTGGCGGTTTTGGCGATAATGCTGCTGCCGGCGCTGGCTGCCACGCAACCCCGGAGCAAGGCCTATCAATGCCTGAACAACATGCGCCAATTGGCGCTGGCTTCGACGCTGTATGCCGGTGAGCACAACGAATATCTGCCCCTAAACTTTGATCCCCGCAACAACCCTCCGCCACTCGGGAATGGCGGATATCTCTACCAGGGTTCGCCCTCCTGGATTAGCGGCGTTATGGACTGGACGGCGAACACCTTTAACACCAACACGGCGTATCTGGTGGATGACCGATATTCTTTGCTGGGCGGTTATTTGGGTCGCAATTACGAGGTCTTCGCCTGTCCAGCTTGCGCCTATTATGTGAGTCCAGTTCAACGTGCCTTAGGTTATAATCATCGCTCCCACAGTGTCTCCATGAGCGCCGCCGTCGGCGGTGGACCCAAATATTCTGTGTCCAATTTTGGCTGGAATGCTTCGCAATGGTATGTCGCCAACAAATCAACCGATTTCAACAACCCCGGGCCGAGCCGGACCTGGGTTTTCACCGACGAACATCCCGACAGCATTGATGACGCGTTGATTTATACCGCTCCTTTTCCGACCACCATGTTCACCGAACTGCCGGCCAACCAGCACGACGGTGCCGCCAGCATCACGTTTGGCGACGGCCATGTCGAGATGCACAAATGGACTGGCCCGGTATTGCCGAATCGGCCTGCACTATATACCGCACAACGCCAGATTCCTTGCACCGTAACCGATCCGGACATGGTCTGGCTGGCGCAGCACACACCCCAGCCGCAGTGAAGCGGACCTTGAAGTTCAAATCGAGAAGTCCTCGGAGAAGATTTTTACGTTCTTCAATTCCACGAACACGTGTTCGCCGGCTTTGGGCTGCAATTGCTGGAATTCCTCCTTGCTCAATTGCGCGGCGAAGTTGCCGCCGCCGTCGAGCCGCTCCAGTTCCAGGTTCGCCATCGGCCCGGCGGCATTGCAGCGAAGGATGCGCGCCGGAAAGGTCTTCTGCCCGTTCGGCTCGCGCATGATGCGGATGTCGTGCGGCCGCACAAACGCGACCGCGTCGGTGTCCGTCTCACCCGCCGTTTCCTCCACGGCAAATTCCGTTTCGCCAATAATGACCGTCCCTTCGCGCACCCGGCCGCTGAACAAATTCACGTTGCCCAGGAAATCGTAAACGAACGGCGAGGCCGGGTTGTCGTAAATTTCCTCCGGCGTGCCAATCTGCTCGATCCGGCCGTCGCGCAAAATGGCCACCCGGTCGGCCACCTCGAGCGCCTCCTCCTGATCGTGCGTCACAAACAGGGTGGTGATGTGGATTTCGTCGTGCAGCTTCCGTAGCCAGCGGCGCAGTTCCTTGCGGACCTTCGCATCGAGCGCACCGAACGGTTCGTCCAGGAGCAGCACCCTCGGTTCCACCGCGAGCGCGCGGGCGAGGGCGACGCGCTGCCGCTGGCCGCCGGACAATTGCGAGGGGAACCGTTTGGCAAGGGGTTCGAGCTGGATCAATTTCAGCAAATCGCCGACCCGGGCGCGGATTTTTTCTTCGCTGGGCCGCATCGCTTTCGGGCGCACGCGCAATCCGAACGCGATATTCTCAAAAACGCTCAAGTGGCGGAACAGCGCGTAATGTTGAAAGGCAAACCCGGCCTGGCGCTGGCTGGCGGGAATGGCCGTCACGTCCTCGCCGTAAAACAGAACCTGCGCGTCGGCCGCGTCGGGAAATTCCAGCCCGGCAATGACGCGCAGCAGGGACGTCTTGCCCGAACCGGACGGCCCGAGCAGGGCGACGAGTTCGCCGGACTCGATCTTGAGGTTCACTTGGTCGAGCGCGGTGAAACTGCCGAATTTTTTCGTGACGTTTTTTACCTCGATACTCATGCAAATGGTTCAGCGCGGTTTTTTCACGATGGGCACCGGTGTAAAGGCCGTTCCGCGCAGTGTATCGCTTTTATATTCGACCCACGTTTTCAGCACGAGGGTAATCAGCGCCAGGAGCGTCAGCAAGGACGCCACGGCGAACGCGCCGGGGATGTTGTTGTTTTCGTACAAAATCTGCACGTGCAGCGGAATCGTATTCGTCTTGCCCTGGATGTGGCCGCTGACGACCGACACGGCGCCGAATTCGCCCATCGCGCGGGCGTTGCACAAAATCACCCCGTACAGTAACCCCCATTTTATGTTTGGCAACGTCACGCGCCAGAACGTCTGCCAGCCGTTCGCGCCGAGCACGCGCGCAGCCTCCTCCTCCGTCCGGCCCTGCGCCTGCATCAGCGGAATCAATTCGCGCGCCACGAACGGGAACGTGACAAACATCGTCGCCAGCACAATGCCGGGCACGGCGAAGATGATGTGGATGTCGTGCCGGTTCAGCCAGTCGCCGAGCCACGGATGATACCCCGCGTCAAGATACGGGCCAAACCAGCCTTGGGCGCCGAAAATAAGGACGTAGATCATTCCCGAAATCACGGGTGAAATGGAGAATGGCAGATCAATCAGCGTGAGCAAAATGTTTTTGCCGGGGAAATCAAATTTGGCAATGGTCCACGCCGCCGCAACTCCAAAAATGCAGTTGAGCGGGACCGAAATCCCGGCGGCAATCAACGTCAGTTCAATCGCGCTCACCGTCATTGGGTCGCTCAGCGTCTGGAAATAAAAACCCAGCCCCTGTCGCAATGCCTCGGTGAAAACGGAAAGGAGTGGCACGACCAGAAACAGCGCGAGGAAGCCCAACGCGGCGGCAATGAGCAGGCGCCGCACGAACGGCGGTTCGCTCATGCGACGGGGGGCGTTAATCCGGGTGTCGTCGGTCATGCCGGGTCGGTGGTGTTGTAACGGTTGCTCCACCATTGCAGCAGATTGATGGCCAGCAGCAGCAGGAAGGAAATCACCAGCATCACCGCGGCCAGCGCGGTCGCTTTCGGATAGTTGAACTGATCTATTTCCTGCATGATGAGCAACGGGACGATTTGCGTCTTCCCCGGAATGTTGCTGGAGATGAAGACGACCGAACCGTATTCGCCCAGCGCCCGGGCGAAGGCGAGCGCGAAACCGGTCAGCAGCGCCGGGCTTAACAGCGGGAAGATCACCCGGCAGAACGTCTGCCAGCGGTTCGCCCCCAGGCTTGCCGCCGCCTCCTCCAGCTCCGAATCCACATCCGCCAGCACCGGCTGCACGGTGCGGACAATGAACGGCAGGCCGATGAACGTCAGCGCAACGAAGATGCCGAGTTGCGTGTAGGAAACCTTGATGCCGAGCGGCGCGAGCCATCCGCCGATCCAGCCGTTCGGCGCGTACAGCGTCGCCAGGGTGATGCCTGCGACGGCCGTCGGCAGCGCGAACGGCAGGTCCACCAGCGCGTCCACGATTCGTTTTCCAAAAAAATCATAGCGCACCAGCACCCACGCGACGATGAGTCCGAAAACGGCGTTGACCAGCGCGGCACAAAATGACGCGCCGAAGCTCAAACGATACGCCGCGAGCGCCTGGTGCGAAAAAACCGTGTGCGAAAACTCCGTCCACGACAGCTCGCTGCTTTTGACGAACACGGCCGCCAGGGGAATGAGGACGATCAGGCTCAAATAAAGCAGCGTGTAACCGAGCGACAGTCGAAAGCCCGGCAGCACGCTGTTTTGTTTCTTCGCCATGCAGATTGAATTGTTTCCCAGCGGGATAGCCGTTGTCAAAAGGTTGCGAAAGAATTCTTCAGGCCGTGGTGGAAATAAATTCAGCGAGGTTGTCGGAATTGACATCCACATCCGCGAACAGCCAGGCGGAAAGATAGCGCTCGGCCGACGACGGCACGATGGCGACGATGGTCTTGCCCTTGTTTTCCGGACGTTTGGCCACCTGCAACGCCGCCCCAATGGCCGCGCCGCTGGAAATGCCCACCGGAATTCCATCCAGTCGGTTGACCTCCTTGGAAATCGGGCCGGAATCCTCCTCGTTCACCTGGATCACTTCGTCCACGATTTTGGTGTTCAGATTTGCGGGAATGAACCCCGCACCGATGCCCTGCAATTTGTGCGGGCCGGGGGCGCCGCCGGAAATAACCGGCGACTTGGCCGGCTCGACGGCAACCGCCTTGAACGATTGTTTGCGCTTTTTGATGACTTCGGCAATGCCGGTAATGGTGCCGCCGGTGCCCACACCCGCCACAACGAAATCCACCTTTCCGTCCGTGTCGCGCCAGATTTCCTCGGCGGTGGTTTGGCGATGAATTTCGGGGTTTGATGGATTGGAGAATTGCTGAGGAATGAAGCTGTTGTGAATTTGTTTGCTCAGTTCCTCAGCCTTGGCGATGGCGCCTTTCATTCCCTTGGCGCCTTCGGTGAGCACGAGCCTGGCCCCGAGGATTTTCAACAGTTTGCGGCGCTCCAAACTCATCGTCTCGGGCATCGTCAGGATCAACTTCAACCCCCTCGCCGCCGCCACGAATGCCAGCGCAATGCCGGTGTTCCCGCTGGTCGGCTCGATGATCACCGTGTCCTGGTTTATTTTCCCCGAGTTCAGGGCATCGTCTATCATGGCGACGCCGATGCGGTCCTTGACACTGAAAAGCGGGTTGAAGAACTCGAGCTTCAGCAACACATCGGCGACCGCGCCATGTTTTTTTGCCGTGCGATTCAACCGCACCAGCGGAGTGTTGCCGATGGTTTCAGTGATGTCATTGAAGATTCGACTCATAAGCGGTTAGAGGTTGGGTGCATAGGCAATAAATTTTCGGTATTCGGCCAAAACGGTCTGCAGCGCGGCCACCAAGGCCAACTCCTTCAGGTACGCGGGCGGCGCTTTGGGTGTTTCGAGGATGATTTCAAAGGGGCGTGGGCGCACTTTCGGCGGCGCGCTCAACACGCCGTCGTAGGCGTCGCGAATAACACCATGACGCGCCGGATAACCGTCGATGACCGGGCGTTCGTCGCGCGGCAGAAATGTCTCGGCGGCCTGCAAAGCGGGTTCAATAAGATGCTTTGTCAGCGTGGCCCCGCGGACGATGCCGTAAAATCCGTCACTCGAATCATCCGTGTGCAGGGCGATGATGCCGTGAAACGAACGGGATACCAGCTCGGCCTGCAAAAGCCGGACTTCCGGCTCGGTAGAATTTTTCCAGAATTCACGGTTCAAATCCCTGCCCCGCCGCGAATGGCGCGTGCCATCCTCCAGGCCCGTTGGATTGCAGACCGGATAAAACGACAGACAGTAACCCGTCGCCAGTTCGGGCCTGGCCTCGAGCAATTTCAAAAATTGGACGACGGCGCAGGCACCTTCGGGTTCGTCGCCGTGAACCCCCGCAAATACTCCAACGCGGAGGGGTGTGTCGCCGCCTTTGGGGCCGACGAACAAATAGCGCGGCAACTCGTAAGCCTCGCCTTGAACCTCAAATCGCGCATCGTGGTTGGCGACCAGGTTCGGCGAATGCACGGCGATCTGCTCCAGCGGTGCGAACAGGTCGGCAAGTGAACGCCGGCGGACGCGCGGGGCCTGGATGTCCGTTTCAAATCGGGTGTCGGTAATCGTCATAATCGCTCATTGTTTGCCGTGGTTGATCCCCGGTGGGCAGCGGCGGCCGGCACCAGCCGGCTGCCGCTCTTTGGGGAGGAACCACGAACGCGTTTCATGGTTGATAGATCTGGTCAAAGACACCGCCATCGGCGAAATGGGTGGCCTGGGCCTTCGCCCAGCCGCCGAATTCCTGGTCGACGGTCACCAGTTTTAATTGGGTGAAATTGGCGGCATATTTTTCGGCAATGGCCGGATTGCGCGGGCGGTAAAAATTCTTTGCCGCGATCTCCTGACCGTCATCCGAATACAGGTATTCCAGGTAGGCTTTCGCGACTTCGGTGTTGCCATGCCGTTTGGCCACTTTGTCCACCACCGCCACCGGCGGCTCGGCCAGGATGCTTAACGGCGGTGTGATAATTTCAAATTTGTCCGCCCCGAATTCCTTGAGCGCCAGGTGCGCTTCATTTTCCCAGGCCAGTAGCACGTCCCCGATGCCGCGCTGCGCAAACGTGATGGTCGAGCCGCGCGCGCCGGAATCGAGAATCGGAACATTCCTGTAAAGCCGGGTGATGAACGCCTTGGCTTTGGCCTCATCGTGCCCGTATGTTTCCAGGGCGTAGGCGTAGGCGGCCAGATAGGCCCAGCGCGCCCCTCCGGATGTTTTCGGATTGGGCACCACGACGGAGACGCCTGGTTTCACGACATCGTCCCAATCCCGGATATGTTTGGGATTTCCCTTGCGGACCAGGAACACAATGGTCGAGGTGTACGGCGTGCTGTTGTCCGGCAACCGTTTCTGCCAGTCGGCCGGGAGCAGCCTCGCCTGTTGCGAGATGGCGTCGATGTCATAAGCCAGCGCGAGGGTAACCACGTCGGCCTCCAGGCCGTTGATGACGGATTGGGCCTGTTTTCCAGAACCGCCGTGCGATTGGGAAATCACCACGTCGTCGCCGGTTTTGGCCTTCCAATATTTGGCGAAGGCGGCGTTATATTCCTGGTAGAGCTCCCGCGTGGGATCGTAAGAGACATTCAGGAGTTTGATTTCCTTTGCGCCGGCCACAGCGGACAGCGACGAGGCCAGCAGAATGGTCAGAAGAATTTTCATAAGCCTTTCGATTTCAAATTTCAGACGGTTAAAATGCGAGTTGTATGCGGGTGAAGAATACATCTTCGCCCTTGGCCGGCACCGCCGGAGAAGGACCGGTATAACCCGAGAACGTCGTGTGCGAATAACTGGCGTCAAACCGGATGTTCCGGTTGAGATACCAGTTCAGGCCGGCCGACCACGCGCGCGCTGCCGAAGCCGAAGCCGCTGAACTGGCAAAAGTCGGAAACGCCGCGCTATCCACGTTCAGTTGCTCGTAACGCCCCACCACCTGCCACGCACCCCACCCGCCCGACAGCGGCTTGAACGGATGACGTGGCGTCACGCCGTTATAAGAAGCGTCTTCACCCGTGAGCACCCAGCCACCCTGGACCTCCCAGGCGGTGTTCTGCAAATTCGCCGTGGCTGCCCCGTTTCGGACATTCTGGTCGGAGATGGCGTATTCGCCCATAAGACCCAACGGTCCGTAGTAGTAATAGCTCTGGGGCGAGAGCCTCCAGTGCTGGCCATTGGCGATCGTGGTCCCCGCGGCGGGGGTATAGGTAAAAAACCTCTGCTGCCCGTCTGTGGTGTAACCGGCGGTCAGGCCGTTCACACCGCTGGCGTCTTCATAACTGCCGCCCACGCCAAATCCCAGTCCGCGCAGCAAATCCACATCGGAGGTTATCCAGGGCTGCACGAAAATACGTCCGTAATAGGCCAGATCGCTGTCCAGATTGGTGTTCACCGTGGTGCTGCTGTAGTCCGGCGCACCATCCATAATTGCGGCGGCGTAACTAATCGCTCCCCCAAACAGATCACCGTGCAGTTCCAGCCCGACATCACGGTTGGGAACCAGGTCCGTTACCAGTGACCGTTCGTTCAAGTAAAGGTTGGCGTCGGATTGCAGAGCTTCCAAGCCGACCGGCGGCTTGAATTTGCCGGCCTCCAGTTGCAGCTGGGGATCGTAATGGTAATTGATATAGGCATCCACGATTTGAACCGTGCCGCCACCGAAATCGGGTGTCAGGTTGTAATCAAAGTCGTGGAAGACCGTGCCCACGATAATGGGACGCGCCCGTCGCAACAGAAAGCCGCTGTTGGCAACGTTGTTGTTTCCAAGATAGGTCCGACTGTCCAACTGGACCAGGCCGTGCAGGCCGATGGAAAAGTTGGTATCGGCCGAGGTGAATAGGAAGCCGCTGGAATCAAGCTTGAATCGCGGCTGCAATTTGGCGGCGGCTTCGGCGGTTTCCTGATCCAACTCATGCTGGCGCGAAAGAACCCGCACCTTCTGGTCGAGTTCCTGGATTTGTTCCTGATTGGTGGCGATGATCGCCTGTTGCTGCGACTGGTGTTGCTTTTCGAGGTTTTGAACCTTTTGATCCAAGGCTTGGATTTCCCTTTTCAGGTCCTCGATCTCCTCCGTCTCCGCAGCGCTGGCGGCCGTCCCGCCCGCCGTCAACGCGGGGCTCTCACTTTGCGCGGCTCCAGTGGAATTGGTAGCCTCGCTGTCCGCGGCAAAAAGGGGCAAGGCAAATTGTGCCCCGACGATTGCTGTCAGTATCAACTGATTCAGTTTCATGTTTATTGTTGTTTGTTTTCCGGGTTCCAATCGGCATTATTTTGATTCAAGTCCTGTCGTTTGGCCGGCCAGCCATTGGCTCCCGCTGAATCCAACCAAACCCCGATTGCAGGCATTCTCAGTTCCGCTTCACTCATTTCAAGTCCTATTGCTTAATAGCGACTCATTGAGTCGTCTATTAAACCAAATAAAAACTCTCAATTTATCTCTTGTTGCCTTAAAAACCGCAAAATCGGTATTGCTAAACTCCCAGACGACTTTCAGCCGAACTATAAACGACTTATTGTGTCGTTATTATTCACGAATACTCTGGCCTGTCAACAATTATTTCAAAATTAATTTACGGGAGTCTAAATGCCTTCGCCGCCGATGAAATCAGCGCTGATTTCCTGTTTGGAGACGGGCATGCCTTTGGCGACTTCGGCGAGCGTCGCACGATCCATGACCCCGGCGATATAGTTCCGTGTATCCAGAAAAACGCGACGAAACCGGCACACCGGTTCCTGGGAACATCGTTTGTATCCCCTTACCGAAACGCAGTCAATGGGGGCCAAAACACCATCAAAATGACGGACGACTTCGCCCATGGTTATCTTCTCGGGATTTTTGGCCAGGACATATCCACCGCGAATTCCAGCCACACTGTCCACCCAGCCCTGCGTCTTGAGATCGAGCATGATTTGCTCCAGGAACCGCTTGGGAACGTCGTTGCGACGGGCCAGTTCCCGGATTGGTATCGGCGCCCCCCGGTAATGGTCCACCAAAGTGAACATGGCCCGGAGTGCGTAATCCGTTCTCTTCGAAATCCGCATGACGAATAACGATACGACCAGTCGGATTTAAGTCAACAGCCCGTTTTATCGGGCGAATGTGATTTACTTGATGATCCGGCGGCCTTCGTCGAGGAAGATGCCCTTGAAATTCATCTCCAGTGCCT
>DATJYM010000207.1:0-33604 GCA_035499615.1 Candidatus Acidiferrales bacterium | reverse complement strand
CCAATTTCTTCAAGGATGAATTCAACGTGGTGGGCAAACAGGTGCTGCTCACGTTCGGTCTGCTGTCGCCCAACAAGGGCATCGAGTATGCCTTGCGCGCGCTGCCGGACATCATCAGGGAATTTCCGAACGTCGTCTACATCGTGCTGGGCCAGACGCATCCGAACCTGCTGCGCCACGAGGGCGAAGCTTACCGCCTGAGCCTGGAGCGGCTGGCCAAGAACCTCGGCGTGCAGAAGCACGTCGTGTTCTTCAATCGCTTCGTCGAGTTGGAGGAATTGATGCGGTTCATCGGCGCGGCGGACATTTATCTCACGCCGTATCTGACAGAGACACAGATTACTTCGGGCACGCTGGCCTACGCGTTCGGCGCGGGGAACGCCGTGGTGTCCACGCCCTATTGGCACGCCGCGGAATTGCTGACGGCGGAGCGCGGCAAACTCGTGCCCTTCCGCGACGCCAGGGCCATCGCTGTCGCCGTGGTGGAATTGCTGCGGGATGAACCCTTGCGCCACTTGATGCGCAAAAACGCCTATAAACTCGGGCGTGACATGGTGTGGAGCCGGGTGGCGCAATTGTATGGGAAGTCATTCGAACAGGCGCGCCATGACCACAGTTTCGTGGGCAGAAAATCCTCGCCCATCAAGACGCTGGACGAGCAGCCCGGGCAATTGCCGGAATTGAAACTGGACCATCTGTTCCGGATGAGCGATTCCACCGGCATTTTCCAGCATGCGAGCTTCACCGTGCCGAATTTCGCCGAAGGCTACTGCACGGACGACAATGCCCGCGCGCTGGTGCTGGCGTTGATGCTGCAAAGGCTGGGCCAGGGTTCGCCCCGCCTGGTGGAGCAGGCGGCCGCGTATGCCGCGTTTCTGAACCACGCGTTCGACCGCCAGCGCGGGCGTTTCCGCAACTTCATGAGTTTTGACCGCCATTGGCTGGAGGACGTTGGTTCGGAGGATTGCCAGGGTCACGCGTTGTGGGCGCTGGGGCTGTGTGTGGCGCAGGCGGGTCATGGCAGCTTTCAAATGTTGGCGGCTGAACTGTTTGAACAGGCACTGCCCGTCGCTGCCGAGTTCACGTCACCGCGCGCCTGGGCCTTCACGCTCATCGGCATTGACGAATACCTGCGGCGGTTGAGCGGCGACCGACGGGCGAACCAGATTCGCGAATCACTCACCGCGAAACTCATGCAACGATTTGCCGACGCCGCCGTCGGGGATTGGCAGTGGTTTGAAGACGTGGTTTCCTACACAAACGCCAAGCTGCCACATGCGCTGATTCTCAGTGGACGCTGCATGAGCAACGGAGCGATGTTGGAACTCGGCCTCCAGACCCTGCGCTGGCTCATCAAGATTCAAACTTCGGAGGCCGGCTCCTTCCGGCCCATCGGCTCGAATGGATTTTATCCGCGTGGCCAGGAACGCGCGCTCTTCGACCAGCAACCGATTGAGGCCCAGGCCACGGTGTCAGCCTGCATTGAAGCGTACCATGCGACGAGCGACCTTTTCTGGGTGACGGAGGCGCGTCGTGCGTTTGAGTGGTTCCTCGGGCGAAATGATTTGGGAATGGCGCTCTACGACGCCGGAACGGGCGGTTGCCGCGACGGTTTGCACGTGGATCGTCTGAGCCAGAACGAGGGCGCGGAATCCACGTTGGCGTTCCTGCTCGCGCTGGCGGAAGAGCAGGCGCTGCAAAACACCCTCGCCAGTTTCAAGGAACCGCCGGGTGAATAGCCGCGTTGGAACCAAAGCCCCAAAGAATGAATGACATGACCACCACCCGACCCACTGTCCATGTGAAACGCATCGGGCCAACCCTGGTTCCGGACCGCGCGAGAGTGTTGCTGCGCCCCTTTTATCCCAGTACCGTTGATATCGCCCGTAGAATTGTCGCGCGGGTCATGGCGCTCTCTGATGAGAAAGTCGCCGGTTTATTGGGCCAGGTGCTCGGCGAATTTGCCGACCGCCACGAGCAGGTTGAAAGCATTCTCCGCAAACGCTTCGAGCAGGTGAGCCTTTATCTCGAATCCGATGCGCAGCCGTCACCCGAACGGCGGGCTCTCATCGGCGCTTATTTTACGCATGAGTATTCGCCGGAGTCCGCCGCGCTCTTCAATCCCTCCATCGTGCCGCACCCCGACCAGTCCGGTCTGCTCAAGGGAGCGTTACGTTTCATCCTGAGTTTGCGGGCCACGGGCGAAGGACACATTTCCTCCATCACCTTCCGCACCGGCACGGTCAGCGCACAACATCGGATTACGCTCACGCCGCCCGTGCCGTTTGCGGCCGAGCCGGAGCGCGTGTCCAACGCCGCGTACGCCAAGGGGTTGTTTGCCCATAAACTTGAAGAGGCGGGCGTGCAAAATGATTTTTGCCGGCGCGTCCTGGATCAGCTGCACGAAGATTTCACGTTGAAAGAGCTGCGCCAGGTTCTGCTGGCTTCGGGCCTGACGACGGACACTTCCGACGCCACGGCGACCCGGGCGGCCCGCGGCATCCTGTTGCTGGCGGAATCGAATTATGAAGTGAGCTTCGCGTCCGACAGCCGGCCTTCCCAGCGCGTCCTCTTTCCGACCGCGCCCAGCCAGAGCAACGGCATCGAAGACGCGCGCTTCGTTCGCTTCCAGAACGACGACGGCAGCTTCGGTTATTACGCGACCTACACCGCCTACGACGGCAAGATCACGTTGCCGCAGTTGCTGGAGACCGCGGACTTTCTCCATTTCAAGTTCAGCACGCTCAACGGTCCGGGAATGCAGAACAAAGGCATGGCGCTCTTTCCGCGCAAAATCAACGGACAATACGCCATGCTCTCGCGCCAGGACGATGAGAACATCCTCCTGATGTTTTCGGAAAATGTCCGATTCTGGCAAACGCCGAAGCTGCTGCTGGCACCCGCCCAGCCCTGGGAATTCTTCAAGATCGGCAACTGCGGCTCGCCGATTGAAACCGAAGCCGGCTGGCTGGTGCTGAGCCATGGCGTGGGCGCGATGCGAAAATATTGTCTCGGCGCGTTCCTGCTCGACCTGAACGATCCCAGCCGCGTCATCGGCCGCTTGCGCGAACCCTTGCTTTCACCGAACGAAGCCGAACGCGAAGGTTATGTTCCGAACGTGGTTTACACCTGCGGCGCGCTGCTGCACGGACGCGAACTCATCATCCCCTATGCCATGAGCGACTCGGCCACCAGCTTCGCCACGGTTCCCCTGGATGAACTGCTGGCCGCCATGGAGTGAGGCAGGAAGGGCTGGCCGGGTCGTACGCGCCGGGTTTTGACTTTTCCCTGGATTAAATGCGGCCGATGCACGCGCCAATGGCTGCCGGCCGATAGCCGGTCAATACCGCAGCATTCATCGCTGTCGTCCGGGCGGGGTTCTGACGTGGCGGTAGCTCACCAGTTTGCGCCGCTGTTCGTCCCAGAGTCGGAAGGTGAAGGACTTAAAGCTGGAGAGCAGCGTCACGGGTTTCACGGTTTGAAACAACGGCTCGGCCTGGTGGCATTTTTCCAGGTGGTAGTTTGGGATCCGCGGGCTGAGATGATGGATGTGATGAAATCCGATGTTGCCCGAGAACCATTGCAGCACCCGGGGCAATTTGTAGAATGAACTGCCTTTCAATGCGGCCGTGGCGTAATCCCAGTCATCCTTGCGTTCCCAATAGACTCCCTCGAATTGGTGTTGCACGTAAAACAACCACACCCCGGCCGAGCCGGCCACCATTAGCACGGTCAACTGGATGATCAGGTAAGCCTTAAGGCCGAAAATCCAGATCAAGCCGGCCGCGATGGCCCCCACTGCGAGATTTGTCCAATACACCGAGTAACGCTCGCGCAACGGCGCCTTGAGCGAGGGTACCCGCTCTCTGAAGACAAACAGGAACAGCGGCGCCAGCACGAACAGCACCAGCGGATTACGCGCCAGACGATACGCGAAACGCTTCCGGCGCGACGCTTCCTGATATTCCTGCACGGTCAATGTCCAGACATCGCCTGTGCCGCGCCGGTCCAAATCGCCCGCGCTGGCATGATGGATCGCATGTTCCCAACGCCAATGATAGAACGGCGTGAAGGTCAGCGCGCCGGTGATTGCGCCCAGGGTGTGGTTGGCGGCCGTGGTTTTGAAAAAGGATCCGTGGCCGCAATCGTGAAAGATAATAAACACCCGCACCAGGAACGCACCGGCAAGAACAGCCAGCGGCCCGGTAAGCCACCAGGAAATCGACACGCTCAAGTACATCAAATACCAAAGTGCTGCATAAGGAACCAGCGTGTTCACTACCTGCCAGAGCGCCCGGCCCGGCGACGGCTGTTGATATCGGGCGACAATCGGTTTCCAGTTCGGAACGTCCAACGGAGCGCCTGGTTGGGAGGAAGCGGGGTCGTGTTTCATAACTTTGCGCAACAAAAAGCGGGTGTTAATGACTGAATGGCAGATTCTGTTTGACACGATAAACATCGGTTGGTCCGAGGACCCCGGCGTTGCGCAACGACCGCCGGCGCTTGGAATTCTTGCCTTGAAGCAAGTGGCGCCGACCGGCGCCCCGGAAGAGCACTTTACCGGTGCCGGTTATCTTGAAACGCTTTGCCACGGACTTTTTGGTTTTAATGCCTTTGGGACGTCGCATAATGGTTTCTCCATCGGGAGCTTTTGAATTGTCGTACGCTCAAGTTGGACTATGGGAGATTTCTGTTGGAATTTCGAGTCGTTCCCCCGCCAGGCGACTCAAATGATCTCTAAATTTGACTGCGGCGCAATCCGTTCCGGCTCCGGGGTGTTGATACCAGCGGCGCAGTTCCGGGCGCAATCCTGCGGAGAGAAGATGCTCCATCGTCTCGTGGACTCTGGCAGAGTGAGCCCCTTCGAGCATCTGATAAAAATCATGTGTGGCGATCAGAGCACGGACCTGGCGCATGGCCCCGGAAGCATCACCCGACTCGACAAGGTTGCGGTCATAACACTGCTGCAATTGGGTGTCCTTAAAGTTCACGATGCTTCCTTAAGTGCCGGCTTGGCCAAGATGGTTGGAACGGCGGCGCGGACTTCGGTGCCGCTGGGCGGACTGGTGCCCTGTTCGTGAAGCCACGCTTCGCTTACGGTAAGGGTGCAGGTTCCCATCGCCTTGCCGTTGAGCGCTTGAATGGCCGATCGGGCGCCTTCGGATGTGGCCATGGTTACGAAGCCGAAACCGCGCGGCTTACGACTGATGCGATCAACCGCGATACTGACTTCCGCGACGTTGCCATATGAGGAAAACAGATCCAACAGCTCCCTTTCCGTCGTAACCGCGGCCAGGTTATCTACATATACCTTGTTGTGCTTGTTGTTCATTTTTAAATGTTTTTTTCAGATTGTTCTTCCGGATCGAATTTCAAATCATTTTCCAAGATACTTTGAAGGGTTGCGTATCCGATCGAGCCGTTCGGCTTCAAGTTCGTTTCGAACCGCCTGCTGCCGCCTTTGCTTGACGGCATTCGTGACGGTTTGAGGAAGCAGCCAAACCTGCCTGATCAATTGGATGATCGTCATACAAATGAGCTTCAATACATACATATAAATGGCTTCCTCATGCCGCATGGTGAAAACTAGCCTGCCTTGCTGTCGGCCGAAAACTGCCGGGCAAACGCGAGGAGATGATCGCCAATCTCCTTGTTGGCCTGTTCTTTGGTTTCGTCCCCGTGGGCGAAACGTTCGAAATGCCCGGCCAGGATTCTCATGGACCGAATCGAGTTCGATGAACTGGCGGATAGCGCATTGCTCAGGCTCATGCCCCAGGGAGTGAACGCCATCGCTTCGAGGAGATCAGCGGCGGCCATGCAAGCATCGACCTTGGTTTTGTCTGGATCCTCCGCTTCGAACAGCTTCGCGCCATAGGGTTTTCCTCCGAATTGCACGTTGAATTTGTCGAGCCGGTCCTTGAGTTGCTTTTCCTCTTCGGCGGGTGATGCCATGAACGCCTTTTCGAGTCTTCTAAAAGTGTAATAGGCATCACAGTAATCCCGGTTTTGCAGGAGATGTTCGAATATTTGCATGCCGAAAAGACCCTGTTCCAGCATGAATGACATCAAATGCTCGCGATCAATTTCTGCTCCCAGTATGAACAG
This sequence comes from Candidatus Acidiferrales bacterium, assembly GCA_035499615.1. Lineage (GTDB taxonomy): Bacteria > Verrucomicrobiota > Verrucomicrobiia > Limisphaerales > UBA11358 > UBA11358. Next base: position 27,499 of record DATJYM010000207.1, on the reverse strand, counting down.
CGCCGTGGCGAGAAAGGACCGACCGTGCTCTTTGCTGCCGACCAGCTCGTTCACGAGGGTGGCACTTCCCTGTTGATCGCCGGAGAATGACGCGAATCCCAACAGATGCTCGAAAAGAACCCGGAACAGCCGACAGGTCAACGTGCTGTTTCCGGCCAGCAGCGGTTTCAGGCTCTCAATCGTACTTTCGTGGTCAGCGTTCATCCGGACCGGGGCCGCGGGCGATTCAGTTTTGGATTGAGCCCAACTTGTTGAAAGGGACTTGGCCATACTCTGCCTTTGGGCGGGCCCCGGTGTTGATCCCGGTTGCGCGGCCGTTGCCGTCTGAAAATGTCCTGGGTCTATAAGCACGGTCAAAAGCACTTTCGAACTGTCGAAAATACGGGCAACACGGTCGGTGACGGAGGGTTCTCCCCAGATCATGACGAACCGCTGGGAACCGATTACGGCCGCAATTGTTTGCGGGTCTTTAAACATGGCATGGTCAAGCTCGACGAGTCGGCTGATCTCCCCCAAACCTTCCTTCACGCTCCTTTGGCTGGAAGACGTCGGCATCTTTCTTTTCAATTCCGATGAGTTCTCGAGCAGTCGGAGATACGTGTGCAGTGATTTAAGTGTCGCTACGCCGTGAAGTTCCTTCGTCTTCGGGATATTATCGGTGTTGGGTTGCATATCACTCTTGTGCTCTAGTTGGTATAAAACAAGGTGCAGAAAATGTTGATCGATGATTCCTCCGTCCGGGGCATGGCATTCGGTTCGGCGGGCGAGACCAGGGTGCTCATGTGCGCGGACACCAACTTCAGGTCCGGGTATTGATCGAGGAACTCGTTAATCTGCTCTTCCAAGGCCGTCGCCGGCGACTTGCCGGAGCGGAGCTTGTGAAGAACAACTTCGAATATTTTTACTTTCATTTCACATTTTCCGGTTAACCCTCCATGGAACGCAAAGTCTTGAAGAAAAGTTGAAGTTTAATACTGCGGTTGTGGCTCCTTGATCTATTCATTTTATTTTTTGGCTGGGGTCGAACGGCTTTCGGCACGCCGATAAATCGGTTTCACAAACGAGTCGGCTCGGAAGCCGCCCGGCCCGGCCCAGGGTTCAAAACCCTGATTCCCGTCCTCGACGAAGTCGCCACGCGTCACCAACTCATTCCATTTCAACCGCCGAAAACGTTCCGCGCCGCCGGCTCTTCCGCCCGTCACACCTGCAATCAAATGGCTGTGATGTGGAATCATGGTGTTATGGGTGAGCAGTTCGTTTGTTTTGCCAGCGCAGGCCCTGACTCCACCCGTCAAACCCGCCTGGGTCTCACGAGTAGTAATACGATTCCGCCAACGAGTGCGAGCGCGCCGACGACTGGCGGGATAAAGTGGCTGTCAGTCGTTTCAAAGTGCATTCCAAGGAAACCAACAGGTTTTCCCGGGGTCGTGAAAGTGATGCCCGAGTAAGCGAGCACCACAACACCCAAGGCGACCAGGAGGACGGCAACGATGGTTTTTGTATTCATATTGAGTCTATAGGTTGATTTCTTTGGTTACAGCACTGGCTTTCTGCCGGAGATGACCCGTAACAAAACTGCTACAATGGCGAGGAGGAGGAGAATGTGGATCAAGCTGCCCGCGGTGCCGGTCACCAGCCCCAGCAGCCACAGAATAATCAGTATTACCGCGAGCGTGTATAACATAAAATATTCTTTCGGTTGTTGCGTTATTGATATTTAAATACTAACAGCACGGTACGCTGCGAGCCGTGCCCTGCGCTATCAGGTCTAACCCGAAGGTGCATTTTGCGAACGGCCCGGCGAAATCCGGTTTAGCCTGAAAATCAGTTTGCAGGATCCCTCGGTGAATGGACCACTTTCACCGGCTGCTCTTCCGGCGTTGTCGGTTCGGACTGGGGGCGCAGGGGCGGCGGATTCGTCGGGTTTACATATTTGCGCAGGAGCCACGTTTTTTGCATGGCTTCAACCAACCGCTCCACCTCACGCATCGAGATCTGCGTTTGCAAAACCAATCCAGGAAGATCTTTGGCCTCCTTGCCAACGATATCGCTGATCGCCGGCAAATTGGTGCTGGCCTGCTGAAGGTTGTGCAACGTGACTTGCAGTCCGTCCACCGATTGGTTTGCCTTGACGAGCAACGTCTTCAGCTCGTCCGCGGTTGCGGGATCGTTCAGCCAGTTTCCCACCGTGCCCTTGCCCGCCTGAACGCCGGCAACCAGTTGGTCCAATCGCTCCTGCGTGTTGTTGAGGTTCGTGCCGAGCAAGGTCCATGTGTCCAGGCCGGCGCTGGTTTTTTTCAACACCGCCATGGCCTGGCTGCGGATATCCTCGACCGCCGCTTCCAGCGCGCTTTGGAACTGCTCGTTGCAGACAATGGATGCATTCTTTTCCGCCAACGGCCGGCCCTTGCCGCGGGAGATTTCAAAAAACGAATCGCCGGCCACGCCGAATTTCTTTTTGATGACCGCCGATGAATCCACACGCACGAACCGGAAGAAGTCGCGGCGGATGTTCGCCTGGGCTTCCATGTGGCCCGTTTCATCCACAACCACATCAGACACCGATCCCACGAGGGTACCCAGAAAGTAAACCTCCGAGCCCTGCCGGATGCCCGCTGCGCCGGCGTCGGGCAGAACAATCCGCAGGGTGACGCGGCTTTTGAACCAGCGCTGGCTGTGGCCCGTCCACATAACGGCGGCGACCAGCAAGGCGACCACGATGAGCACAAAAGTGCCGGTGATTTCATTGACGCGCCGGAATTTGAAGCGCTGTTCCAAACGCGGGTCGTGGTCATTTCGGCGGGCAGATTCAGGGATGTTGGTCTCTTCCTTCATAATCACAGGTAAGTCAGCAGCGAAACCACCGCGGAAATGACAAACAGTCCGGCGACGGAACGGGTGAGAGCCCGTTGCGTGGCCCGCGGTATTTCCGTGACCGATCCACCGACGCCCAGCCCGCCGAGGCAACAGGTCGCACTCGCAAACAATGCCGGCAGGATGCTTTTGGCGAGGATGTTGAAAATATCTTTGGGTTGAACCGCGCCCGAGACGGTGTCCGCAAACAGAAGCAAATCGCGGCTGCCCATCCCCATCCAGGCCGCGAACCAGTAACCGCTCGCGAAAGCGACGAGGATAAAAACTATGGTCAGGCAAAACGTGGAGACCGCTGTGCCCAGCAACCGCGGCACTACCAGTTGCAAGAAAGGATCCCCCCCTCGCGCTTCCAGTGCATGGACGTCCCCGTTGATTTTGAGAACGCCCAGTTCGGTCGTCATCGCGCTGCCGCTCCGGACGATCACCACAAGGTTGATGAGCACCGGACCGAGTTCACGGGCCACGACAGCCACCAACAGGGGTCCGAGCAGTTGGGACTGCCCTACTTGGCCGGTCCAGAAGGTGAGTTGCACCACCACGGATATGCCGACGAACACCGCCACTGCGCCGACAAACCAGAGCGGTTCGACGCCAACGGACAGAATTTGCAGGGCAAATGCTTTTCGCACCGCGCGCGCCCAGTGTCGCGGTTGAGCGCAGACGAAGAGCATGGTCCCGATCACAGCCGCTACATGCCGCAACTCATCCCATTGCGCCCAAACCCACTCTCCCAATCTGCCCACCGGCCGCATGAAGGGAGGGCCAAACATACCCGGTGCTTTGGTTGATTTGGCGAACATGGCGCGCTGCTCACTTCATAATTGGATGACTGGCGCTTGGAACGACCTCCGGCCAAAATCGCGGCGGTCACCAGGAGGAACTGAGGCGAATCCGCCATCCGGCAGGAAATCATTCTCAACGCCAGTCAAAGTTTGAAACATAAAAATTACATACTTGCCGGGCAGCGGTGTCGGCTTGCGCACGTCGCCGCCCGGCGCGAACAACGTTTTTCTCAGGGCGCGATTTTATCACTGACCCACTGGCGTGCCTGATTGAATCCATCCTTCGTCGCTTCGTAGGCCTTCTGGAATCCGCTTTGGACGCTGTCCCAGGTGGACTCGGTGGCGTTCTGGGCATCGGCCAGCTGCTGATTCAACTGGGCCACCTGATCGCGCAATACCTGGAGTTTGGGTTTGGCCTCGGCCTTGACCGCATCATTGGAACTGTCGATTTTGGCGGAGAGTTGGTCCAAATCCTTATTGAGAATATCCAACTGACCCTGCATGGTTTTAACGAATTCAGCCTTCTGCGCGAAGGTGTAACTCTTCATGTCCTGCGCGGCCTGCGTTGTTTCGGTTTGAACCTTGTCCATCTGCTGCGAGGTGGTCTGCTCTTTATTGCAGCCCACCGCGATAGCAGCGATGGAAAGGAATGTGATGACTAATGTTTTGTTTTTCATAATGGTGATATTTTTTGGTTGAGTGATTGTGTTTTGCGCCCAAACTATGCTCCCACGGGCTGTGGCACCGGGCTGGTGAGTGAAGGCTGATGTTCTGTCAACTCATCCGGGTGGGTGCGTTGGATGATCTCCCGGGCGTGGGTTGTTTCCCCGGCGGAACCGTGGGCAATAACGACAAACCTGCCGGTCTTCAGCGCGGTCTCGTATTGCAGAATGCTGTCCTTGGGAATGCCCAGGCTGTAAAGGCCGGCACCCATCGCGCTCAGACCACCCACCACCACCGCGCCTTCCAGTCCCCCGATGATCCAGCCGACGAGCGGCCCCGCCACAAGCAACGGCCCGACGCCTGGAACCAAAAAGAACGCGGAACCGAACAACAATCCCCAAATCCCGCCCCAGAAGGCTCCCTGTTTTCCCCAGTGTTTCATGCGGTCCCCGGTATTGTAGTAGCCCACCACATGTTCATCCGTGTGATGGTCGCGTCCGACGATTGAGAGATTCTTCATGTCAAACCCCGATTGCTGCAATTCCCGAACGGCGGCTTCGGCTTCGGTGTGGGACTTGTAGATCGCCACGACTGCGTTGTTCTTAATCATCATATTTATTCCTTCTTTTTTTGTTTTTTCGCAGGTGACAGGCTGGGCTGTGGATCGGCCGTTGGCTGTGGGGTGTAACCCTACCGGGACTGGCGCTCACAAAGCCATCTCCCGGCCTGTGTCGTTCTCCCGCCTGCGTTGACAAGCCAGTTACTGCTTATGCCACCGGACGCCGCCACCATTGACGAAGCCCAAAACCTGTCATGATTATGGCCGCCGCCAGCACGATGTAAATCGCCCCGCCCATTCTGTAACCATACGCCATCCCCAGCACCCACAGAACGCCCAGTGTTCCACCTATGGCTAAGTACATATTGTTCCTGTCTGTCTTTTGGTTATTGGTTTTAACATTGGAGGCAGGTTACGCCATCCGGCGGCCCTTTGTTATCAGGTGTAACCAGAACGTAAGTTATGGCTGGTGTTCAGCCCACGGTGGCATCTCGGGTGACAGACCCGGGGCGGCCAATGCAGCGTACTGGCGGATGAATTCCAACACGTGTTTGAAGCTCCAGAACGTGTCCGGGAATTCCGGGCATGGCAGCAATACCTTCATTTTTTCCAACATGTTCCCAAACCGCCTCGCGCCATACGGAGAACACCTTATATCCCGGATGGAGCAATTGTCCGACCTTGCTTCCGGATTCCCGGCGTGTCGCTGCGCGATCAAGCACCCGGGAGAATTCCGCCGAAGGCAGTATGGCAACATGAACCAAAAATTAATCCGGCTGTCCCAACGATATGTGGCGGCGCTGAAAAAGCACGTGCGGCAAGTTTCGCGGGCGATTGCGCCGTGCGAGCTGGCGCGCAGACTGGGACGCGAGGCGGCGGCCCTCAAGTTGGAGACGCTGGACGTGGCCCGGATTCACCAGGGAGCGCTCGCCACCCTGGAAGCCTCCCGCAGCCGGGACGGGCTCATCAAGCGGGCGGAAATATTTTTTGCCGAGGCGATCATCCCGATCGAGGAAACGCATCAGGCGGCGCTCAAGTCCAACGTCCACTTAAGTCGACTGCGCCAGACACTGGGTCGGCGCACGATGGACCTGGCGGCCTCCCAACAGTCCTTGAAACGGGGCATCGTTCAGCGCAAGAACGTGGAGCGGTCTCTCGAAAAAAGCAGGGACCACTCGCGGAAACTTTTGAAGGAATCACGTCGCCTCCAGAAGCATTTGCAGCGCCTGACCCATCAGCTTTTGTCGGCGCAGGAGGACAACCGAAAAAAGATCAGCCACGACCTGCATGATGAAATTGCCCAGACGTTGCTGGGCATCAATGTCCGCCTGTTGACATTGAAAAAGGAGGCCGCCCTCGATGCCGGAGGCCTCAAAAAAGAGATTGTCAGCACGCAACGGCTGGTTGATAAATCTGTAAAAAGCATAAAACAGTTCGCACGTGAATTCGGTATTCACCATCGGACGTAAAGTTGCACCTGAAATGGCACGAAAATTAGATGGCCTGTCACAACGATATGTCGCGGCGCTGCGCCAACACCTGAAGCAAGCTCCGCGGACGAATTCGCAGTCGGCGCAAGCGTTGGGACGTCAGGCCATGGCCCTGGGGCTGGAGACGCTGGATTTGGCCCGCTTTCACGAGCAGGCGTTGATTACCCTGGTATTGCCGGACTACTCCCCCGGCACCCGGGACCGGATGATCCGGCGGGCGGGAACTTTTTTTGCCGAGGCCATCACCCCGATCGAGAAGACCCACCGCACCGCGCGGGAGGCCAATGCGCATTTGCAACAAATGATCCGGATGCTGAACCAGCGCAGCTCGGACCTGACCGCCTCGAACCGGCAGTTGCAGCAGGAAATCCTCCAGCGCAAATTGGTGGAAGAGTCCCTCCGCAAGAGCGAGCAACACTACAGCGAGTTGCTCCAGCAATCGCGGCACATGCAGGAACAATTACGGCTGCTGTCCCGCCAGCTGCTGTCCGCCCAGGAGGACGAACGCAGGATGATCAGCCGCGAGCTGCATGATCAAATTGCCCAGACTTTGACGGGCATCAATGTCCGGCTGGCTTCCTTGAAAACCGAGTCCACGCTCAATCACAAGGGTCTCCAGAGAAAAATCTCCAGCACCCAAAGGCTCGTGGAAAAATCGGTGGACATTGTGCATCGGTTCGCGCGCGACCTGCGCCCGACGGTGCTGGACGACCTGGGGCTGATTCCCGCCCTGCATTCGTTCATGAAGAACTTTACCACGCGCACGGGTGTTCGCGCCAGTTTGGCGACCTTTACCATGAAGATTGAAGAATTGGATGCCGCCCGGCGAACGGCGCTCTTTCGCGTCGCCCAGGAAGCGCTCACCAATGTGGCCCGCCATGCCCATGCCAGCCGGGTGGAAGTGAGCATCCAGAAACTGGCGGGATTGGTTTGCATGAAAATCAAAGACGACGGGAAATCCTTTGATGTGGACCGCGCCTTGCGCGCCCATGGCGGCAAACACCTCGGGCTGCTCGGGATGCGGGAACGATTGGAGATGGTCGGCGGCAAATTTATTGTCGAATCCGCCCCGGGCAACGGGACCACGATCCTGGCGCAGATTCCCCTCGGCCAGGCCCGTGCCGGGAGGGGGCGGAAAACCCGCTAATTAATTTGATGCAAACAATTCTTGAATTTTCATGAAACGAATCACGGTTTTACTGGCGGAAGACCATACCATTGTGCGCGAGGGCTTTCGCAAGATGCTCGAACTGGAAGATGATATTGAAATTATCGGCGAAGCCCAGGACGGGCGTCAGGCCTTCATGCTGGCCAAGAAACTTCATCCCGACGTGGTGCTGATGGACATTGCCATGCCGAGGCTCAATGGTTTGGTAGCCACCCGGCAGATTCTCAAAGCCGAGCCGGCCACCAAAGTGCTCATCCTTTCCGCGCATAGCGATGACGCGTATGTCAAAAACGCAACCGAGTCCGGTGCCGTGGGATTTCTGCTCAAACAAACCTCTTCTCACGAAGTGTGCCGGGCAATCCGGGAAGTCCACCACGGGAAAAGATTTTACAGTCCCGCCATTTCCCGGCGTCAGGATCGCATCCATCCGCCGTTGCCGAACGGCGCGGGCGGGTTCAAGAAGAAAGCCGTCACGCTGACGGCGCGCGAGCTGGAAATCCTTCAGCTCATTGCCGAAGGCAAGGCCAACAAGGAAACCGCCTCGGAACTCGGCATCGGCATCAAGACCGTCGAGAAACATCGCGAGCATATCATGCAGAAGCTCGACATCCATGACACCGCCGGACTCACCCGCTACGCCATCAGCGCGGGCATCATCGAAAGCAGTGTCCAGTTGACCATTATTTAAGTTTGCGATTTGAATGGATGGGCTGGGTTTACCTTCATCGCCTTTTTCGTTCTCGAATTCGGGCTGGCTCCACTAAATCCGGCATACGTAGAACACCGAATAGCGCCCGTCGGTCATTCCAGCCTATGGTCGTATGATGGAAGAAAGTAAAAATTTCCTGGGCAGGGCGCGAGCTGTCGAAGCGCTTCAATGCCGGACGAATCCGCCCGCCCGCATTCTCGTCGTTGACGACGAACCGGACATCCGCCGTCTCACTGCTGAAGTACTGAAGAGTTTTGGCTATCAGGTGGACACCGCCGAAGACGGCATGGCGGGCTGGAAGGCACTTCGTGCCGTCTGCCACGCCCCCGAAAGCTACGCTCTCCTGATTACCGACTACGATATGCCTGGATTGACAGGCCTGGCCCTGGTCAAAAAGCTGCGGGCCGCCCACCTGGCCCTGCCGGTTATCATGGCCACCGGAAGGTTGCTGCCGGAAGACTTGCTTACCCGATATGCCTGGCTCCAACCCATGGCGGCGTTGATCAAGCCTTATTCCGTCGAACAGTTGCTGGAGGCGGTGGAAGCCAATCTGCGCACGGCCAATGGCGCCCGCGAACAGATGGCATCGCCGCCAAAAAGGCTGTCAGCCGGCGGCTTGCGGTTTTGATGAATCCAGTCCCCGCTCCCGCGTCCAGTCAAGGTTCCTCCGGCCTGGATACTTGGGCGGGGCTGGATTCATCAGGTTCGGCCTGATGGGTAAAACACCGAATAGCGCCCTTTCACTTTCCAAACTAGGCTTGCGGCATGATTAGTAAAACACCCAACCCAATTGAAGGTAATATATGCCACTGATTTCCCTCGCCATTACTCTGGTCGTCATTGGAGTGTTGCTCTGGCTCGTCAACACCTACATCCCGATGGCCGGATCAATCAAAAAAATTCTCAACGCCGTCGTGGTGATTTGCGTTGTCGCGTGGTTGTTGTATGCCTTTGGCATTCTCCATCACTCAGGCGACATCCGCATCCCGCAGATCCAGTAGCCAGTCACCGTCAAATGCCTCAACCGGGTGATGCCCATGTGAAGATATGAATGCTTCCCTTGAAACCGGTGGTGATAAACCGCGATCAGATCAACCCGAGGCCGGGCGAATCCGTGCCAGCGCTTTCTCGTGGTCAATGGCGATAAACCTGCCAACTCTCAAGCAAATCCGCTTTCGGAATGTCCATTGTGGATCGAGCGAACTGTGGGCTGACATAAACCGTGAAGTCAAAAGCATTCGAAGTCATTCTCCTTAAGTTGCCATCAGGCAAGTGGCCGCCTGCGGAATGGGAAGCGCGACATGGTGTATGAAACTCACCGAAACTCAATGCAGTCGTTTGTTCGCTGATTTGGAGAAGGTCGGATGGCATCGGAGAAATGGATTTTTGTATGCGCCATACGAGACCATGTGGCTGCTCCTTTCAGAGCCGTGGATTGGAGATTTGCAGAATTTCCACCACCGCATGGTTGGCAGATTGCGGCGTGTTAAAAATTTACGAGCCTATCGTTCGGAGAGCGACTACCAGAAGGGAGTCAATGACATGACCGGTTTGGTTCAGGCATTGCACGCCATGATTTCGGTTTTGGGAGGGATAACCGAAAACATGTAGCTCATGTGGTCTCCCAAGCAATAATACCTTGTGAAATGAGTTGCTAATATCAGCAAGCGCACCCAGTCTCACACTGCATGGCAAGGCCCTCAGTTTTGCCTGTCGGCGGGCGTGATCTCCGACGCAGTTCAAACACCACGTCCGTCGCTTTCCCAAAACCTGCCCGAGAGCCATTTCGAGCAGAAACACTTAATCATAAAGAACGTGGTTCGCCCTCCCGTTTGCACAGGACAAGCCCACTCTGCTCGAACAACTGTATGATATGGACAGGCCGTCACTGCTTTTTATACAGAGCACCGATGCGCAACGAACGCGAACCGCTTTTGAAAACTTTGATTCGCGCGAATTGACGAAATCCTGAATGTATTTTAATTGCCGACCAAAGGGGGAGGGCCTTGTAACGTCAACAGATTCGGCTGAACCAGCGATAATCCGCCGTGGAGATTGTCATTAAATTGCGCGCCAGTGATAACGTTGTTGGTGCAGTTAATATCATTGATCCGAAACGCGGCGCCGCCGCATTTGTCGGCGATGAGATGGGTGAAGGAATTCTTTGTGCATTGGGTTTGCGGCACTAGTTGCCATCCGCGCGCCGTCAAGGCATAGGCTTGTGCCATGAACACGCCGTCGCCGCGGCTGTTGTGGATGGAGATGTCGCGAAATTGGTTGTCGTGGCTCCAACGCATGAAAATGCCATGGTCGTTGGCGGCGAGCATGGCATCATCGATGATGTTATGATTGAAATCCTGATCGAGCGAAATGCCGGCGCCGGGATTGTCATGTAAATCGAGTTCGGTAAACAGGCAATTGACCGTCATGTAACATGCCAGTCCGTCAAACTGATTGTCGTATGAATTCAAATCGCGAACCGTCAAACGCCGCGTGCCCTGTGTCGTGACCAAACCGCCCGAACGACAGTGGGCACAGGTCACATTTTCGATTATTGAATCACTCACGTTTTGAACCGTAATCCCGTTATTGCGGATTGCCGATCCTTCGCCCTGGAGCCGCCAGAGTTCGCGCTGCTGATGTCGGCGATTTCCATCAATGAGCAGGTTGCTAACGTCCAAATGACGGATAGGTCTCGGGTGATTTACCGGCTCGCCCATAATAATTGCAGGGCAATTGGCATTGTCAGCTAGATATAAAATCGTTGCGGGGCCCGCGCCACGCAACTTCTGATTATCCCGCTGCAAGACAATAGGCTGGCTTAATTCGATTTTCCCGGGGGGGAGCACTACTTCGCCGCCCCCGGCGGGCAGGGAGTCCAACGCCCTTTGAATTTCGATCGCTGTCACACCAGGCCTTAATGCCAGAACAAGCGGCCCGTCACTGGACGATACCACAAAGGCCGGAACTGCCGTCGGGAAAATGCAAAAACCTAAAACTAAGAAACCGCCCTGCATTTGCCGGAGCATCTTTAAGATTCGACTGGGGGTTTGCACGGTGTGCTGGTGGGTCGTTTGGCTGCAGCGGAAGCTGTCTCCGGCTCCGTGCAGATCAAAAAATGTCCTGCCAAGCCCTGTTGATCTCAGTGATGATTTTTCGTTTCATTATTTTCAATCGCCCTCTGTTGTAACTGGCCGGGCGGCGCGACAAGCGCCGCCCGGCTTTTCCCCGGCAGTTCCTCACTTCCGCCTTCACTGGCACAACTTCGCACAACGCGACGCCCCAACCAAAGACTCCTGAGGAAACCTGCTTCTTCTCCCTGGCTTTCCCTGCCCCACTCCGGTCCGGTGGGGAAAATCAATTAACCTGTCGAACGGCATTCTTAGAGCCGAATGGATTTGGCGCATACAGCGGGCACTCCGGGTCGTCATGCCATTGGCCGTCCACCAGAAAGCGATAGTAATGCGTGCCGGGCTCGAGTCTGACCGCCGTCCACCACAAGCCGTTCGATCCTTTTCGCAGATTGATCGGCTGCTGTTGCCAGTGCGTGAAGTCACCGAGCAACTGCACACTCTTGGCGGCAGGTGCGGCGTGGTAAAAAGTTTCTATTTTGCTCTTAACCTTAATTCCGTTTGCCGGGCGTGCTTTGACCGCAGGGGCCGGGGATCTGCGGGGTGGCTCGGCGACGTGGCCCGCGGGCGTGAGATGCAAGGAGGTGTGCCCCCGGCCCTCTTGAGCCGCGGGTTCAGTTGGTTTTGTCCGGTTTAATATTTTCATAGCTGGTCATCTTTTCATTATTCATTACCCGCCGACTTGTCCGCGGGTCAGACTCCTGCAATGCGAGAACCTTCTCGATGGCAGCGAGCAGTTGAGAGGTGCTGAGGGTTTTTTCCAAAAAAGCCGCCGCACCCTGGCGGAGGCATTCGTCTCTAATTTCGGGGTTACCGAACGCGGTTAATACGATCGTTGGAATGGCTGGAAAAATGAGATGAATGGCGTAAACCAGCGTCATGCCGGTCACGAGTGGCATCCGCAAATCCGTGATGACCAGATCCACGATCTTTTCCCGCCGAATCAAAAACTCAATCGCATCCCCGGCCCATTTCGTGGTGGTGATTACTGCTCCTTCACTACCCAGCACCCTGTCGAGGGCACGCAACATGCGCTCGTCGTCATCAATAATCAGGATATTTTTGTTCAGGATGCTGTCCATCACTACTTACGAGGTCATTGCAAAACCTGTGCCAGCGCAAAATGCCGGCCGGGAAATGCGGTTTTTCTGGCGTTTCAACCGGAAAGTATCTATTGGACCAAAAGTTCAAATTCGTCGTTATGCCAGATTGGCAGATCAGACACTGCCAATCTGGCCGATGCCTTTACTCCTCTGAGTTCGGGAAGTGCCGATACATCGTGCGCGGGGGAATGCCCAGCATCCGCGCGGCCTTGAGTTTGTTGCCTGCGCAATGTTCAATCGTCGCTTGCACGAGTTGTTTCTCGGCCTCATCCATCCTCGTGCCAATGGGAATGGAAACACTTGCTTCATCCCATCCCTTGGTTGCTTTCACGGCATTGGAAGCCGTTGGCGCAAAAGTGAAGCTGTCGATCGTGTTGCCATTCGCCAGTGCCACGGCCCGCTGCACGACGTGGTTCAGTTCACGAACGTTGCCGGGCCACGAGTGAGCCACTAGTTGATCGAGAGCGCGTGGCGCGATGGTAAGGATATCCTTGCCCATGGCGTCGGCGAAAGTCCGTAGAAAATGGCCGGCGAGCAATGGAATGTCTTCACGCCGCTCGCGCAATGGCGGCAGTACAATTTGCACGGTATTGATCCGGTAATATAAATCGTGCCGGAATTTTTCCTCTCGGACGGCCCCGGGGATGTCGGCATGGGTGGCGCAGAGCAAGCGCACGTTAGCGCGAAGTTCCCTCGTGCCGCCGAGACGCGAATAACTTCCATCCTGCAGCACGCGGAGCAGTTTGGCCTGCAATTGCGGGGTCATTTCCGCGATTTCGTCCAGCAGCAACGTTCCGCCATCCGCCAATTCGAACTTGCCGGGCCGTGGGCCGGCGGCGCCGGTGAACGCGCCCCGTTCGTGTCCGAACAATTCGCTCTCAAGCAGGGTTTCAGGAATTGCCGCGCAACTGATTTTCACGAACGGCTGATCGCGGCGACCGCTCAGATTATGCAAGGCATCGGCGGCAATCTCCTTGCCCGTGCCGCTCTCTCCTTGAATGAGCACATTGACATTGGTGGGCGCGAGTTGGCGGATAAGCTGTTTGACGGTCTGCATCGGCGGACTGTCGCCAATGAGCGCCTCGACGCCGCGCCGTTGTTGGAGTTGGCGGCGCAAACGCCGGTTCTCGCTCGTCAGTCGCTGCTTTTCCATGGCTTTGGCCACCGTCTTCAACAACGCAGCACTGTCCAGGGGTTTCTCGATGAAATCATAGGCACCCAATCGCATGGCCTCGACCGCTTGCGCAACGCTGCCGTGGCCTGTAATCATTACGACTTCCCCCTCCGGCAGTAGCTCGCGTGCTTGTTTCAACAGCGTCAACCCATCCAAATCCGGCAGGCGCAGGTCACTGACCACCAATGCGACGGCCTCTTGTTTTAGCCGCTTGAGTGCTTCCTGCCCGGTGGCTACGCCAACGATGTGATAACCCTCGGCCGCGAGTATCTTCCCGGCAGCCGTACGCAACCGCTCATCGTCATCCACCAACAGGATATGTGATCGGAGGGTCATTTCAGGATTTTTCCTCCAACGGCAGGAAGATGGTAAAGGTGCTTCCTTTGCCGCTGACGCTCTCGCATTCGACATGGCCACCGTGCTCGGCGACGATTTGCTGAACGAGCGCCAGTCCCAGACCGGTCCCCTCTTTCTTGGTGGTGAAGAACGGCATAAACACGCGATGGAGCTGGGCTTCGGTCATGCCATTGCCGGTGTCGCTGACACGCAAAAGGGCCTGCCCGTCGTCGCGCCAGGTGCCAACGGATAATTCGCCCCCGTTGAGCATCGCTTCGCGACTGTTGCGGATGAGGTTCAACACGGCTTGCCACAATTGTTCGGCGTCCACGCTGACCATCGCCAGAGCCGGATCAAAATGTGTGTGCAGCTCCACGTCCGTCTGTTCAAGCTCGGGGTGTAGAAACGCCAATTTTTGGGCGAGAAACGCGTTCAAGGCCACCGATTGGCGTTGGAGCTTCGGCAGTCGGGCAAACTGCAGATAATCCTCAATGACGCGCTGAATTCGATGAATTTCCGCACGAATCTCATTGGCCAGCGTGTTTGCCTCGTCCGTTGAACACCCGCCGACCCGGGCCAACTTCTCTATTTCCCTTTGGACCAGGTCGAGATTCAGGGTGATGGAACCCAACGGATTGCGAACCTCATGCGCAACCTGCGCCGCCATCGTACCTACCATGGCGAGCCGTTCCGCCTGAAGTTTGGCACTTTCAAGTCGCTGGCGTTCCTTGATCTCCGCTTCCAACGCCGCCGTTCGTCGCTGGACGATTTCTTCCAGATGGTAGTGAGCTGCTTGAAATGCAGAAAGCAGATAGACTACCACCAGGAAGAACACAAATAACATCAATGCGTTCCAATATGGGGTCAAGGGATGGAGATAAACAAAACCGGACATGAAATCGGCGACAAACCACACGACCGTACCTGCTATGGAAAGAAAGATCCCCGCCTTCCGCCCGACCACCCAACAGGCCAAACAAATCGGCATCAGATAAAATGCCGACAACGCAAAATCGCGTCCAGTGATGTAATCCAAGGAACCGATCAATAACATCAGAGCCCACGCCAGCACGCCAGCCACTGGTTTTGGCATCGACAGAATACTAGGCAGGCGCCGGTTCATCAGAATGCAATTATCTCGTATGTGACAATCCACAGTGGCCTTTGTTCGAGAGTGGTTTCAATGAATCTTCCGAGAATCATAATTTGCTTTGAACCTGGCCTGGATTAATGAAAATAAAATGCCGTGACGACGTTATTCATCACTGAGTTCTTTCGAAAGCTGCCCAGGCAAACCCGAGCCATCGTGCGGACCTGTCTATACAGGTTGGGGGCCGGCGTCGCCGCCGTGTTTTTTTAATTGGGCATGAGCTGGCTTTATCGGCTGGGTTTGCAACAACTATCTGAGTCCAAATTCTAAAATTGTTGTGTCGGGAGACAGGCAGAGTTCGGGATTCCAAAACCATTTCTGGTTTCAATTTAGCAAGCATCTAGCCTGACGTGGCGAAACGAATCAAAAACGCACGAATGACGATCATTCAGCACGCGCGTAGGAGATGCTAGAAGGTGCTTTTGTGACACGGATGGACGACAATGGTACCTTTGAACAGTTTTGAAATTGTTGCCACTCCTTGTTGCCGCGGAACATAAAAACTCACAAAACAGTTGATTCTATCAGTTGGCGGAAGAGGTGGGGTTTATGCCCAAGATCGCCATTTTCCGGGCCAAAGTTGCCCACTTCGTTGCACAATTCAAGTGCACTCCCCCGGAATTTGGCTTAACCCAGCTATACAATCTACTGACACTTTCACTGACAGTGCCTGACCCCTAAAAGAGTTAAGTTTGCCAAAATATTTGTCTCGGCAAGAATTTTGAAATCGTTCAAATCTCAAAGGAGGCGGAGGTCGGAATCAAACGGATAATGGCCGTTTTTTGATCAAAGACCACACATTTTCCTGAGCAATTCTTATTAAATCCCTCACGATTTAGCTTTACGTGTTTTAACCCCGTACGGCTCTACGGCTGCCACACAGCCCGATAAAATGCGGCTGACGACGACGTGTTGTTCGTGAAATTCAGTGTGGCAGCGGTGAGCGTGTTGGTCGAGATCGGGATCCAGTTTCCCGCAGTCAGGTCTGTGGCCGTTTGGATGATATACGGCACACCGGACAAGCCCTGTAACTGATAGATAAACTGGCCGGAGGATGGAATGGGAAACGCGGCCAGCACCGGGGGGGTCGGCACGAGATTGATTACGGTCGCCGTGTAAGGTGCAAAGCTGTAGTTGAAATTGGCGGCCGCGCTGGAGAGGCTGCCCTGGGCGATATCGCAAGAGCCAATTCCGGTTTCGGCCGCGTTGTCCTGCGGGATACCGTAGGTCCAGGTGGTGGCGTCGGGTGAAGGCACGTAGCCGGCCAGGTTGAAGGCGACTGTCAAGTTTGTGTAACTGCTCTTGTTAATGACCAGAAGGTTTAAGGTACCGTCCATCCGGCGCACGGCGTAGGTGGCGAGTAACAAGTAATCGCTCGTGGCCGAAACCACTGTGTCGCCGCCACTGACAAAGTGTGGCACGAGCTTGTCGCAATAATATGTGGGGTAGCAGGAACTCGGGACATCTCCCAAGCCACCCACGATGCCGCCGTCAGCAATGTAAGCGCCGCTGGAGTTGGTCCGCCAGCCATAGTAAGACGGGTCCGAACTGCTGAGGGCGCTTTGTCCGTTCCGGAAATCCCACCATACACGCGAGTGGAACTCGGTCTGCAGGTATTGGCCGAGGCTGTCGAGATCGATCAAGCCGCCCGGGAGGCTGCAGCTCTGCCGGTCGCCACCCAAACCGCACTCGGTACATTCGAGGGTGACATTGCTTCCTGCGCTGCCCAGGTAGTCGGACAGCATTTGGCGCAGGCTGGTGGCGTCCGATGCAATCGAGCTGAAATAAAGCAGGTCCTGGGTGTCGCCGTCAGCCGGCCCATACTTGTGTTCGATGAGGAAATCCGGAGTAATGTTGTTGCTGCGCAGATACGTCAACATCACCGGCGTCCAGCCATTGTGGATCACCCCGGTTCGCGGGTTGACCACGGGATGATTGGTGTAATTTGCAGTGCCGTCCTCGGTAATATCGGCCACCGCGCCGATCTTGATCGTCGGGTCCACCGCTTTCATTTGCGCGTAATAATTCGTGAACCGCATGGCATAGGTCCAGGGATCGTGCGGCATCCAGGGCGGATTCGTATTATTGTCGACTTCCCAACTGCCGCCAACTTCGTTGCCAATCTCCCAATATTTGAAATTGCAGTGGTTCGTGACGTTGAACATGCGCACGCCCCAGGCAGCTTCGCTGGCATCGCTGGTGCCATAGTTCACGATGATAAAAGCCTGCGCCCGGGTGTTGGTGGCAACCTGGATAAAGTTGGGGGAGAACGATCCCCAGTTGCGTGCGCTGGTGGCCCCGTAGCTCCACGCTTCGTTGGTCCAGTGATAACCATCCCCCCAGCTTCCACCTGGCCAGCGCAGACACGGATTGCCCATGGCATTTAAGAGACTGATGGTCGTCGGCGTGGCTATGGCGCCATCCCACGCGACCTGATTGACGCCGATCATCTTCGGGTCAACCGTTTGCAGCGCTTGCGTCGCCGAAATGTTCACGTGGACAGTGGCCGGAGCGGGGGCCGCCACCAGCCGGACATCGGCGACGTAGAACTTGGGTTGCGCCGAGTTGCCATTCCAGATTTGAATCGCCTGCAAGTTGGTGTTGTTCACACCGAGCGCGGAAAGGGAAAACGTAAATTGCTTCCAGCTATTCGTGGGGGCGGTGACCTGGATCTGCGGTCCCCAAGGACCCGAATCGGAATTTTGTTGCGCCTGCAGGCCGACGGTCTGGCCGCCAGTGGCGCCGCCGTTCAACCAGAAAGTGATGCTATTGTAGATCCTCGTATCGATTACATCATGATGGATGTACCACGCCTGGTATCCGCCGCCGGCGGCAAACGCCATCGTGTAATTGCCGTTCCAGGTCGGGTTGTTGGTGATGTAATGCGGCACCCAGCCCCAATCAGCCCATCCATTGTTTTCGCTGAGTTGGGTCACCCCGGAAAAGATCGACATGTCATCGTTTGCAAACAAGGGCGACGCAAAGGCAAGGAACAACAGGGCCGGAACGACACGGAAGGCGCTGGGTTTGGATTTCATGTTTTATTTCTCGACAAGCTGGGTGGAGCGTATTTGACGGTGCAGCTTAAATTTTGATGGGGCGGCGCTAATCTACTCGAAAGCTTGAAATTAAGAAAGAGTGCCCCTGTCGTTAGTTTTAACGACAGGGATGGAGGAGCGGCTAAATGCGACAAAAAGCAGCAACGAATTTGCCGCAATTTGTCGCTCGGTGCTGAGCCGCGCTTTTTCCAACCAAAGCTGGCAGGGGATGGTTGGCTATCCGTTTCTCGCCTGCGGACCCAGGGACGATGAACGAGGGGGACTCAATTGGAATCAATGTTCGAATATGCCCCCGTCCACACTGGGCCAACCCATTGGCGAAACATCTGTGTGCGAATAATCACTCCACCGGAAAATTCAAGCGAACGGCGGGTTATTCAACGAATTTTCTTAAGCCAGCTCGGTTAAAGTTATGAAACTCTCATCACAATATCGTCGATGGAAAACGGTCGTTGTGAGTGTCATTAACCTTCTGATAATGGCTTGGTGATAACGCCGGTGTGTCATTCGTACTCAATAGCGATTCAGCAGCGGCAGGGTTCTTCTAGTTTGACTCGATTTTCATCGCGTGTCGCTTGGGTGGCAGTGACCCGCTTCGCGATACACCTCCGCATAATAGGCGGAGTGAGAGAGCTCATGGTATAGGTGATTGGGTTGCCGCGGAAGCTGAAGAAAAGATTCTGGCCGATTCAAAGGAAATCCTGTGCCAATGTAAGAGCCTGAATCCGGACTGTAATATCTGCGATGGTCGTGGCTACATACTTTACATACAGTTTTCGCGATTTGGAGGATCCAGAATTGAGTAAAACAATTGAAAATATTGATTGAAGCTCACATTGGCGGAAGGGGTGGGATTCGAACGGGTTTTGGAAGTTTTTTCAATTTCCATTACTCCGCGACTACCACCTCATCACCAGAGGCGAACAGCCTCATAACTAACGAACGCCAATAGAATCAGGCACTTTGCGCATTTGTCAAGCACTCGACAACAACGCATCGATTAGCAGCCGATAACTCGCCAACAACTCATTTTCTATCCGTTCACTGGCACTTTCACTGGCACTGGAACTTGCGATCTTTCAGCTCGAAACACACGACCCGAACGCTGCGGCCTCTCTCTTGATGTCGCGGAATGGGCGGATTTAGGCTGACGGGATGAATAAGCCAACAAAGAGAATAACCCGAGATGAACTATACGCTGCTGTGTGGCGCACACCCGTTGCGGAGTTGGCAACTGCTTGGGGTGTCTCAGTTGCGGCGATCCAAAGGGCATGTGCCAGATTGAACATTCCCCGACCTGGTCCGGGGCATTGGCAGTTAGTGCGCCGCGGTTGGGAAATGGAGCACACGCCGTTGCCTCCCGCTGCTTCAACTACACCAACTGAGACGGTCATCGGATGGAAATGGCGGAGCGAAGCACGACCGGCAGATTCCACCAACGGACCATCCACAGTACCCGTATCAGAAGATTTGAAGACACTGCATCCATTGGTGAAAGAATTTCGGAGGCGGCTTCAAAAGGCGCGAATCATTGCTCACGGACCGCTTGAGGTGCTGACTGAAGAAGGAGATTTCAATGTGTGCGTTTCCCCGGCTCGAGTGAACCGTACAATGCTGATTCTCGACGCGCTGGTACGAGAGTTGGAAGCCCGGGAATGTTCGTTTGTTTCGGTGCCGTTTACGGTTCAGACGAAGGCTGGAGCCGTCGGCTTTCGAATCTGGGAAAAGATGAGATGGGAAAAAGTATTGGTACGCCAGGAACCGTGCGGTGGCGGGTTCATCAATCATTGGGAAGATCGCTACAAAACGACCGGTAAACTGACGTTTACGATAACCGAGACCTATCCCCGAGGTGCGCGGAAGAATTGGAGCGATGGCGAACGGCACCGACTGGAGGAGAAGCTCGGAGATATAATCGAGCAGATTATGGTGAATGCTGCGGAGGGAAAGGAGGACGCGGAACAGAAGGCAAGGGAAAGAGAAGAATCACATCGCCGATTTTACGAGGAATATCTGCGGCGTAGCGCTCCAGAGAGGCTGGAAAAAATGACAAAGGAGCTTCACGATCAAGTGGAAGAACAAGGCAAGACATGGCTTCGCGCACGTGGAATTCGAGAATTTCTGAGCGCATGTAATCAAGTTATGCGTAGGGGTCGCGAGGAGCTTCCCGCCAATTCATGGGAGAGCCGTTGGCTGGCTTGGGGCTGCAATTTCGCTGATCACCTTGATCCACTGACGAACGGATATCTTGGCTGCTTGGAGGAGCGGTTCAAGGAACTGGAGGAGTTAGAAGCGTTCGTCGCTACGCTACCGAAGGAGAACCAGCCGCAAGCCGGGGAAGTGTCAGAAGACTGACAATCACATCCTGATTTCGCAGCGGCTCATCCCAGGCATCCGCCGATGGGGTTTCCATTGTGTTCATCCCGCCCACACCCGCGCCTCTGGTTGCTGCGCGCAACATCGCGCCGGCGGCCGCAACATCCTTGCGCCCGCCGTCACTCAGTTGCTGATGCTCCGCTGCCCGGCGGCGCGGGCGCAGGCGGTGCGTTTTGTCAGGAGCGGTCCTGCTCTCTCGGGGCGGGTGAAGAGAGCAGTTCCGCTCCTTCAGAACAAAACGCAAAACATGAACACAAATGAAAGCCTCATCTCCAATGGATGCCCCGCAATCGCTCCGCAACCCATCAACCAGGTTGTTAAGCCGATAAAACTCCCGGCTCAACCGCAGGAATGGAGAATTGTTTCATTACGGGAATGTCCCACACCTGATGCAATGCAACATTGTGAAACACCGGAGCAGGCAGCCGCCTATTGGAAAACCCATATCGCGACACATCCTTACTTCAATCCTGAATGTGAATGTCTGGTGGCCTTAATACTCAACACTCGTCGGCGCATCAAAGGCCACTATCTGGTGTCCATTGGGACGATGGATACAATTCTCTGTCAGCCCAGGGAAGTATTTCGTTTAGCAATTATGGCAAGCGCATCCGCAATCATAATCGCGCACAATCATCCGAGTGGTGAATCAACTCCGTCGGAAGCGGACGTTAAAATCACCCGTGATCTCATTCGAGCCGGCCAACTTCTCAAAATCGAAGTCCTCGACCACATCGTAATTGGAAATCCAAATCATTCCAGTCTTCGAAGCCTTGGCTATTTTTTCTCGTAGCCGATAACGGCTTTCGAGAAATCGGAGGCCATTTTATCTTCACCATACACCAAACCTCAAATTATTTGAGGAATGGTGCAGACCGACAGTATGCTCACTTTGAGCCATTTGGAGGCGGCGATTTCTATGATTTGGAGTCGGTTACGACGATTTCAAGAACCACCGGCTGGCCTTCCGTGATCAGCTTCCGCTGATTACTTGGCAACTTGGCGAGCAGCGACAATTCCATCCGTTGCAAGACCGTTTCAATCCGCCGCAAATGATGTCCTCGAACGGAAATCTCGTGCGTGGTGAAGACGAGCTTAAGGTTTTGCTCATCGCCGCCACTGTCGAGTTCTGCAAAGATGAAGTGATTGTGCGGCAGCAACAGCGAACGCTCTGGCGTTGCTTCAATGCGTAATCCGCGTGCCTGTGGGTCGCTGGCCCAACATTCGGATATTTTTGTGCTCATGTTTTTGTATGGTTTGATGTTTTAGTTGTTGTTGAGCCAGATGGAGACGGAAAATTCGTTCGGCGGCTCGATGACCGAAGCGAATGAGATAACCGCGCAGACGATTCCAAAGCAGATGCCGGCCGCGCGGGACAAAACCGGCCGCAAATTCCATCGCCAACGGGCGATGACCGGAGCGGGTGATATTTTCACGAAGTTGCTGCTTGTCCGGCGTGAAAATGCGAATACCGCGCCGCCCACGCGAAATGGTCACATACCATTGTTGCGCATTCGTTGCAGGCTTGACTGTCGAATCGGAAAACAGGACGTAATCCACGGTTTTGCCCTGTGAACCGTAGGAAGTGACCGCGTAGCCGGGAAGAAATTCACGGAATGATTTGTCCAAGACACGGCCATCAGCCAGTTCAATTCCGCCATCGGCGCGAACAGATTTCACGGTGACGAGTTCACCGTTTGTGACGCGTCCGCCTGAAGCCAGTTTGCGATTGGCCTTGAGATGCAGGCGCTCCCCTGGAGCGACCGAAATCTCGCGCCCCTGGCAGACCGTGATACGGTCAAGCAATCGGTTTGAGACCATCACAAATTTCCCGCCGATCTCTACCAGCACGCTCGACTTCAAAATTCCCGCCAGCTTGCCTTTCGCGCCCGGTTGGGCATTGCGGACTTTCTGATTGAAAACGATGACGCCATCTGGCGGATAGAAACGCCTATCGCGCTTCTGTGCGTTGGTGAGGTCCATCCTCTCCAGCGCTTGAACAACCGAGTCAGCCGCGCCAAGCAATCCTTTGCCTTTCAACACATCACGCACGCGCGAGTTGACGTGATGCACTTCACCCCAAGTTTGCGAGACGACGACCGCCGAAGCATTTTGCTCCGCGAGCCGGAGATATTCGTCGGCGAGCTTGTCGGCTTGTTCGCCAATGCCACACGCGATGATGGCGCCCATTTTGTCGAGGCGTTCAAATGAATCGCCCAACTTGCCAGCCGCAGCCGCTTCCACCGCGTTCCGATACAGCCGGATGCGCTTGCGTTCCTCTTCATCACGACCTAGCGCCGGGTCTTGCCGTCGGATTCTGTGAAGTTCAACAGGCTTCACGCCGGCATGACGTTCGATGGCCAGCAGGGCATCTGAAGCCTCAACCGCTCCGTGTTGCCGGGTGTCGCCGGAGAGAACCAACCTTCCGTGTCGCTCATGGATCAACCGGACTAACTCCAACATTTGCCGCCCGCCAATCTGACCCGCTTCGTCCACCACGATAACGGCGCTATCAGCTAGTTCACCCTTGGCTAAAAAACTGGCGACCGTCGTTGGCGTCGGAAACCCGGTCTTGTCCATTTCCACGACTTGTTGACGTTGCGGCGAGAGGACGACCACACTGCGGCCAGACTGACGCAGTTGCTCCACCAGTTCGCGCAGGACAAAACTTTTGCCTGTGCCCGCACCGCCGCGAAAAACAGAAACGCCATTTGTCGAACGCAGCAAGGATTCGAGAGCTTGGCGTTGTTCATTGTCGAGTTGCGGATTCGCCGGACGGGGATTTGCAACCAGTGGCAGGCAATCACCAATGCCCTCTTTCGCGGTCTGAACGATTTCCCATTCCCGGAGGAGAACTTCACGCAGGGTCACTTCACCTGGACGCGCTTCGTCCCGGACATAGCCACGTTGCTGGGTGAATTCCTTGAGTTCGGAAACGGAAAAACCCTTACCCCGCGCACGACCCAATGCCTCCTGCCACAGCTGACATTCCAAAACCACCGAGTTCCGGTCGAATAAATGTTCTTCCGCCCATTGCACAGCTTCATTGACAGACATCCTTTGTTCACTGGACAAACTTGGTGTGGATTGCCCGCAAAGACGGCTGAAAACCTGTCGCTCCTCTTGTGTCAATTGCGACTCCCACAATTCGTTCAATTCGTCATGGCTCAAGTCGCGCTGCTTTCGTGCCCGTTCCGCCGTTGCCAACAGCCTACGAGCGGCCATCACATCGCCGCCCGCAAGTTCCGGCTTTTCATCCAGCAGCTTGGCCATTGCCCGGTCAATCTCTGAACGCCGCTTCGAAAATCGCCGGCAAAGCTCTTCCGATATTCCTTCGATTTGGAAATCGCCACGCGAGTGGTTTTGAATCTGATACCCGAAGCCCCGCAATTCACGAGCGAGTTCGTGATAGTAGGCGTTCTCGGCAAACTTTCTGGCACGCAACAATTCATAGTTCTGGAGAGCTTTCCAGCGGTTTTCGACTGGATCAAAAGTTGCGTTGAAAACGATGCAGTGGGTGTGGACGTGGGGATCAAGGGCGCGTGACGTGTCGTGGGTGAATAGCGCGGCGGCAAAATTACCAGTCAACCTGTCGGTTTGTGCGCCACCAAGTCGGATGCGCGTTGCGGTAAACGCCTCAAACTCCCGCAAAGCTGAACGCACAGCACGGGCATGTGCTTGAAGAATTCGCTCGTCTTTGCCGAGAAACGCAGCGAGCGAAACCGACTTTGGCGGTGAGAACGTGAAGTCAAAGAATATCCGACGGTTGGCCGTGCTTTGGCCGCTTTCAGTCCGCGTCGTGTTCAACCGCTGCGTCAGAGTCTCGCCGGAAGACGGATGCTGATTTTCACACAGCCGCAGGAATTCCTCTGCTCGGACATTACCGGACAGTCCAAGTTTTTCCGCTCCCAACCCAATCCATTCGCCGGACACCCGTTGGCCTTCATCGTAATAATCACCGACACAAAGATGTTCTTTGAAATAGTCTTCAGCGTTCTTGAGGTTGTATTGAGTCTTGGCCGTGACCATGCAACGGACATTATCAGGACTCTCCATGAATCATGTGTAGCTGATACATCTTCGCGCACTTCATTTCTGGTGAACTGTCGCCATGAAAACCAGTGCGACACTGAAGCCTGGCAAGCAACTGTGGGGAATATACCACACAGACCGGGAATACGCCCGTGAGTTGGGTGATCCACTTCGCACGGTCGTTGAAGCGCCCAACAAACTCATCGCCGAGGAAACCGCCGCGCGACTTGGATTTGGTGATCCGTGGGCGCATCCAGTCAATTCCCTAAAAGCAAGGCACGCACAGTGGCTTCACAAACGTCGCCAGGGACACCGGCAGGAACTCGCGCACAAACCATCTCAAGGCATCCACATCTGATTATGCAAACACCAACCACCGCACAAATCCGCACCGCCATCGAGGTGCTAAAAAAACTTGGCGAGCGTATCAATACCCAAGCTGGAGATTCCGTGATGCAATTATCGGAAACTCCAAACAGCGCCCACCACGCCGGGCAAATTGAAGTGGGTGCGATTGAACAAACCACCCGCATTGAAGCAGTCGCCAATCAATTGAAGCAATGGCGAGACCAGTTGGGCCAGGAGAGGAGGCAATGTGTTTCTCATCATGTTTAAGACAAGGCACGCGTTACCCCTTGATTTCTCAAGGACTTTAGTCCGCGCGCTAGACGCGACAGATGCTCGACAGAGCCACACAATATGAATTGTCCACAGCCACAAACGCGGCTCATCCGCGAGCTTGAACAGTCCCCATACGGGACGCGGAAGCGAATTGTCCATAGCCACAAACAATCCGTATCCGCAGACAGTCCGCGCCAACAGACGCATTCGCAAAGAGTCCGTGGCCCTGCACAAGCAATGGCTTCAATCATCCGTGAACGCGCAGCGGCGGCGAACGCGAATTGTCCGCAGACAGTCCGCAGCCGTGAACAATCCACGTTCGCAAACTGGTCACGGACGCAATTTGTCCGCGACCGTGGCCAGGCAAAGAGTGATCCGCGTCCCCTCATTGCCGTGTCCGCATGGGTTACGGCCAATTTCCCGGTTTCCATTCAAATCATTTCACCCTATGAACACGTTTGATCCGGTCGAAGTCCGCAAGGCGGTCGCAGAATTTACACCGCGCCGGCCACAGAAGTTCCAGGATTTGGTTCCGGCGAAAGAGGTAATCATTGAATTGCGACAGAAAGGCGGGTCGTATCGCTCCATCGCCGAATTGCTGACGCAACACTGTTTGCCGACAAGCAAGACGGCCATCGCCATGTTCTGTCACCAGGTTCTCGGCGAAAACATCCGGCCACGCAAACGGCCAGCACGGAAACGCCCGCAGGTTTCGGTGCCGGCAAATGCGAGAGCAGCAACCACGGATTCAACGCCTGCGGGCGAATCCGGCACACCGGCAGAACCTCCGCCAAATTCAGACGGCGGCGAAACATCGCTCGCCCGTTCGCGCGGCCCGCGCATCGCTCAAGTCCGCAAACTCAACCCACAATCCAATGAAAAGACTGATTCTCATCCTTAATGGCAAAGGCGGCGTCGGCAAAAGTTTCTTCGCCGTCAATTTCGTCCAATTCCTCAAAGACATGGGCATCGCCCATGTCGCGATTGACAGCGACAACGAGAACTCGACGTTGAAACGGTTTCATCCCGACACGCGGTTTCTCGATCTGAGCAAACGGCGCGACCTTGACGCTATTTTCGCCGCCCTGGCAAAGACAAATCTGGTCGTGGTGGATTGCCGCGCCGCATCCACTGACCTGTTTATTGATTTTTTCAACGAAATTGATTTACCCGCCGTGCTGACAGCGTTTGACGCCAAGCTAACCCTGGTTATGCCGGTGAATCACGAATCGGACAGCGTTGATCAAATTCAACGACTGACCGATGAATTCAAAAACCGGTGCAATTACGTTGTCGTTCGCAACGCCGCGCATAGCGACAGTTTCGCCATTTTTGAATCCAGCGAAGTCCGGGCACTTCTCGCCGACAAACTCGGCGGACGTGAAATCACCATGACCCGGATGCAGGACTGGCTGGTCGAGGCGCTCAACGCGGAAAATCTGACCATCGCGGCAGCCACAAAACATTCTTCGTTCAGCCTGCTGGACCGGCAACGAATCCAAACCTGGCAGCGGAAACTTTTCGGTGAAATCGAATCAGCCGCAAACCTGCTTCTGCCAGCAAAGTGATGTCCAAGCCCACCACACAGCCGCCGGACTTCGACGAGGAATTCACCAAGGCCGTTGCCGAGTGGCGCGATAAACATCGGCTGCGAGAAGACGACGCGGTGACATTGCTTGTCGAATTGTTCCGAATCCACCAAAAGCATTGGGATGAACTTCGCCGCCGGGAAATTCCCGCGTTTTCCGAATTTCGGGCGGACATCGGCAAGCTGGCGGACGCCGCGCGGACATTTCAGGTCCAATCATCCTCCTTGTTGGAGGCAATACGCGGTCAGCCGATGGGCAACCGTGCGGTTCGGATAACCCGCGCCGCTGCAATTTTTGCCGCGCTTGCCTGTCTTCTGGGGGGCTATCTCATCGGGAGGGCATGGCGATGAAACTTCACCTCATTCCGTTCGACCCGATAATTCCGCCGCCAGACATCATGCTCGCGTTTCGGCATCCGCAATACTTTCTGGCGGCTGGCGGAATTCTTCTGGCCTTCATCGCAGTTTGGCTCTTGTTCATTCCTCGCAACCCCCACGGCTGCGTCGCGAGACTCGGCGGTCTTAAGTGGAAGCGAAATCAGTTTTGTCGCGGCTGGCTTATCACCGGCGACACCGGCTCGGGGAAGACCAGTTCCGGGATTAATCAACTTGCCCACCAGGTCTTCCAAAACGAACCAACGTGGGGCGGCCTATGCATTGATGAGAAGGGTGTATATTGGGAAA
>DATJYM010000206.1:0-4338 GCA_035499615.1 Candidatus Acidiferrales bacterium | reverse complement strand
CGCATTTGTTGCGTCGGCCGCGACCGCAGCATTGGTATCGGTGACGGCGGACGAATCCGGCATGACCGCATTGGTTTGAGATAAGGCCGCGTGCTGCAACATAAATGCTCCAAGCAACGCAACTGTTAGTTTTTTTAGTTTCATACCGTCTATGTGGGTTTTATGAATTGCCGACTTGTTGGGTGATACTGCAACCGCATTTAAAGGGATAACAACACCAGAAAGATTCTGGCTTGTTACCGGGACAACCTGTCCCCTTTGGAACATTGTTAAGTTCTGTCTCATGGCTTCTCTCCATAGCGTAATTCATGCCGTTGTCCGTTGGCTTCAACCACCACCAGATTCTCGCCAATTTCTAGACAGTGGATGTGAATGCGACCTTGAGAAGTTGACACTTCCGCGTCGTCGCCCACGGCAAAAGTGACATTGTTGATAATGACCAGCCGGTGGCCGGGCGGACCCGAAATGCCTTGTATCGCCAATACGCCCACATCGGCAACGGCATGGGAGCCTGGAACCACCGCTCCCTGATACGGGCGGAGCGATGACGGGAAAAACGGGTCGCGTCCTTCGCTGGGATTGGCGGGCTGGATGAAGACTGAACGCGGCGCAGGCTTCGTCAGGTTTGTTTGAACATCGGTTGAAGCGCCGGGCACCACGACTGGTGCGGCCGTGGCCGCCCACGCCGTGAGAAGCATTGCGGAAAGCAACGCCGCCTTAATGTTCCTGACAAATATAATGCGACGGTTCATAGGATTCATGAAGCGTTGGGTTTCACCAGTGCTATGATTTCCATGCTGAACGAAAGCTGTTCGGTATCAGCGGCGGGTGCAATCACAAGGTTGACCACACGGGCGTGAGGGAAAGCATTTTCAAAGTCCGCCACAAATTTGCCCAGATCGTGGTAGTATGCTTTGCCGTTGATGGTGAAACGGATTTGTTTATATGGAAATGATGGCAACAAATCCACGTCGCCAACCTCCGGATGGCCAATCTCCGGTATCTCCACCTTGTATTGCTGTTTGAAAAGGCGCATGGTGCCGTAAGTCCAGGAATAAAGATCGCCGGAAGCCATGTCTCCCTCGGCACGCGAGAGCGCAAAGGTCACATCCTCCAGCTCCTTGGCGGTCAAGCCGGCATTTTTAACGGTGGTTTGCATGCTCAACAGCTTGGCCCCGGCATTTTTTCGGCTGTCCGCGACGCTCGCAAGCGTGGCATTCTGCGAACGGATCAGGCCAAAGCAAATGGTCGCGAGAACCGCCGCCGTAACCAGCACGACGATGATAAACGGATTTCTTTTTTCTCTAGGCAGCCATTTCATCGGGTTATTCCTGGTAAATCACATTCCAAAGTGAACAGCACATAGGCCCTGCCATCCGGTCCGCTTTGCGGTGACGACAGGTTGGTCAATTGAACGCCGTTGGTTTTGTTTAGGATCTCTTTGAAATAAGGCTGGCTGGCCAAGGCTTCCTTGAACTTGTCAACCTTGTCGCCCGGATTGGCACTGGAATCCCGCGCATCCAGTGACACAACTATCTTTTCCGTCGTGGTCGCCGGATGTCCCAATATGACGTGGCCGTTGCTGGTCTTGTTGGGCGTCCCCGGAACCGTGAAATAGGACTGATCCACCCTCAACCCGGTCAATTGGACGCCGTTCAAGTTCAACTGCTGAAGCGCATTCAACAAATTGCCTTGGAGAAAACGGGCTTCGCTCAAGTGTTGCAATGCCGCCAGTTTCGCCCGGGCGTCAAAAACCTCTTTCTGGTTGTCCAACACATTTTGCCAGGCATTCGTCTGCGCCTGGATCTCGGTCTGCACCCGGGCCAGCTCTTGCTTGGCGATCATGGCTTCAAGCTGGAGGGAACTGCTCCATACCAGCGCCAGCGCCACCAAAAACGCCCCGGCATAAATCGCCCGCTTGACCGGGTCGCGTCGGCGCAAATCTTCCGCGATCCGGGCTTCGGCCAGCAGATTGATGTGTATGGGCATAATTGATTTCGTCAAATTGTTGCCAGCGCGGCCCCGATCGCCACCGTCAACTGCGACCCGATGTGTTCAATCTCCACCGCCTGTTGCCCGGGCAACGCCAGTTGAAGGAAGGCGGTCGGATTCCAAGTCTTGCACTCCACAATCATTTCCGCCTGCAGTATCTGCAAAATCATTTCCGAACGGGCCGACCCGCCGCTGACGTAAACCTGCGATATGGCGCGGTCATTCTGGTGTTCAAAAAAGTCAAGCGAGGCGCGCAACTCGCGGCCCAGCGGCAGCACTTGCATTTCGAGCGATGACTGCACTTCGGGAGCCATGCCGACTTTGATGCCCTCGGCCTCCGCATAAGTGATGCTCATCGCCTCGGCAAGCCCGGCCGTCACTTTGTCACCGCCAATGTTCACCACCCGTGTCAGGGCCATCTCGCCGCGATCCAGCACGCAAATCGAAGTGTGCTTGAATCCGATGTCCACCAAGGCCACCGATTCACCGCTGAAAATTTGCGGCAAGGCCAGCTCAAAGGCATTTACCGGACCAACCAAACCGGGAATAATGTAATCGGCCACCAGTCCCGCCGACCTTATGGCCGCCTGAAAATCGCTGACCATCTGCTGTTTGGCCCCCGTCACCAAAACCTTTAATTTGGGAACCGCCGTCGTTTTCGGAGCCTCGGCAGGTTTTCCAGCCGCGTCCTGCCTCGGCGGAAAAACATAGCAGTCGAAGACGTGTCCCGGCAAATCCTGCTGCAAATAAGCCTTCGTGTTGTTCTTCAACACCAGGCGCATTTCGTCAATGGGAATCTGCGGCAACTCCACCTGCCGCACCACGGCGTCGTCCAGGCCAACGGACAAGGTTACAAATTTAGCTTCCGTCTCCAAGGCCTCCACCACGTTTTTCAAATGCTCGGTCAACATTTCCGGGGAAATTTTTTTGTCGAAAATCGGCGCATCCAGCAGGGCATAACGCGCCAGCGCCCAGATCTCGCCGCGCTGTTCCAAGAGAACAGCCTTCGTGGTGCGCGTGCCCAAATCAACCGAAATAATCTGGTTCCGCTGCTTCCTTCTAAAACCGTTCAAGAATGGCAATGCCATGTGCGTTTGTATTAAATGTTTTAATTTTCAATTGCAAGCAGCAATTGAAACAATGTTGCCGGCATTCCAGCAAACCACGCGCCAACCTCGCCCACGGCATGGAACTGCTCAAAATCAGCGGGGTATGTCCAGACACGGGGCGCGCGTGTCTTGAATGTGTCCAACTAATGATTACGGCTTCCAGATCATGTCCGCCACAGTCTTGCCGGCGGGAATGAACGGAATAACGTGCGTGCTGTAAGGCGTGATGACGTCGAGGACGTAAGGTTCGTCGGCGTCGAGCATCCGCTGGATGGCGGCGCGCAAATCCTTTTTGAACATCACGCGCTCGCATTTCACGCCGAAGGAATTGCACACGCGGACGTAGTCGGGATAAATCTCCGGGCGATGTTCGGGATCGCCGAGATAAGTGTGGCCGCGATTGCCAGCGTAAAAATTATCCTCCCATTGCACGACCATGCCGAGATGCTGGTTGTTCAAGATGATCGCCTTTGCCGCGATTTTTTCGACATGCGCAGTGGCGAGTTCCTGGATGTTCATCAGGAATGAGCCGTCGCCGTCAATGTCAATGACCTGCTTGTCCGGCAGCGCGACTTTCATGCCGAGTGCGGCGGGATAGCCGTAACCCATCGAGCCGAGACCGCCGCTGGTCACGAACTGCCGCGGGTATTTGTATTTATACCATTGACCCGCCCACATCTGATGCTGGCCCACGCCGGTGGAAATGTAAGCCTCGCCTTTCGTCATTTCGTAAAGCGTCTCGACGACCATCTGCTGCAAAATCACTTCGCTCTCCTTGCCTTGCATATGGTCAATCATGTGGTCGCTATTGGCGATTTCCGGCGTGATGCGATAAGCGAACGGCGCTTTCTTCTGCCATTCGGCAATCTGCGCGAGCCAGGCGGTGTGCTTCTTGTGAATCGGCCTTTGTTCGACCAATTTATTTAAGCGGGTCAACGCATCCTTGATGTCGCCGACCACCGGCAGGTTCGCCTTGCGGTTCTTGTTCAGCTCCGACGCGTCAATATCAATGTGGACAATCGTGCCGGTCTTGCAAAATTCCTCGAACTTGCCCGTCACGCGGTCGTCAAAACGCACGCCGAACGCGAGCAACAAATCCGCGCCGTCCTTCATCTTCACCATCGGGTCGTTGAACGACTTGCGATGCTCGTACTCGCCGTTCACCGCCCAATTGGCGAACGCCGCGCCGTGCATGCCCAACCAACGGAGCGAGAGCGGATGCGTCTCGGGAAACGCG
>DATJYM010000205.1:0-17613 GCA_035499615.1 Candidatus Acidiferrales bacterium | reverse complement strand
ATGTGACGGTCGTAACGGTGTACATGATTTGCGGCAACGGTTCCCATTGACAAAACTCAAAAGGACCTGAATCGCGATGACGCTAACCACTCAAGATTATCAAATTGTCGCCTTCTTCCTGTTTGTCGCCGTATTTGAGATTTGCGAGCGGATCTGGCCGGCGCATCCGGTGGATCGCTGGATGGATTTAAAATTGGATATCCTTTCCTTTGCCTTTGCCCTGACGGTTAACCGGATTTCGAACTGGCTCCTGCGCGGGCTGGCGATCAATCTCACCCCGCCTTTTCTGGCGGGCCCGTTGCACTATCTGCAAGGCCTCCCTGGCGCGGTAAAAATTATTATCGGTTTGTTCCTGGTGGACTTCGTCCTCTACTGGATTCACCGGGCCCAGCATTACTACACGATTATGTGGCGGACCCATGCCTGGCATCATTCCATCGAACAGATGTATTGGTTTGCGGGTTTCCGGACGAGTTTCTTCCATTCCTTTATTTATAACATCCCGCAGGTGGTTATCCCGGTTACATTTCTGCACTTAAGTCCCGCCGAAGCCGGCATCGGTTACTCCATCGGACTGCTCATCCAGTTCTGGGAACATACCAACTGGAACGCGAACATCGGTCCGCTGGCGTGGCTGCTGGTCACGCCGGATTACCATCGCATCCATCATTCCACGATGCATCGCGGCATGAATCTGGCGCCGACCTTTCGAATTTGGGATCGAATGTTCGGGACCTACGTGGACCCGGCCAAGGCCCCGGAACACTATCCTCTTGGATTGGGCGAGCCGGTCAAGGGGAAGGAAATTCCCCGGATGCTGGTTGGAATCTGAGTGCAGCAGGGTAGGATCGCCTTTAAAACCGCTTCCGTCCTTCCTCGTATCGTCAGGAAGACCGCTGCCTCCAATAAGTCGAATGAGCCTTACTCCAAGCCATTTCGCTGGTTGGCGGCGGTTCACCGAGTGGGTGACTCGTTTGCATTACCTTCGCTTTGACACACGTTCGCAATCGGGAAACTGCTCCAGCGACAGGACCCCGGCTCCCCGTCCCAAAAACATTAAGTCCCCGCCTGACCTTTCGGCCAGGCAGGGACAAATGGGGGATGGGAGTTCGCCAATCTCTCTTTCCCGGACCAGCATTAGGCGCGCACCCTCGCGGGGGCTGCCGGTTTCCCGACGCCATTCTCCACGGCAAGCGGAGTTTTCGGCCTCGTAGCAGGGCCGTCCGGCGCCTTACGGTCGCCAGATTTCGAGTGAGGCTTTTCAGCTCACTTCGGCGGGTGGTTGCGCCACCTGCCTGTGAACCAGGTCAAGACACGCCTGTGATGCTCTTTTCGCGTCTTGACCGCTTAGCGCCGGGTCAGCCGCCGTTTTTGACGGCGCGTTCGCCCGGTGCCACGGGTCTCGCCTCTTCACTCTCAGGTTGCTTTTTGCTCACAGTCCAGCGACGTCGTTTTTAACATCGCCAGCTTGGGAAGGTTTTCACGCGACCTGCCCAGTCATCGTGACCTTCCCGGCGCCTGCGCTCCCTTTGTCCGCCTTTCGGCGGGTTTCATTGGGCGGTTTCATCTTTTGGATTAAAACCGCCAGAGTCGCCGACACCGTGCCGGTGCACAGTAGCAACCGTTTACCCTCTGGGTAACTGCGATTCGCTCAGGCTCGAAACCGGCCTGAACTACTTGACTCGACTCGGAACGGTTTCTCAATCGTTCCTGGCCGCCAAGTCCCTCATTCGCGTTTGGCATTTGCGAACATGCCAGAGGAACTGGTGAATGCTGCCTCCCCGCCGAACCTTTCGATCCGACTTCAGAGGGACCGGGCCAACCAGCCTGACCCGATCTTTCCCCAGTCGCCTGGGATTATCTTGGAAACAAACAGGGCAATCTTTCAATCGTCACTGCCTGCTTCGTTCTTTCAATGAACTGGTGAAATCATAACTGAGTTTGGAAAACCGACAATGAATTGATATGCACAGCTTGTTCACTGAAACACACTTGTGAATAGTGCGTGAACAACGTGAAATTCCCGCTTGGATCAATATCCTTTGTGTTTCACCTCAACAAATTATTCACCGGATTTTTTTTAAAAAACGGACGCGGTGAATAAGTTTGTTTCGTCGAAACAGGACAAATTGATCCCGGCACGCCCGGAAATGAATCACCGCCAAAAAAAGAGAGCCGCCGGCAGGGCGGCTCTGAACGAGAACGAATGCGGGTCGTAAACGCTACGACGCGGCTTTCGCCGGCGCGGCCTTTTTGGCTTTGGCCGCCTGTTTTTTCCGTTTGAGATACCGCGTGCGGCGCTTTCGGTTTTCAACTTTGTTGGATTGTTTGCTCATACAAGTGTCTTTACATCGGCCACATATTCCGATTTTGTGTGGGCACTATGGAATCTTGGTCGAGACAATTCAACATCTATTTGGCGCTGGCGGCAGCCCTGGCGCTGCTTTGCAGCTGTCAAACCAACAAACCTCACGGCCCGATCAGTGCCTTGCGGGTGCACATTGAAGCCAGTCCTGACGAAGCCGGAATGAGCGAACAAGTCTCTGTGGTACGCGCCGACCCCGTCCTCGTCAACATCACCAAACAACCCATTTTAACGGAGGTTAACCTGGTAGGGGCAAAAATCATTGACGCCCCGGGTGGCTTTGCCATCAACATTCACTTTGACGAAACCGGCACCTGGATTCTGGAACAATACACTGCCGCCAATACCGGTCGTCACCTGGCTCTTTTTGGGGAGTGGGGTGACAAGCTCATCAATGGTCGGTGGCTGGCGGCGCCGCTGATTACCCATCGCATCGCCGATGGCGTGCTGGCCTTCACGCCGGACATGTCGCGTCTGGAGGCCGATGAATTCATATTGGGTCTCAGCAATTCTGCCGCATTTTATAATAAAGAATCCAAATGATTTTTCCCGCTTTTTGCCGTAGATACTGGTTCACCGCCATTTTTTTGTTGGCATTGCCGGCCGTTCTCCCCGGCCAGGAACCGTTTCGCTTCCCTACCGCCAACCACTTTTTGTTCGAGCCCGGAAGGGAATTGGAATTTTTCGCCCCGACGGCGCCGGACAAACCCTGGACCAGCGGCAGCTTCGGCTGCGTGCGCGACAACGGCGAACGCATCCATGAAGGTTTGGATATCCGCTGTCTGCAGCGGGACAAACGCGGTGAACCGACCGATCCCGTGATGGCCACCGCCGACGGCACGGTGGTTTATTTCAATACCCGGCCGTCCCTGTCAAATTTTGGCAACTACGTCGTACTCCGGCATGTCATCGACGGAATGGAAATTTACTCGCTCTACGGCCACTTGCGCCAGGTCCACCCCGGTCTGCATACCGGTCAAACCGTCAAGGCCGGCGAAGTCATCGGCACGATGGGCCGCACGTCCAATACCGCCGAGCGCATCGCCCCGTGGCGCGCCCACGTGCATTATCAATTGAATCTGCTCGTCAACGACCGTTTTGCCGCCTGGTTTAAGACCGCCTCTCCCCGCCAGCGTAATGATCACGGCGAGTGGAATGGCCAGAATCTCGACGCCCTGGATGCCCGTGAAATCCTGCTCACCGAACATGCCCAAGGTGACAAATTCGACCTATCGAATTTCATCCGCGGCCAGACGGAACTTTGCCGGGTGGTCGTTCGCGCCACGAATTTCCCCTTTTTGAAACGCTATCCGATGCTCGTTGTGCCCAACCCGGCGGCCGCAAAGGCGGGTGTGGCCGGTTATGAAATCGCCTTGAATTTCAACGCCACGCCCTTTCAGCTCATGCCGTTGACCGCCGCGGATATCAAAGGCCCGGAGAAATTCCAACTGCGTTCCGTCAACGAATCTGTGGAGCGGGCGAATCCCTGCGGCCATTTGGTCGTGGAACGCGGCGGCCGTTGGGAATTGACCGACAAGGGATTGCGCGAACTGGAATTGCTGACGTATTGAACTGCCGTGTCCGCCGACATCAAATCCCTCGCCCGCGATGAACTGGAAGCCCGGTTTGTGGCCTGGCAACAGCCGGCTTATCGGGTCATTCAATTGCTCGAATGGCTTTATTCCCGCCGTGTCACGAGTTGGGATGATATGACCAATCTGCCCAAGGTACTGCGTGATAAACTGGCTGAAACCTTTTCATTCCAGACCCTGGAACTCGTCCTCAAACAAGGCGCGCACGACACCACTCAAAAATTTCTCTGGCGGCTGCACGATCATTCTCTGGTTGAAAGTGTTCTAATCCCGGCCAATCCGGCGCTGTACGGCGAGGTCAGTGACCGGCATACGTTGTGCATTTCCACCCAGGTCGGCTGCGCTTACGGCTGTAAATTCTGTGCCAGCGGCCTCGACGGTTGGAAACGCCATCTGACACCGGACGAAATCATCGAGCAGGTGCTATCAGTCGAACGAAATGTGGCGAGTGACGAGCGGCGAGTGGCGGGGACAGGCGCCGCGTCACCCGTCAACCGTCACCCGTCACGTTCCATAGACAACATCGTCGTCATGGGCATGGGTGAGCCGCTGGCGAATTACGAAAATCTATTGAAAGCGCTGCGGATTTTGAATGCGCCCTGGGGTGGAGGCATCGGCGCGCGCAAAATCACCATTTCCACCAGCGGCCTGGCGCCCCAGATTCGCAAGCTGGCCGGCGAGCCCGAACAATTTCGCCTCGCCATATCCTTGCATGGCGCCACCGACGAAGTGCGCAATAAAATCATGCCTGTAAACCGTAAATATCCCCTCAAGGAACTGATGGCCGCCTGCGAAGATTACCAGGGCCAAAAAGGTCGGATGCTGACATTCGAGTATATTTTAATTGCCGGCGTAAATGATTCGGTTGAGCAGGCCAAACCGCTCGTCGCGCTCGCCAAAAAGCTCTTCGCCAAGGTCAATCTGATCCCTTACAACAAGGTCGAAGGCCTGCCGTGGAAACGTCCCGAAGAAAAGATTTGTGAAGCATTCCTGACCGTTCTGAAGAAGCAAAAGGTCCCCGCAACGCTTCGCCGCGAAAAGGGCGGTGACATTGACGCCGCCTGCGGTCAATTGCGGCTCAAAACCGAACGGGATTTTGCAAAAGAAGCGTAGCGGCTTTCGGCAGAAAGCCGGACTCATTCAGTTCCTGAAATGGCCGGCCTGCCAGGAGGACACTACGATCTTAACCTGATTGGGCAGCCAACAAGTCATTAACCTTGGTCATCACCTTGAAGGCGTCGGCCACGTAAAGTACGTCGGCTTTGCCTCGCGCCCAGCCGCAGTTCGGATCCAGATTGATGGCCCGGCGTTCGGCGATGAAGCGCCAGCCGACGGTGTGCGGCTCTTCACCATGGCAACAGGTGGAAAGTCCCTTGGGATGTCGCGGTGTCGCCCCTGTCTGGCCGACCTGGTTCAGGTGCGACAAAAACGACAACACCGCCTGCTGCTCACCGCTCTGATCCACCAGCGATTTGCTGCTGCCCAGCGAGGCGCGGCTGAGTTTGAGAAAACTGCGGATCAATTGCTCCGCCTCCGGCACATGCGCCTGACCGTCCGCCTGCTTTTTGGTCCAGCCGGCGCCGGTAACAAACAATAGATGCGCATCGGGTCGAATGGTCTGCGCGTCGGCGGCCGGTTTGCGTATACCGATAACAGTCGTACGCCTGCAGTCGTCGGAAATCTGGACGGCGACATTCTCCACCGAAGCCGTTCCGCTTCCGCACTGACGCGCCGGCTGGCTGCCGGGATCAACCAGTATGAACCACGGTCGTTGCTTCCGGCTTAGCACGGCTTCCATCCGTTGGCGGTAATACCAGCGGTTGACCGCAATCCTGCCATCGTTACCCGATACGCCGGTAACATGCATATCAGCGCGTCCGCCGAGTCGTTGCGCCACTCCGGCAACGACGCGGTTCCACCGCGAAGTGGCCGGAGCAACGACGAAGGTTGCGATACTGGCCTTGCAAATGGCTTCGGCGGCCGCCGCGTCGGTGGCATAGCGCGACTGACTGAAATCCTTGCCGATGACACCGAAGTACTTTGTGGCTGGACAGCCAGCGATGGAATCCGCCGCCGCCTGAACATTTTCACCAGTCAAGCCTATGACAAGACTAGAACCTGTGAGTGATTTATGCAGAGTGGCCGCGACATGCAGCGCCTCGCGGGCCGATTGTGCCAGCGAGCCATCAGTTTCGGCATGCGCTAACAGAAGAATTGTTTCCATAAATTGATTAGCCGCAATAAGGCGCAAAAGGCGCAAAATTAAACAGCTTCTGATAGCACATATTTTCTGACCTCCAATTTGCTTGAGCCAAAGTTGATCAAAAGACCGTATTCAATTCGACAGCCTCGGAGGTAACCCAAGAGTTGAGCAACGTGTTCATCAGCAAGTGCCTTGCACGCCTTTAATTCGACGATCAATTCGCCTTCGACAAATAGATCAGCCAAGTAGTCGCCAAGAACAGTGCCGTCCTCATCCAAAACCTGCAGTCCGTGTTGCTGTTCTACCCGCAAACCGGCCTTCTGCAAACGGTGCGCCAGACCGTTTTCGTGAACTTTTTCCAAATGACCATGCCTTAGGAAGCGCTGCAGGGCAAAAGCGGTTTCACGAACCTGATCACAGAGTTTGAATATGTCGTCTTTCGCTTTCATATTTTCTGCGCCTTTTGCGCCTTTTTGCGGCAATTTCTACTTTCTTATCCATTCGACAATTTCCTTCGCGATGTCGTCCGGTGATTTATCCTTCACGATTTTCGTTTCGCGCAGTTGTTTCGGCAGCGTCACACTGGCAAAACTCAACCCTTCGCCGGCTAGTTCCACCGGCTTTGCCTTTTGCAGAGCGGGCATTACCGTCCGCATATTGACCATGCCAATTTGCGGATTATTCTTCGGCTCCGGCAGATTGCCCGTGGCCCAGCCGAGCACGACCGGCGCCCCCGTGCACTTTGAGACCTGATATTTGCCGCCTTCAATGCGCTCCAGAATCTCCAGCGATCCGTCGGCGGCCACTTTCAATTCATCCACACCCTGAAACTGGTTCACGATACCGAGTCGCTCACCGACCATCTGCATCGTAGCGCCGGCGCCGCGCGAGGCCGACTCCCAGCCGCCAAAGACCAGCAACTTCGATTTATCGAGTCCGGGAATGGCTCGAATGGCTTCGGCCAACACGGCGGCCACTTCCGCCGACTCGCTAAAACCGCTGGCCGGGCCGTCAAGCGCCACAAGTTCAAATGGCACCTTTTGCGCGACGGTCATCAAGACCTGCTGCAGCTTCGCTTTCTGCCCAAGACTTACCAGCCACACCTTTGAGCCGGCCTGGTTCCGCGCCAGATTCGCCGCTTCATACAGGGCGTGGCTCGCCCAGGGGTCCAGGACGGCGGGCAGCAGCATTTCATTTTTCAGTGAGGGCCCGGTTTCGGTTGCGACCGGTTCCAATGTCTGCAAGGGATCCGGCACAATGCCGGCGCAGACGACGATTTGAAAGGCAATGCTCATAACTATTAATTCTCTGCCGAGTGAAGTCCACCGGTGCCGGCGCGGAAGGCGACGTTCATGCATTCGGGATTTTCCGGGTTTGCCTGCGAGCAGTTCCACAGGCACGCGCCGCAGTGGACACATTTCTCGCGGTCAAAATTTGGCACGCCATTTTCGCCGGGCGTAATCGCCTGGCCGCTGCACAGCTCGATGCAGATTTTGGTGCCGCATTCCTGACAGAGCTCCGGGTGAAGGAAAAAGACGTGATCGGCGTAGCCGCCCGGCGCCTGCACCTTGCCGCCCAGGAGCAATGCGTCCTGGTGTGACACCAGCAATTGGCCGTCGAACGGAATGGCCGGCCAGCCGACTCTATCCATCAACACGCTGTGCAGCGGGACACCCTTCGTTTCACACTCGTCACGCAGCCGCACAATTTCGCCCGGCGCGGTCCGGTCGCGATAATAATTCTCGAAGGACGGAATTCTTTTCCACGGTTGAACCGGCTCACCGCCCAGCGTGAGTTGTCCATTGGTCATACCCGCGAGTGCCATGCCTATCAGGCCGCGCACGACGCCGCGCTGGAATCCGTCGCGAGATTTTTCAGCCACCCGCCCTTCCCGCTCCACCCAGCTGGCCCGCCGCCGCCTGACATACGTGTCTTCCAGATTTTGTTTGCTGAATGGTTTTTTCGCCTGGAGCAACTCGAACACGGCCTCCGCGAGCTGCGCGCCCGTCGCCCAGGCTTCGTCCACGCCGGACCCGGTAAGGACGTTGGTACTGCCGCTCCCTTCGCCGATGCGCGCAAAACCGTTACCGACCAGATGCGGTTCACCGCGCCGCCCGGATTCACTGAGGGTCTTCGCACCCCACGATCGAAGTTTGCCGCCTTGCAGGTAACGCCAGAGGTAAGGATGCAGCATCCAGTGTTGGAGATAGCGGTAAGCGGTGCGCACCGGACTATCGAACCACGACGGCACAAAAATGCCGAGCGACGCGACGCGGTCGGGATGAACATAGAGAAAGCCGAAAATTTCCGGTTCCGGATAACCGAACGTGTGCAACACTGTGCCGGGTTTGAGCGGACTGCCTTCCGGCAAATCCACGACAAATTTCATCCCTACCGCCCAGTCACGTTTTTGATGCCGAGCCGGCACATCAAAATGGGCGTCGAGTTGCTGACCAATGGACCCAACCGGACCATCCCCCACAACGGTAAGAGCCGCGTGTATGTCCATACCAGGAGTGAATCCTCCGGAAGGATTTCCCCCCTTATCCACACCTTGGTCGAGCAATCGGATGCCAACAACTGTGTCCTTCTCAATGAGGACTTGCGAAGCGGGTGTGCCCGGCCAGATTTGGACCGTGCCGGCGCTTTGCACCTGCGTGCCGACCCATTGCATGAACTGGCCGAGGGAGAGCACCATACCACCGTGCTTGTGGAGAAAAGGGGGCGTCCACGGCAATTTCAACGCATGCTGTTCAAATGGCAGCATCCAACGAAAAGCGCGAAGGAAAGTGTCTGCCAGGCAAAGTGTTGTCGAACGGCGGCTCGCACCATGCGGATCGAGCAGATAAAGCACTTTCTCCTCATCGACTGGTGTCGCCATGGGGATCTGCGCCCGGTCCAGGTCGGGAAACGTGGCGCGCAAGGCACGTGCCTTCGTGACCACGCCTGAAACGCCAAAACCGATGTCGTCGGCGCGCTCGTAACAAAGCACCTGCGGCGGCAGCCCGGGTGTGACGGCGCTTTCCACGACGGGCGTGCCGTCGGAGTTGAGCAGTTGTGTAGACAACGTCGCCAGGAACCCCGCCGTCGCCGGACCGAACCCGACACAGACGATATCTGCTTCCATGCGCTGGCGTTCGGCCTGAGGTTGTTTGTTCATTTTTTTCTCACGCAAAGGCGCAAAGACGCAAAATTAAATCTCATTCTTGAAGACCGTTCACCATCCGGCTGATGCCATCTTTGATGACAGCGGAACTGAAGTTGATTAAAAGACCGAGGCGCCTGTCGGCCAGTCGGAGATAGGTAAGCAATTGTTTTTTGTGAACCGGTATAATTTGCTCTACGGATTTCAATTCAACGATAACCTTGTCCCCGACAATCAAATCAGCCCGAAAACCTTCATCAAAATGGAGGCCGTTGAAGATGATGGAAACGGTTTGTTGCCGGACGACTTGAAGGCCTCGCTTTTCCAGTTCATGGGCAAAAACAACTTCGTACATCGTCTCCAACAAAGCCGGTCCAAGTGCCTTGTGAATATGAAAAGCCGCATCCACAATTTCATGCGCAATTTCGTTTTCAGTACGATGGCTCATATTTCTCGCGCCAAGCCGCAAAGTCGCAAAGTCGCCAAGTTAGATTTTCTTTGCGCCTTTGCGTGAAGCCTACGCCGGATAATCCAGTGCCTCGCGCGTCATCACCCGGGTCAGCGCTTCGGCGGCGCGGTCCTTGGCCAGGCGACTGCCGGTGAGACAACCATCCAGTTTGGCCCGGAGACGCACAAAGTCCTCCAAACCGGCAAATCTCACGCACGGACCGGCTTTGATGGGATGCGCGTCGCCGCTTTCGTAGACGTCCGAATATGCGCGGGCCGAACCATCAATGCCGGGAATGATGCCTTCGAGCGTTTCCAATTCACGGGCACAATAGCAGGCGTGACAACTGGCTTCATCCCAGGCCGGATGGCGGTTGTAACCATGGACGATCTCGGCGCAAATGCGGCCAACTTCGCCTGCCGCCCGCGCGGTTTGAAGGTGGCAAAGATCGGTAAAGAAGGAAACCGTGCCAGCCAGGCTTTCCGCGAGGGCGGGATGTCCAGCGCCCTTCGTCTCCAGCTCGACGACGTCCAAAATGAACTGCCGCGCGGCGAGCAACCAGCAAAGGGCATCGGCCAGCGGGAACGTGACGCCCTGGCGGGATTTGTGGTAGAGCCTGGCGCCGTCAGCATCGGTCGAGGTTTGAAGATGTTTGAGCGTCCAAAGCCAGAGTTGCATGGCCGTGGCCAGGGTGCAGGCGCCGCTGCCGGACCGGTCGGAAGCGATGCGCCGCATTTCAGCAATCCAATTCTCAAATTGAGCGAGGAACAACTCGCTGGTCAAGGTGAGCGAAAGCTGCAGTCGTTGCACCGCCTCCGGCCCTTCATAGGTCGCTTCCAGCTGGGCATCCATCCATTTTTGCCCAAGGAAACCAGGGCAATCTTCGGTAATTCCATAACCACCCATGAGGCTGACGGCTTCGCGCATCATGTTTGCCCCGTGGCCGGTATTCCAAAGTTTGCACGCCGGACACAGAACATTCGCCAGCGAATCGAGCAGGGAAAACTGCACGAGGGGATCACCCTGCAGTTCCTCCTCACGCTTGTGATCACGTTCGCCCACCGGCTGCAAGGTGATTCGCAAAAGTTCCAGGGCTTCCTGCTGTTTTTTCTGCAGCTCTTTGAACGCGGCCCGGCCCGTCAGTCTTTTTTGCGCGAGCCACTGGTCTTTCTTCTTTTCCAGCGGATCCAGTTCATCAAAAAGCCGGGCGGCGGCAAATCCGAGCGATGCGCTCGCCTCACCGGTGGCCCAGATGTCCACCAGCCGATGCAACGCATCTTCCTTTTGTTGGATGCCCAATTCAAACCGTGGTGTGCCCGGCGCGCCTTCTCCGCCGCGGAATCGCCGGCGCTGGTAAAGAATCACCGGCTCAACCGCGGAGAGCAGTTTGGCGCTGGTCATCAAACCGACCGTTACCCGCGTCCGACGAAAAACCGCCTCGATGATCTCACTGTGCGAGTAGTTCGG
Source organism: Candidatus Acidiferrales bacterium (assembly GCA_035499615.1). GTDB lineage: Bacteria > Verrucomicrobiota > Verrucomicrobiia > Limisphaerales > UBA11358 > UBA11358. The sequence continues at coordinate 6,393 of DATJYM010000205.1, read as the reverse complement.
AACGATGACACCCTCCTTGACGGTATAGCCGCCGACGATTCGGCCGGCCGGCACTTTCAAGTTGAAAACGGGGTCGTTGGTCGAGGAAAGCTGATGAACGAGTTTCCGGGTGGGTGTGCCGCGATCCCAAATACCAGGATCGCCCTCCTCCAGAATAATCATGCAACTGCCCTTGATGCGCTTGTCATCCGAATCCACCGCGGCGGTGACCACATTGGCAAAGCCCATGTTGGTGATGAACCGCCCCCGTTTCTCCACTTGTAACAGGGGTTCACCGCCCTCTTGCCAGTCAGCCACACGCACCTTGCCGGCCAGCATACCGGTTTCCACGCCCACGAAGGGGATGGGTTCAGTAAGGGCGAAGGCGGCGCGGACCTGTTTGCGCTGTTCACCTGCTTTCGGCGGTGCAGCCGCAGCGATGTATTTTGCACGTTGCTCGGTGGTACCGCGTTCATGAATGGGCGCCAGGCCGAGATTGCCGGCCAGGCTGCAGGTCGCCGCCCCGGCATCCACCCACGCCAGCTCAAATGCGATCAACGCCAGCGCCAGATTCTTGGGGCCGGAGATGAATCCACCCTGTTCCGGATCGAGAAATGCGCCACTGATGCCGCTGTCATCGAAATGCGGGAGTAACGCGGCCTTCCCGGCCGTCCATTCGTGCGAATTGCGTCCACCGTCGGCCACCAGCCGGGCGACCGGTCCGCGTGCAACGTGGCGCGCGGACTGGATGAGCATTTGCAATTCATAACGGTCGGCGAATTGCCACATGATCTGGCGAACGTCATCACCGGGCAGGGTTTGAAGTGACGCGAATGATTTGGTTTCGGCAGGCGCTTGCATAAAATTGGCTTTGTTTAATATGAAATCGACATTGGCTCATCTCGCGCGACGAATTCCGGCATCGGCATCAACAGGCCAAACGCCAGCCGGGCTTTACAATAAGAAGTCCTAGTTGTTCCAGAATGAAATATCTAACCACATAATGCTCTTTGTGCGAACAAAATTGTACTGGTTATCTCCGGGTTGCCAGCGGACGCCACTGGACTTACCCTTGTGACGTGATCGCCTTGCTTGACTACGGCTCCGGCAACCTGCGTAGCGTCCATAAAGCGCTCCTTAAGGTCGGCGCGGATGCGCGCATTGTGCAGTCCCCGGGGCAAATCGACGATGCCCGGGCCATGGTACTGCCCGGCGTTGGCGCTTTTGATGATTGTATTAACGCGCTGCGCAAGCAGGAATTGCTTGAAGCCGCACGGAAGTTCATCCACTCCGGCAAACCTTTCCTGGGCATCTGCGTGGGCTACCAGGCGTTGTTTGAAAGGAGCGAGGAGTTCAATTCCTGTGCCGCCGGCCTCGGCATATTCCAGGGCAGCGTCATCCGTTTTTCAGAAAAACGCGGGTTGAAAATCCCGCAAATCGGCTGGAACCGGCTTGAAATCACCAGGCCGGATTGTCCATTGTTCCGGGGTGTGCCCGATGGCAGTTACGTTTATTTCGTCCACAGCTTTTATCCCCAACCGGCGGACCCCGGCATTATCGCCACGCGCACAAACTACGGCGACGCCTTTGCGTCATCCGTCTGGCGCGACAATGTGTTCGCGACGCAATTTCACCCGGAAAAGAGCCAGCGCATCGGCCTGCAATTGCTGAAGAATTTTGTTGAGCTGACGAAAGGCTGAAGCCATCGCCATCTGGCCGGACGATGAACCGCATAACCAAACACACCGGGGCAAGCTACGACGGCAAAGCCCGCAAGTACGCCGAAACGGTGGATACCAAACCGTATAACGCCGGCTACGAACGGCCGGCGGTCGTTTCCATGTTGCCACCAGTAACGAATGCCAAAGTGCTGGATGCCGGCTGCGGCTCCGGGTGGTATGCCGAATATCTGATCAACCAGGGGGCGATCGTCACGGCCTTTGATTTTAATGGAGAAATTGTGTCACTCACGCGATCGCGTGTCGGCAAGCGCGCGAAGGTACTGCAGGCGGACTTGGCGGAACCTTTGGATTTTCTCCTGAACGGCGAGTTTGATGCGGTGCTTTGCCCATTGGTCATGCATTATCTCAAGGACTGGCTGCCAGTATTCCGCGAATTTCACCGTATTCTGAAACCGCAAAGGGTATTGGTCTTCTCCACCCATCACCCTTTCATGGATTGGAAGTTTTTCAACCGGGAAGATTACTTCGCCGTAGAATTGCTGCAGGACGAGTGGGAAATTGGCAGGATGACATTCTATCGCCGCCCGCTCACCGCGATAAGTCAGGCTCTGGAGTCTGCCGACTTTTTCATCGAGCGGTTGCTGGAACCTCAATCGACTGAGGATTTTCGACGATGGGATCCAAAGGGATACGATCGCCATGCCAAAAATCCGTTGTTTCTCGTCGTTCGCGCCCGAAAGAAAGTCTGAAAACTTTTGTTAATTTGACCGAACACTGATCCAACGTCCATGAAAACCATTCAAAAACTGGTTGCTCAAATTTTATCCACCCTGCTCGTGCTGAATCTGGCTGGATGTAAAACCCACCTTGAAACTCGGCCTCTCGCTGCCGGATACGAAGAGATCACTCACCCGAACAGAGCCCCGGACAGTACTGAGCAACCGCGGGTTTCACTTAATTACCATACCGCCGACGGCCAAACGCTCTTGATCTGGCCTTCCCTTTTCACAAGTGACGAGATCATCCGGGGTGACGTAGCCATTTTTGTGGGCGACAAAGCGTATGTATCGTCCGATTCGTTTGATCCCCGGGGCACCAAGCCACGAGTGTTCGCGGTGCGTGCGCCCGACCCGCCGTTGGACATTACCGATGAAGTGCTCTGGTACTGGTCCAAGGCAGCCGGAAAAGACTTCCGGAAGGCGGTTGAACTGTACAACTTCGCATCCCTTGTCAACCAGGGCGACAAATTGGAGGTACAGCTGGAATTCTATGTAAATGAGAGCGGCTGGCCCGACAGTACCAAATTTCAACTGGACTGGAACCAGATATCGGAAATCATGCGCACGGTGAAGGCGAAAGGCACGATGCACAAAGATCTGCGCTGGGAAACGCCTTACATCCAAAATTAATCCCGGCCGGCGGACCGGGCGTTTCCGGAAGTTGACACTGAACAGACCTGTGCAAATTTGTCGGCACTATGGATTTCAAATTAGGCGATAAGCTGGCCCTGGTCTCCGGTTCCACCAAAGGCATCGGCCTGGCCATCGCCACCGGTCTCGCGCGCGAAGGTACAAGAGTCATCGTCAACGGACGGACCGAAAAATCGGTAAATGAGGCGCTGGCGAAGATTCGTCACGCCGTGCCCACGGCAAAGCTGGAGGGCTTTGCCGGTGACTTATCCCATGCCGGCAGCACCGCGACATTGGTTAAGCAATTTCCCCGTGTGGACATTCTCGTCAACAATCTTGGCATCTTCGAGCCGAAACCATTTGAAGACATTCCTGACGAGGAGTGGCGACGGTTTTTCGAGGTGAACGTGCTGAGCGGCGTTCGCTTGAGCCGCGCTTATCTGCCGGACATGAAACAGAAAAACTGGGGCCGTATCGTGTTTATCAGCAGCGAGAGCGGCATCCAGCCTCCTGCCGAAATGGTCCATTACGGGATGACCAAGACCGCACAATTGGCGGTCTCCCGCGGCATCGCCGAAACCTGCGCCGGCACGGGCGTGACGGTCAATGCCGTCCTGCCCGGTCCGACGCGTTCCGAAGGCGTGGAGGAATTTGTCAAACAATTGACCGGCGGCAAGTCCGTCGCCGAATTTGAGAAAGATTTTTTCATGAACACCAGGACCACCTCGCTCATCAAACGCTTTGCCAGCACGGAAGAGGTTGCCAATCTGGTGGTTTACGTCTGCAGCCCGCTGTCGTCGGCCACCAGTGGCGCCGCGTTGCGCGTGGACGGCGGCCTGGTGCGGACTTGCTTTTAAGCCGGAGGTGTCGCATTTTCCGGCTGAGGAATTAACAAATCGAAACGAAAGGATTAAAAATTATGGCACACGAACTACCTGCCCTGCCCTATCCCAAGGAAGCTTTGGAACCGCACATTGACGCCATGACGATGGAAATCCATCACGGACGCCATCACAAGGCTTACGTGGACAATCTCAACAAGGCCATCGCCGGCAACGCCGCACTCGAAGCCAAACCGCTCGAGGCACTCATCAAAGACCTCGCTTCCGTGCCCGACAACATCCGCGGTCCGGTGCGCAACAACGGCGGCGGCCATTGGAATCATTCGTTCTTCTGGAAAATTCTCGGGCCGAAGGCCGGTGGTGCGCCCTCCGGCAAGCTCGGCGACGCCATCAACTCGACGTTTGGGTCGTTTGCCGATTTTCAGGCAAAGTTTGAAGCGGCGGGCATTGGCCGGTTCGGCAGCGGCTGGGCGTGGCTGGTTTCCAACGGTGGCAAACTGGAGATCGTATCCACCGCCAATCAGGACAATCCGCTGATGGGCAAAGCGGTGGCTGGTTGCGAAGGCAAGCCCATCCTGGGGGTGGACGTCTGGGAACACGCGTACTACCTGAAATATCAGAACAAGCGCGCAGATTACTTGAAGGCGGTGTGGAACGTGATTAACTGGAACGAGGTCGCGAAGAACTTCTGACCTTTGCGATATTGGATTTACGAGGATTTACGATCTACGCGCGCACCCGCCAATCAGACGTGCCGCGTAGATCGTATACTGCAAATCTCAAGTCACATTCCCCGTTTGCCCACAATCTTGTTGCCGTTGCCAAGCACGACAACCCGCGGCTTCCACTTCTCCGCTTTCTTTTTGCCGAGGGCGGCGAAGCTCATGATTGTCAATAAATCGTCTTTTTTGCCAAGATGCGCGGCGGCGCCGTTCAGGATGATTTCGCCGGAACCGCGTCGGCCGGTAATGACATAGGTTTCAAACCTGTTGCCATTGTTCATGTTGCTGCACAGGATGCGCTCGTACGGACGCAATCCGGCGGCCTTCATCAAATCGGCGGCGATGGTGAGGCTGCCCTCGTAATCCACATTGCCATCGGTAACGCGGGCGCGATGAATTTTGGATTTGAGCAAAAATACTTGCATGAGCCATTGAGTATAGCGAACCGCGTGGCTACTTCAACTTGAGAAAATTCCGCATAATTTGCCGGCCACTCTCCGTGAGAATACTTTCGGGATGGAATTGCACGCCCCAAATCGGCAGTTCCTTGTGCCGCACTCCCATGATCTCGCCTTCATCACTTTCGGCGGTGACTTCGAGACAGGCCGGAAGCGTGTCGCGCTTGATAACGAGCGAGTGATATCGGGTCGCCAGGAAGGGATTCGGCATGCCTTCGAACAGATCCTGGCCATTGTGCTTAATCGGCGAAGTCTTGCCGTGCATCATGCGGTAATTGACCACAACCTCCGCGCCAAAGGTGTGGCCGATGCACTGGTGGCCCAGGCAGACGCCGAAGACCGGAATCCGCCGGCCGCCGAATTGGCGGATGACTTCATTCGACAGACCGGACTCGCGTGGCGAGCACGGACCGGGCGACACCAGAATGCGTTCCGGCTTGAGTTCGCGGATCGCATCGAGCGTAATGCCGTCGTTCCGTCGCACCTGCATCTCGACATTCAGCTCGCCGAGATATTGCACGAGGTTGTAGGTGAACGAATCGTAGTTGTCTATGACCAGAACCATGAAAGAAGAAGCTACCTCACCGCACCGACTTTGCAAATCAGGAATCCAGAGCTTCCCGGATATACACGTCGGGGATCCGCCGGCCCCACAGCGCCTTACCGATTTTCTGGGCGAGCACGAACCGGACTTCGCCGCCGCGCACCTTTTTGTCGAGACGCATGGCGCCAAAGAGTTTCCGGCGCTGCACGGAATTCAACCTGATTTGGGTCGGTAAACCCGCGCGTTTGAATAAATTGATGATGCGATCGGCGTCGCGCCGGGACAGGCCGGGCACGCGGCGGGAAACCTTCACCGCCGTCACCTGGCCGATGGAAATGGCTTCGCCATGTAAAAATTTGCCATAACCGTAGATGGCTTCAATGGCGTGCCCGATCGTGTGGCCAAAATTCAAAATCGCACGTACTCCGCCTTCGGTTTCGTCCTGACCGACCACTTCCGACTTGATTTCACAACAGCGGGCCACCACAGCGGCGAGGGTCTTGTGATCGCGTTGCAGCAACCGGGGAAGCGCGCGTTCGAGCTGTGCAAAAAGCCGGGCATCGTAGATGATGCCGTATTTGATGATTTCGGCCAGCCCCGCCCGATACTCGCGTTCCTGCAGCGTCTGAAGAGTGTCGAGCTCACACAAAACCAGCCGCGGCTGGTGGAATGCGCCCACCAGATTTTTCCCCGCCTTCAGGTTAACGCCCACCTTCCCACCGACGGAACTGTCGACCTGCGCCAGCAAAGTCGTCGG
>DATJYM010000204.1:0-3262 GCA_035499615.1 Candidatus Acidiferrales bacterium | reverse complement strand
AAAGGTGGTGCCAACTCCCACCTGGGTTTGATATTGGAGCACACCGTGATGTTTTTCAACAATGCGCTCGGCGATCGGCAGACCAAGCCCGGTGCCAAAATCTTTCGTGGTAAAAAACGGATCGAACAATCGCTTCTCGACCTCCGGCGGAATGCCCTTGCCGGTGTCGGCCACCTCCAGCACTACCACATGCTTGAGCCATTCGCCCAGCCATTTGTCGTCGCAGCGCGCACGCAAGGTCACGGTGCCATGGGCGCCGATGCTGTCGGCGGCGTTGTGGATGAGGTTGATCAAAACCTGCCTGAGCTGTTGCGGGTCCACCCGGATTTTTGCCGGCGCGACCTCACCCAGGACCAGTTTGATGCCTGATTTGTCGAGTTCCGGCGCCAGGAGCACCTGCACGCCACGCAGGGATTCCTCGACCGGAACAACGGCCAGTTGCGGGTCGGAGGGCCGCGCGAATGCCAGGAAATCCTTGACGATGCTTTCCAGACGGTTGATTTCGCCGCCGATCAACTCGGACTCCGCGCGTTCCGGCGTGCCGGCCGGCAAATGCTTTTGCTGGAGGAAAAGCCATGCCTTGATGGCCGTGAGCGGGTTGCGGATCTCGTGGGCGACACCGGCGGCCAGCATGCCCAGCGAGGCGAGTTTTTCCTGGCGCTCCATCACCTGCCGGCTTTCCACCAGCTGCACCTGCAGGGGCGCGATCATTTCGCGATAAACGACAAAGGCCAGCCAGCAGCCCAAAATCAGCAACAACCCCAGCGAGCCGAGCAATTCATATCGCAGCACATTGAGCGAACGGATGTTCTGGACCTGAAGCAGGTCAATCGACTGCTGGTGGGCCTCCGAAAGCTGGATCCCCAGGTTGAGAATGCGCTTGGACTGCGTTTCCAGATCGGTAAATTCCACGACGCGCGTAATGGACTGCTTGGTGGCGTATATCTTCTTGTTCAGCGCCCCGGCGGCCTCAAGATAATCCTTGTACGCGGCATTGATCCGGTCGAGAAATGGCCGTTCCTTTTCCAAGGACGAGATGGGCTGCTGGGTGTTCAGCCACTCGCCCAATTCCTGGCTGTCAGCCACAAAGTTGCTCCAATCCTCGTCATTCCGATATGCTGCATAACGCAGCACCATGTTATTCAGGCTTAAAATGGTCTGCTGCAGATGGTCGGCAATCTGAAAACTCCTCCATTGCTTGGCGGAAAGCTGCGTTTGCAATTCGCCCGTCTGCCGCCAGGAAGTGTGCGCCGTCCAGGCAATAAGCGCCACGAGCAACGTGATCGTTGCAAAAAAAGCGAGGAATCTGAACAACATGACCAAATTCATTGTGACCGTTCCGGGGAGCCGGCTTTACCGTGGGCCAAAATATACACTCAACCTTGAAAAATTCCCGAAATAATTCCCTCCCAAGAATCACGGCGGTCAAAGACTTGCCTGGGCTGGAAAAATTCTTGCCTGGGCAGCCGTTCCGTCGCCCGCGTTGACGCCCGCGAAAAATAATAATCAAAAAAAATTTGTCCGCTCCGGTCTTTTCATTTACCGGACTTAACCGGAGAAAGCTGGCGGCAGCTTGACGGAATTATTTTGAAGCAAGTGGTTCAGCCAGAGCGGTCATACCGTCAGCACCGGCTTCCGCCCCGCCCTTACTCACAAAAAAATTTCGCCGCAATTTTTCTCCACGGACAGTTTCCTTCCGGAAAAACGCGGGCCGTTTTTTCTTGCTGGCATGATTTCGGCTAAGGTTCGTTTTCATGAGCAAGAAAACCGCGAATCCGGCCGAAACGATTTCCGTTTTCGCGAAAACGCCGTCTGTCAAAACCCGTGCCCATCGACTGAATGCGACGATGCCATTGGGTCAACAACCTTGGTTGCCGGCGCCCGGCTCGTTATTCCTCTAACTACTCAATCTCCTTGATGAACATCTGGTTGTACCCCCGAAAACCGTTCACCAACGCTGGCCGAACGGACGCCAAAATACTCATGCAAATCTTTTGGAAACGGTTTGCGAATGGTCTTGAACGTCTTTCCAACTTCCTGCTCATGATGGCCTTGCCTGCCAGCGGAGTCACCTTGACCTGGAATCCCAGTCCCAGCCCGGATGTCGCGGGTTATAATGTTTATTCCGGGGTTGTAAGTGGAATTTATTCAAGCAAACTCACCGTTGGCAAGACTCCCACTGCGACCATTGGAAGCCTGACTCCCGGCAACACCTACTATTTCTGTGTAACTGCCTACAACAACGCCGGCGCGGAAAGCCCGCCATCGAACGAAGTTCAATATGAAGTTTCGGCGACCGACGGAACCGCGCCCATCGTGCTGGGTGGCGCCTCGCTTTCGAGCGGGCGGTTTTATTTCAGCATTCCAGCCGGATCCGGCACGTGGGTCGCCGTTCAATCCTCCGTTGACCTGGTACACTGGGTGTCGGTGCTGACCAACCTGCCACCGTTCACTTTCGTGGAAACCAACGCCAGCCCATCGGGTCGCAACTTTTACCGCACGATTACCCTGCCTGATTTCAAAGATGTTCCCAAAAGTGTCCCGGCGAATGACTATGACTGAAACAGGTTGAAGAAAGCCGAACCACAACCCCTTTCGAAGGCGTTCTTGGCGCTGTTCAATGTACGCTCGCCGTCGGGTTTTGCATTTTGGAAGTGCAAGGGGAAGTTATTTAAAAACCCGATGAAATTGCCGCTTGCGCCCAAAGATTCACTGCATCATTGACGGCCATCAGATCCGGGACAACGCGAGACAACACAAATCCTGTTGCCAGACAAAGTCCGTTGTGGTAACCCGTCCATCATGAACACGAATAAAATATTTCTCACGGCCCTTTGTCCGCTGGTTCTTGGTCTGCTGGCCGCTTACGCCGGCGAATTCCCCGACAGCTGGACCTGGGACGACCAGCCGGAAGTCCGCGCCGACCATGCCGCCCTCGAAGGCAAGCCCATGCCGGCCTTGCATGTCAGTGATTGGATCAATGGCGGCATCACAGCCTCCGCCATCAAAGGCAAGGTTGTCGTCGTGGATTTTTATGCCACCTGGTGCGGCCCCTGCATGAGAGCCATTCCCCACAACAACGAGATGCTCAAAAAATACAAGGATCAGGGATTGGTCATCATCGGTGTCTGCACCAGCAAACGCGGGCAGGAAGTTTTTTCCGCCAACGCCAAGGAACACGGCATGGAATATCCGGCGGCCCGCGATGCCGAGTTGAAGTCGCAGCAGGCCTGGGCGGTGCATTATTATCCCACCTACGCGG
>DATJYM010000203.1:0-5357 GCA_035499615.1 Candidatus Acidiferrales bacterium | reverse complement strand
TCCAGAAGCATCAACCTCGGTGCGAACACCATCACCCAGGATTTTGCCAACGATTCCAAGCTGAAATTCGACGATGCCGAACGAACCAAGATTGCCGAGGGTTTTGTGAGTTTGGGTGGTGCGTACGAGGAGCCCGAGAATCCGCATCAGGCCGCCATCTCCAAGATTGCGCGGCAGTTCATGACCAAGCTGCACATCCAGGTCAACCAGACCATTCAATTTTACCGGGGCCAGCAGGCCGGCGCGGCGCCGCAACGGCTGTTCCTCTCCGGCGGCGCCAGCATCATGCCCTACACCGCGCAATTTTTTGCGGAGAAACTGAACATGCCGGTTGAGTATTTCAACCCGCTGCGCAACGTGCAGATTGACCCGGCGGTGCAACTGGAGGAACTTGCGCGCGTGGCGCATTCGCTGGGTGAAGTCGTCGGACTGGGTTTGCGGAACCTGGCGCACTGTCCGGTGGAATTGAACCTGATGCCCGAGAGCACGCTGCGATGGCAGGCGTTCAACCAGCGCAAGCCGTATTTCATCGCCACTGTGTTTTGCGTCGTGCTCGTGGCGTTTGCGGTGGGATTTTTGTTCGAGAAGCTGGCGCAATCCAAGGAGGCGGACATCGCGGAATTGGAGCCGACGCTGACCCAAATTCAGGCCAAGTCCGATTCCTTCACGAAAGTTTACGGCAAGCTGCAGTCGTCGCAAAAGGAGGCCGACCAGATCACCGTGTGGATCGAAGACCGGTATTATTGGAAGGATGTCCTGCAGGAAATGCGTGCGGCCCTGATCCGCTCGGAGGATGGCATCAGGAAAAAACTCTCCGCGCAACGGCCTGGCGTCGAAGCCGGCGTCTGGATCGAATCCATAACCACCGCGCCCGGCCTCGGCGGGCAGATTGCAATGCAGGCGTCAGGTGAACAGTCCCCGGCAGCGGGACCAATCTATGTGCGCCAATCTGCCGGCAGCCCGTATGCGTCTCCGCCAGGCGGTGGCCCGCCGCCGCAACTAACGCCGGACCAGCCCCCCCCCGGTTCCGATGCTTCTGGCAACACGAACGCCATCACCCTCATCTGTCGCGCGGTGAACCTGACCGCCGTCGATCCTTCAGCCCAGAGCGAAATTGCATTTGAAGTGGAACGTGAGTTCAAGAGTGCCACGAATTATTTTGACCCGAAAATCACGCAATTGACCGGCCAGATGACCACGGACGACGCCAACGGCACGTTCACCTTTGGTCTGACCGTGGGGCTGGTCAAACCGCTGGAATTATGAATCAATTTCAAGGGGCAAAATTCAACGTAGCCGGAACCGCGCCGTCGGGACTGGTTTTCATGCGTCAAATTTGATTTTTTTCATGGGCTGGATCAAACGCAATTTAATGTTTGCCATCGGCGGGGTCGTTGCACTGCTGCTCCTCCTGGGTGCGGGCTTCTGCGACTGGCGAAGCTGGGACCATAACTCGACGGCCTTTGACCGGTTAAATGAGATTTATGGCAAGCTGAAGGAACTCAGTGACAAGAAGCCGTCGCCTGGCAACAAAGAGGTGGACAACATCAAGGCGGCGAAGGATCAGGAGGCGGAGGTGCGCGCGTGGATCGCCAAGGCGGCCGATTTTTTCCAGCCGATTTCACCGATACCCGACGCGCCGGAGGTCACCAGCGAGGCGTTTGCGTCGGACTTGCGCCGGACCATCGACCAGTTGCAGCACGCCGCTGAAAGCGCCAGCGTGCAACTGCCGCCGAAATACAGCTTCTCGTTCGAAGCCCAGCGGTCCAGCGTCAAGTTTACGCCCGGGAGTCTCGCCCCGCTGGCAGTGCAGTTGGGCGAAGTGAAAAAGATTGCGGAAATTCTGTTTGCCGCCCGCATCAACGCGCTCGACAGCATCCAACGCGTTCGCGTTTCAGACGACGACAACGCAGCGGGACAGCAGGCGGATTATACTGCGGAGGCTTCCATCACGAACAATCTGGCCGTCATGACGCCTTATGTAATCACGTTTCGCTCATTCAGCCCGGAACTGGCCTCGGTGCTGTCAGGATTTGGCGCTTCGCCGAACTGCATGATTGTGAAGGCGATCAACGTTGCGCCCGCAGGCGCCACCACGCAGATGTCGGGCGGGCCGTCTCCGTATAACTCCTATCCCAATCCTTACCCGAATCCATACGTTACTCCACCGGGCTATCCGCAAGGCGGGCCGGGTATTCCACCGCCGCCACCGGCATTGGGCACGGTTCCCCGGGGTGCATTGGCGACGGTTTTAAACGAGCAAATTTTGCGGATTACCCTGGAAGTGATCATTGTGAAACCGTTGCCGAAGAAGTAAGCCATGGATTTTGTCAAAAAACATTACGAGAAGGTCATTTTGAGCGCCGTTCTTCTGGGCGTCGTCGGGTTTCTCGCCTTTCTGCCCATTCTGATCCAGCAGGAGCGTGACGCCTTGGAAAAGACCAAGGAGGAGTACCGAAATCCGCCGGCCAAGCCGCTTCCGCCGGTGGACCTCTCCCGTCAGGAGGCTGCAGCGCAACGCGTGAAGGCACCGTCGGTTTTGGATCTCTCGAACACCAACCGGCTGTTCAACCCGCTTGAGTGGCAGAAGCGGTCCGATGGCACGCTGTTCCCGCTCCGGAGCGGCAACGAAACGGGCGCGCGCGCGGCGGTTGTCACAAAAATTGCACCGCTTTATTTGATCATCAGCTTCGACTCGGTGGAGACGAACGGCCTGGCACCGCGTTATGTGCTTGGCGTCGAGCGCCAGGCGGCGGACAAGCCCGCGATGCGCCGCAAACAACAGCACTTCATTTCGCCGGGTGAGAAAAAAGGCTTTTTCATCCTGACCGACGTCAAGGGTGATCCGGCCGATCCTGATGCTTTGGTTTTGAAATTGACCGATGGCGGTGATACGGTGACAGTATCCAAAGACAAACCGTTTCAACGCGTGGAAGGCTATGTGGCGGACTTGAAGTATGACCTGGACAGAGTGCCAAAAGTTTTTACCGGCCAGCGGGTGGGGTCACGCCTTTCTTTTGGCGGTGAAGATTACATTGTCGTTGCCGTGGACGCAAATGACGTGATATTGTCCGCGCAGTCAAACCAGAAAAAAACAACGTTGCCATACGCGCCCTGATGCGAAATTTTGTGATCAGCCATTGCCTCATGTTTAACCCGAAAATCACCATGACCAAAGCAGCCTTTCCGAGCTTTATTCTGTTGCTGGCCACCGCCGGCTGGCTCAATGCCCAGTCGTCCCCCGCGCCGGACGCCACCACGACTGCGCCGCCGGCCGCCGCCGGCAGTAACGAGAACCCGGCCACCCTTGCCGTCAATGAAGGTGTGATCCGTCAGGCCAACACCATTCTCCTGCGTCAAAAGCTTGCCGTGGCCAGCGCCACTGCCGCCCGCGGCGACCTGCTCGGCGCCGCCAAAGATTATGAGGACGCGTACAAGCTCGTGACAGAAATTGGGTCGGGCATTGACACGGAAACCGCGCAAACCATTTCAGGCCTGGTATCCGTCCGGCTGCAGCTCGCACGCCAGGACCAGGCGAACGGTGATTTGATGGCGGCGCAGACGGAAGTCAACCGGGTGCTCAAGGTGGCTCCGCAGGATCCGGCCGCGCTGGCGTTCAAAAAACAAAACGACCAGATGATTGCCGCCTCGCGCGGGCGGGTGCCGGATGCGGCCACGTTGGAGAAAGTCCCGGCGCTGGTGAACAGCAAAGTGGACGCGGCCACGCTGGTTCAGGACGGCAAGCTGCTTTATGAAATGGGCAAGCTGGAGGAGGCCGAAGCGAAATTCAATCAGGCGCTCAAGCTGGACCCAAATAATGCGGGGGCGTTTTATTACATGAATCTGGTCAAGCAGGGGGAATATGCCCGGGAGGAAAAGGCGCACACGGTGATGAGCGCTGACCGGATGGTGGAAGTCGCCAAGGCATGGGAAAAGCCAAAGCCGAACACGAGTTTGCCCTGGCCCAATGCCTACGCAAACACGAACCTGATTTATACCGGTTCGGGACGGCAGATCATCATAAGCAAGCTGGATCGCATTCGAATGGACCAGGTGATGTTTGACGGATTGCCATTGAGCGAGGTGATCCGCACTTTAAAGGAACAGTCGCAATTGCGGGACCCGGAGAAAAAGGGCATCAACTTTCTCATCAATCCCAACGGGGACGTTACGGGTGCCGGCCAGGCTGCCGCAGCGGCGGCTGGCGGCGTGGGCGGTGGTCCGGGCGGCTTTGCCGCACCGCCAGTGGCCCAGATAGATCCAGCCACAGGTTTGCCGGTGAACGCAGGTGCGGGTGCCGCGGCGGGTGGCGCTGAACCGTTGGATTTGAACACGGTTACCATCAAGATTAATCCGGCCTTGACCGATGTGCGTCTGGCCGACGTGCTGGAAGCCATTGTTCAGGTGGCGGATCATCCGATCAAATACAGCATCGAGGATTATGCGATTGTATTCGCAGCCAAGGGAGCGCAGCAGCCGATTTTATACACCCGCCGTTTTCGGGTGGACCCGAACACGTTTGAGCAGGGATTACAGAGTGTGAGCGCAATCAGCTTCGGTGCAAACAACAATTCGAGCAGCGGCGGCAGCGGTGGCAGCAGCGGTGGCAGCAGCGGTGGCGGCGGTGGCGGAAATGGCCAGAACCAAGGCGGCGCCGTAATTCCGGTCATCAATGTGGCACCCGGTTCGAGCGGGCTGCGTTCACAGGGCCAGGGCGGCCAGGGTGGCCAGGGTGGCGGCGGTGGCGGTGGTGGTGGCGGTGGCGGTGGTGGCGGCGGCGGCGGCGGCGGGATTGGTGGCGCGGTTGGTTTTGGTGGCACGGGCGGCCTGACCGGCTTGGGTGCTGGCACCACTTCGGGGGGTGGCGGCGCCGGCGAAGGCGGCGTGAATTATGTGACGACGCCGAACGCCACGGTGGCGGTGAGCGATGAAGCACGGGTGTTTTTCTCATCGCTCGGTGTCAATTTAAACCTGCCGGGCAAGAGTATTTTCTTCAACGATCGACTCGGTGAATTGTTTGTGCGCGCGACGTCCGACGACTTGGACACCATTGAAAATGCCATTGAGGTGTTGAACCATGTGGCGCCACAGATTCACATCAAGGCTCGTATGATTGAGATTTTGGAGTCGAATCAGAAGGCTTTGGGATTTGACTGGTATCTGGGCAATTACGTAAACGGAAATGTCGTGGCCAATGGCGGCAGCGCGCCGTCGTTGAATGTGCCGGTGTCATCAGCAAATCCACTGGGGACATTCCCGGGCAACACCACGGCCAGCCAGATTCCCGGTTCGCAGAACGACCAGCTCGTGACGGGCGGTCTGCGAAATCCGCTGGGTGCGCCGGCACTTACAACCAT
>DATJYM010000202.1:0-30472 GCA_035499615.1 Candidatus Acidiferrales bacterium | reverse complement strand
ACGCTGAGCGCGCTCAAATAATACAGCGTCAAGCCACATCCTTTAACCCGCGGACTGAACGGCGGGTCAAACGCAACCCAAATGCACAGGAGCAGAAAGACGGCATGCACAAAATGAAACATGAGGGAGGCCAGGGCCCGCCCCATCTGGCTGGTGTCACCGAAGCTGGAATGCCAGCGGACGGACAGCATCAAGACCGGGCCCAATGAACTTAAGGACAGTAAAACCAGCGTTTTTCGCAGTTCCCCGTTGTTAAAAAAATCCCCGACGACCGCGAATTGGGACGACAAATTCACATGCAAGGTTTGCCAGAAGGTTATCGGAACCTTGCCTGAAACCGCCACCGCCAGCGGCAACAGCAGATAGAACAACGTTCCCGCCAGACCACAAAGCATCATCCTTCCGAGAAACCGGAAATTGAAAAAGCTGAGCCCGCGAATCCAAATGAGGGCCGCCAGAAAGGCAGGCAAATAACAGACCAGCGCCCAATCGTTGGTCATGCCCGCGCCATAAACAAACGACACCAGAAACAGCCGCCCTTCATGTTCATCCAGGCGATATTCCAACAAAGACCAGATCACGAACGCAAACAGCAGCAGGTCGAACATCTCACCCGAGGAATAGGCCGCGCTCGTATAATTCGTCGCGTATTCCCAGAAGGTGAGTTGCAGTCCGCACACCGCGACGGCGAAGGCCGGTGGCAACCAGGCGTTGCGGATGGTCAATATGGAAAAAGGACTCTGTTCGCGCCGGCGTTGCGCCTCCGTCCGGTCATGCGGCAGCAAGGCGACCGACCGTGCCAGCATCCCCAGCGCCAGGGCGGCACACACTGCCGAAAACATGTTCAACGCCAGCGGAATCTGCGCGGTCGGCAGCCAGCGCAGGGGAAAAGTGACAACAAACGAAACCGGGTTTAAAATTTGCGGCTGCCACATCCAACCGGACGTTCGGGCCACCGCGGTCAGATTGAGAAGCGAAACCCAATAATTGAGGGTCATCAGATAAACCACCAGCGCCACCGCTGCCAGCAACCACGGCAATAAACGCGGAACAAAACCTCTCCGCGGATCCGTTTGCACGTCCGTAATCATCGGGTTTGTTCAGTTGAATCCATGTTGGTCTGCTTGGCAAGCTTTTCCACGCAGCGCAATTCGGCCACACACTCGACGTGTTGCGTTTGGGGAAACATGTCCAACGGCTGCACGCGCACCAGTTCAAAGACACCGTCCGCGCATAAAATGTTCAAGTCCCGGGCCATGGTGGCCGGATGACACGAGACATAAACGACCTGCGCCGGGGCGGCCTCGCGCAATAGTTTCAACACATGGGGCAGGCAGCCTTTGCGCGGCGGATCCAGCAAAACTGCGGTTTTGCCGGCCGGGAATTGTTTCAGCAACCGTGTCAAGGCGTCCTCCACTTTTGCGGAAATGAATTGGCCGTTGGCAATCTGCCGCGCACCGGCATTTTTTTGCGCCGCCCGGATCGCCCGCTGGTCGTATTCCACGCCGACAAAGGACTCGACCGTGTCGGCCAGCTCGATGCCAAAAAAACCGACGCCGCAATACAAATCCAGCAGGTGGCGTGTGCCACCGGCAGAAAGAAATTCGCGCACGGTTTTTACGAGCCCGGACAACAGGAAAAAATTATTCTGAAAAAATGAATCCGGCGGCACGTCCCAGTTTTCCAGCAGCGCGCGCAACACGACCTTGATGCCACCCTTTGGGGGGGGATTTCTTCTGACGTGCTGGATTTGTTCGTTCAGCGCCGGCTCGGCAATTTTGCATTCCTCGATGTCCTCCACCAAACCGCAATCCCAGCGCACGAAACCGATGTTCAATTTCTGCTGCGGCTTGTTCCATTGGCTGCGAATCATGATGCGATTGCGATAGCCGAAGGGTTGCGGACAGGGAATGACCTCGGCGATAACGCCCGGCGGAAATTTTCCGATTCGTTCAAACAGATCCGCAATTTGTTTTTGCTTGAGCCGCAGTTGCGCCTCATAGGCAACATGTTGGTATTGGCAGCCGCCGCACCGGCCAAAGTAACGGCACTCCGGCTCGACCCGCTCCGCCGAGGGCTTTTCCACGTGAACCAGCCTGGCCCGGGCAAAATGCTTTTTTACCTCGATGATTTCGACTTCCACGGTCTCACCGACGAGCACGAACGGCACGAATACGACAAAATCATCCACGCGCCCGACCCCTTCGCCGCCGAACGCGATGTCATTGATGGCCAAACCCAGACGATCGCCGATTTGCAGTGGCACAAGAGCAGGTTAAAAAGGGCAGCACCGTTGACAAAGATAATTCACCAAAGTTCTTACTTTGCTTTGAGGGTGGCGATGGCTGCCTGCATCTGTTCAAAGTGAACGGCGGGATTACCGGCGTCGGTGACATGCACGATTTTGCCGTCCAGCCCGATGAGGAAACTGACCCGATGGGCGATATCCATATGGTCCATTCGCACGCCGTAAAGGTCCACAATCTTTCCGTCGGGATCGGCCAGCAGGGTAAAATTCAGCTTGTACTTTGCGATGAATTCCTGGTGACTTTTGGCGGAATCGAAACTCACGCCCACCACCTCAACGTTGTCCTTTTGCAGGTCGCCCATGCGGTCCCGAAACCCACAGGCTTCCTTCGTGCAACCGGAGGTGAAATCCTTCGGATAAAAATAGAGCAGCACGATTTTTTTGCCGATTAAATCAGCCAACACCACCGTTTTGCCATCCTGGTCCTGACCGGTAAACAGCGGTGCCGTTTCACCAACTTTGGGCCGGGGCGCCGCCAGAACCGGAACGGCCAGCGAAACCAATCCGACCACGGCAAACAGGACCATCAGACTCATCTTCATTGGATTTCCTTTCACTTCAGACTTTGACGGACTTCTGCGGCGAATGTTCAGCTTTGGAACGCGGTTTGCGCCGGCAACCGTTTTGCAGCCACAGCCGCCAGACCATCCAGAATGCCTCGTTGATGATGTGGTGCGTCAGTTTGGAACTGCCTTCGACGCGTTCGGTGAAGGTGATCGGCACTTCCATGACACTAAAACCGGCGCGCCAGAGCCGGTGCGTCATCTCAATTTGAAAACTGTAACCATCGGATTTTATGGCCTCGAGGTGGATGGCCTCCAGCGCCCGGCGGCGGAAACATTTGTAGCCGCCGGTGGGATCGGTGAAGGGCATTCCCGTAACGAGCCAGACGTAGATCCCGGCGCACCGGCTCAGCAGCAGGCGTTTGAGCGGCCAATTCAGCACCCGCACACCGCCGGTATAACGCGAACCGAGCACCAGGTCGGCGTTTTGTCTGCTCGCTGCCTCCAAAAATTTCGGGACATCGTCGGGGTCGTGCGAAACATCGCCGTCCATTTCAAAAATGAATTCGTAGCTGCGTTCCAGCGCCCATTTGAAACCGGCGAGGTAGGCGCGGCCCAGGCCGCTTTTTTTGGTTTCGTGGAGGACTTGGACTTCGGGATGTTTCGCCGCGAGTTCGTCCGCGATCTGTCCCGTGCCATCGGAGGAATTGCCGTCCACGACCAGCAAATCCACCTGCACCGGCAGCGCCAAAAGCCGTGGCACGATGCGCGGGAGATTTTCCCGTTCATTGTAAGTTGGCACAATAATGAGCGCTGGGTTCATGAACGGCAGGAAAAAGCTAACGGGAAACGCGCCGAAAACAAGTTTGTTAATCGGTCGTGTCCTGATTTGATGAGCGCGGCCCGGTAAGCCGCAACGTGCGGCTTTTCACATCAAGCAGCAGCGGGTCACAAACCTGCGCCCCGGGCCCAAATCAGGACACTACCGGATAATCCTTTGCAGCGTTGAAACGTCGAAGCAGTTGCATGAGCCGGCAGCCTTTCCGCTTTAACCCTTCAACGGCATCGTCACTCCGTCGCGCTGACGCGGAAGAAGTCCGCCGGGTCCGAACCGATCGGCACGACAAATTGCATCGGGCCGTTGGTGCCGGGCAGCGGGCTGCCCAGGGGCTGCCAGTTCACGAGGTTGGTAGACCAGAGCAGTTGATAGGTCACACCGGGGAGGCCTGCCCAATTCACCCTAAAGTCGGTCCCGCTCACGCCGGGAACCAGGCCCGGCGCAATCGTCGTCACCATCAAATAATTCTGGTTGGTCAGCGGGGCGGTGACGTTGGTGCAGGCGATGGAACCGGGCACAAACATGAAATTTCCCAGGCCCGGCGTCACCGTGCCGCTCCAACCCGGCGGCACGCCCAGCGCGTATTGGCCGTTGGCACCGGTCGTCACGCCGGTCAACCCGCCGGACGGTTGCAGCAGCACGCCGGCCACCGGCGCGCCGTTGGTATCGGTGACCGCGCCGGAAATGGCCGGCAACGACACCGTGAACGTGCCGGCATACGCCGACGCCAGCGGCAAGCCGAAGATGTTCGTAATGGCCGTTGCCGCCTGGATGGTATAATTGCCCAGTAAATTTTGAGCCGGGAAACTCACCCGCACCGTAGCCGGGCCGGTGGCCGCCGCGGTCAAATTCGACGCGGCCAAAACGCCCGCCGGCGTGACCAGCGCGAAGTTCGACGCCGAGACGGATGCCGGGTCCACCGCGTCGTTGAAACCCAAATCCACCCAACTCACCACGTTCATCACCAGGCCGGTCGGCGATTGCGACTCAATCTGGAAGTTGGAAAAGGCTCCCGAAAGGAGAATCGTTCCCCCCTGGCCGGACGACCAGCCGCCGCCGCCCCGAGCGCTCGTCGTGCCGGCAAAATTGTTCGTGGGCGTGTAAATCGCGATGCGTCCACCGCCGCCCCCGCCCCCGCCCAGCGCCGCGCCGGCGCCACCCAGCGCCGAAATATTTCCCGCGCCCGAAAGCGAACCGGCGCTGATCCACACGCTGCCGCCCGCGCCGCCGCCCGAATCGTCCTGCAAGCCGGCGTCTCCGTTTGCGCTGACGTTGCCGTTCACGCTCAACGCGCCGGCCACGGCCAAGTGCAGCGCGCCGCCGCCATCGGAGCCGCCGTTGGCCGTGGCCGCGCCGTCGCCGCCGCCGCTGCCGAAATCCACCGGCTCCGTGGCCGAGCCGTAGCTCGCGCCGCCGGCCGCAGCGGAAGACGACGCGCCGCCCGCGCCACCATAGCCGCCGCCGGAGCCTTTGCTGGAAATGGCGCTGCCGGCGCCGGGACCGTTGCCCTGCGCGTAACCGAGATGGTCCACGTTCAAGGTGCCGGCCAGGTTCGCGTTGTTCAGGACGGCAAGGAAGAGATTGGATTGCGCAACGGGCACCGTCAGTGTGCTGCCGGTGGCCAGGTTCAAATTGCTCAACAACGGCAATGGCGTGAACGGAACGGCCACGGCCCCACCGGAAATGTCCAAATTAAACGGCGTTGCCGGCAGGGAATACGCGCTGGACAACGGCGTATTGGTGCCGGCCAGGCCGCCGTTGTCCACAAGCAACGCTTGCGCGCCGGAGGCGCTGGTGTAAATGGTGCCTGCGCCGCCGGGGTAAGTTGCATTACCGCCGATCGCAGAAAATTGGCCGGTGAAATTATCGTTTGTGCAGACCAAGGTGATGCGTCCGCCGCCACCGCCGCCCGCCGCGCCACTGGCCGCACCGCCGGCGGTGGAAATGACGCCGCTGCCAGCGAGGTTGAAGGCAGAAAGATTCAAACTGCCGCCCGACCCGCCGCCGGAATTGTAACCGCCGCTCAGGCCGTTGGCTGAAAGCCGTCCATTCACCGTGAGAGTGCCAAAAACGCTTAACGACAGCGCGCCGCCACCGGTGCCTCCGTAGCTGTAAGGCGGGCCGGAATTATAGCTGGCACCACTGCTTCCGGCCATCGCCGGGGACTGGATGGAATCATAAGTCGCGCCGCCACCCGTCGGATTGCCACCGCCGTAGCCGCCGTGACCACCACCGCCACGCGAGTTGGATCCGGGAAGGCCGTTGCCCGGACCAGATTGCGAGTAGCCAGAGCCGTCCAGCGAAATCGCGCCGCCGGCTTCGATGGTAACGGTATTGGCGCTGACGGTGCGCATGCTGCCGGAGGCCGGCGCCGTCAGGACGCCGTTAGTGCGGACGAGGAGATTGATCGGCGCCCACCCGCCGGAAACCGGCAGCAGGCCAACGGCTCCATTCTGAATCGTGGCATTCAGGCTGAGAAAATCGAAACTGGTGTTGGTGCCGGCGTGGTTGGCGTTGTCCAGCAGCAGCAGCGGGTAGCCGACCCCGTTGGTCTGGAAGTAAATCGTGCCCGCGCCGCCAAATTGCCAGCCGCCGCCGCCGTACGCCGAAAGGACGCCGGTAAACGAGTTGGTCAGCGGCGGATAACCGGGATTGTTGAGCGTATAAATGGCGAGGCGTCCGCCGCCGCCGCCGCCGCCGATGGCGTTCGCGCCGTTGCCGCCATTGGCCGTGATGCTGCCGGCGCCGCTAAACGCGCCGGTCCTGCCAATGGAAAGGTAAATGCTCCCGCCCGAACCGCCGCCGCCGCCGGAGCCGGTGCCGTTGCCGCCGTTGGCGGAAATAACGCCATCCAATTGCAACACACCGGTGACCTGCAAGCGGACATAACCGCCGCCTCCGCCGCCGCTGGAGTATGGGCCATAGCCGCCGCCGCCACTGCCGGCGTTGTTGGGCGAGGCAGTGGAGTCATAAGTGATTCCGCCGGGAGTTTGATTTTGATTTGTAAACCCGAACGCCCCGTAACCGCCGTGGCCCGCGCCGCTGCACGGATACCACGGCGAATTGCCATAGCCATGACCGGGTCCGGGACCGCTGTTTTGCGGGTTGCCCGTGGCATCGGTGACAATGCCGCCACCCGCTTGAATCGTGGCGTTGCCGTTGACCGTCAAGTTGACGGTGCCGGAGATGTTGTTTCCAGGCACCAACCAGGCGTTGGAAGTGATGAGGAGATTCGCAACAGTTTGTTGTGACACGGAGGCAGCGGCGCCATTGCGGATAATCAGGCTGATGGGGGGATAAGTGGATAAAATGGGCGTGTTCGTTCCGCGATGCCCGGCGTTGTCCACGATGAGCAACGGCTGGTTCAGAGAATTGGTCCGGATATAAATCGTGCCCGCGCCGCCGTAATTTGCGCCGCTGCCGCCACAGGCCGAAATCGTTCCAGTAAATGAATTCGTCTGGCTGAAACTCGCGGCAATCATGCCGCCGCCGCCCCCGCCGCCGACGCCGTCCACGCCGTTGCCGCCGTTGGCGGCAATGACGCCGGAGCCGAGCAGGCTGCCGACGGTCAAATTCAGGCTGCCGCCGGAGCCGCCGCCGCCGTTGCCACTGCCGTTGCCGCCGTTGGCGGAAAGAACGCCGTCCACCTGTAACGCGCCGGAAACAATTATTACCATCGCCCCGCCGCCACTGCCGCCGATGGAGTAAGGCGAATATCCGCCGCCGCCGCTGCCAGCAGTGGTGGGCGCGGCAATCGTGTCGTAAGTGGTGCCGCCGCCGATATTGGTGCCCGACCAGGCGGCGCCGTAACCGCCGTGGCCGCCGCCGCCGCCCGGATAATTCGGCTGGGATGGATAGTAGCTGCCGTGGCCCGGACCGTTGTTGGCCGCGTAACCGCCGCCGTCGGCGATAAGGCCGCTGCCGGACTGAATGGTGGCGTTGCCCGAAACCGTAAGATCGAGAGTCTGTGACAAGTTGGCATTACTGGCCATCAGCCAGGCGTTTGAACCCACCAACAGGCTGCCGAATGACAGGCCTGAATTGGCCAGGCCAACCGCGCTGTTCTGGACAATTAAATTTGCTCCCTGGGCGGCTTGCAGCGGCGTGATGGCGCCTGCCTGGCCGGCGTTGTCCAGCAGCAATTCCGGCGCGGCGCCACCCGCTTGCAGATATAAAGTTCCCGCCCCGCCCCGATTCGCACCGCCACCGCCCGTCGCGGCGAGTTTGCCGGTGAACAGGTTTGTTCCGGCAACAATCGCGATGCGCCCGCCGCCGCCGCCGCCGCCGAACGAACCGGCGCCGTTGCCGCCGTTGGCCGTGACCGAGCCGGAACCGGCGAGCACCGCGGCATAAATTTCAAGGCCGCCGCCGGAACCGCCGCCGCCGGCAATCCCGGAGCCGTTGAGGCCATTGGCGGTGATGTTTCCATCCACCTGCAAATTGCCGGCCACGGTGAGTTGCATCGCGCCGCCGCCTGCGCCGCCAATCGAGACTGGAGCAAAAGTACTGTTATTCCCACCGCCGCTGCCGGGCAACGTTGGCGTCGCCTGCGAATCATAAGCGGAACCACCGGTGGCGTTGGCGACCGACGCGGCGGCGCCGTAACCCCCGTGTCCGCCGCCGCCGCCAAAATAATAATTGCCGGTGAAATAAATCTGACCGGCGCCGGAGCCGCTGCCGCCGCCATAACCAAGACCGTCCAGCGTCAGCACGCCGCCCGCTTGAATCGTCATATTGCCGGCCACCGAGAGTGTCAGGGCGCCCTGCGTCGGAGCCGTCAAAACACTGCGGGCACTCACGGTCAGGTTGCTGGAATTAAACGGGCTGCCGGCGGCGACGCCGGCGTTGCCGCGGATGATGACGTCCGCCAGCGTCGGTAGCGTTACGGTGGAATTGGTTCCGGCGCGTCCGCCATTGTCCACCACCAACAAACCGTTTTGGCCGGTGATTTGGGTGAAAATGGTTCCCGCGCCGCCGGTTTGAAAACCGCTGCCGCCGTAAGCGGTCATCGTGCCGGAAATAGTATTCGTGCCGCATTGGATGGCAATGCGTCCGCCGCCACCGCCGCCGCCGTACATCGGCGCGCCGGCGCCGCCGTCAGCCGAAATGCTGCCGGCCCCGCTCACGCTCGCGGCGATAATCCAAACGCTGCCGCCCGCGCCGCCGCCCGCCCGGTCGTAACTCGCGTCCGCGCCGTTGGCGGAGACCACGCCGTCAATGTCCACGTTCCCCGTGGCGGCAATGTGGATGGCGCCGCCGCCGTTGGCGCCGGGGCCGGCGTAGCTCGCGCCGCCGCCACTGCCCAACAGGATGGGTTGATACAGCGAGTCGTAGCACGCGCCGCCGACCGCGTTGCTGGAACTCATGCCGCCGTTCCCGCCGTGTCCGCCGCCGGAGCCATCAAAAAAAGTGCCGCCGGAACTGGAGCCGCTGCCCGGACCGATTCCCAGGTACCGGCTGGGAGCGCCACCGTAACCGATGCCATTGGCATTGATGCTGCCGCCGCTGGCAACCACAACGTCGCCGGTCACGGTCAGGTTCAATCCGGCGGGCGTGATGTAGTTCCAACTGTAGCTCACCAACACGGTCGCGCCGTCGGGGATGGAAGAAGTTTCGGTCCGCGCAATTTGTACCGTGCCGTTCGGCAAATCGGTTTCCATATAATCCACGCCGTTGGAATAGGTGATGGTTTGACTGGCATCCTTCACCGTCACCGGGCCGTAGGCATTCGTGTGCAACAGGGTCATCGGATTGGTGCTGGTCAGCACTTGCGGCTCGTTGTAAGCGAATTCAAGCCCGGTGCTCAAACCGTTGGCCCAAAACAGGTGCGTCAGCGTGCCGCCCGGCGCGACCCGCAGGCTGGCAAAAGTGTGTGCCCCGTCCACGGTCACGGTGCAGTTGCTGATGACGACGTTCGCGCCGTCGTAGTTGGTGTCGAGCGACCCGATGACGGTGCTGGAGGTGAAGACCACGGCGGTCGTTCTGGGGGTGAAAGCGGCGAAAAGCAATCCCGCCAAAGCCAACCGCAGTATGAACACCGGGGTCTTCACGGCTGAACAAGATTTAGGGCTACAGTTCTATTGAGTTGACTAACCTATTCAAGCCCATTCTTAAGGGTTTGTCAACTCCGAGATAAGGCTCCAAGATCCCCGATGCCGGCTGGTTTGGACGCCAACTGCTTGAAAAACCGCAAAAGGCATGCCGGCGCTGAAGCCTGGCGTGAGTTTTCACGCATCAGGCGTGCAGTTCTCGCTTCAGGGCAGCAGCGACTTCAGCGGACATTGTTCACACCGCGGCGCGCGCTTCCGACAGAAATGTTTCCCCACCATCACCAGTTGCGCATGATAATCCTGCCAGTAATCCAGCCGTGCCGCGCCGGCTTTTTGATTTAAAGCCGCCTCGCAAAGCGATTTCAATTCATCGTAATCGCTCGCCCTTGAATTTCCGGCTTCTGTCTTCCGTCTTTCTTCCCCTGTCCTCCGACTCCACCGATGTCTCTGAAAAATCCGCTTCGTGTAGGCGTCAATCACGAAACTGTGATGCCCGCCGACGTAGAGCAGCATGCTGTCGGCGGTTTCCGGCCCGACGCCATGAATCGCCAGCAACCGCTTGCGCACGACGGAGGTTTTACCGACAAACATTCGCCGCAAATCACCGCCGAATTCCTCCACCAGCACACACAAGAACGAGCGCAACCGCCGCGCTTTCACATTGAAATAACCTGCGGGACGGATGAGCTGTGCCAACTTTGACTCCGGCAGGGCGAACAGCCTTTCCGGTTCCAGCACCCGCGCCGCTTTGAGATTGGCCATCGCGCGCTCGACATTCGTCCACGCAGTATTTTGCGTGAGAATGGCGCCGATGCAGACTTCAAACGGTGTTTCTCCCGGCCACCAGTGCCGATGGCCGAAATGCGCGCGCATGAGTTCGTAGGCGCGGCGCAGATCCTTTTTCACTTTCTGGAAAGCCATTTCTGAAGGATTAACGCAAAGGCGCGAAGCCGCAAAGTAAAGGCGGAATTTGGAATCGGAAGATGAATTCAGACAGGCCAGCTTTGCCTCTTCCCTGCTTTGTTTCTTTGCGCCTTTGGGTCTTTGCGTTAAAAATAGCACGCATGTTCGCCTCCTTGCTGAGCGACTTTACACAGTGGAATTATCTGATCAGCAGCCCGATTTGGCTGGCGTTTGCCGCATTTCAAATTTGGATGTTTATCGACGCCATCCGGCGGCAGGAATGGTTGTGGGCGGTTTTCATCTTTATTTTCCCGCTGCTCAATGCGGTACTTTACTTTTTTCTCGTCTATCGCGCCGCGGCCACGTCCAGCACCCGCGGCTTTGAACTGCCCGGCGCCCAAAGCCGCAAGCGCATCAAGGAACTTCAGGCGCAAATCCATCATCTGGATAATGCCTACCACCACTTCCAGCTCGGCGACCTTTATTTCCAACGCGGCAAACTGGAGGAAGCGGAGAAATGTTACCGGGCGGCGCTCGAACGCGATCCCACCGACATTGACACCCGCGCGCACCTTGGCCAATGCCTGCTCCGGCTGAAGCGCCCCGCCGAAGCGCGCCCGCTGCTCGAAGGCGTGATGAAGGAGAAGCCAGATCACGATTACGGGTACTCGATGATGGCCATGGCCGAAACACTGACCGCCCTGGGCGAAACCGACAACGCGCTGCTTTACTGGCAGCACATCACGCAAACCCATTCCTACCCGCGTGCCAAAGTCCAACTGGCTGAGCTTTACCTCGCCAAAAACCAGCCCGACCTTGCGCGCACCGAACTCAACGACGTGTTGAACGACGACATTCACGCGCCAGCCTTCCAGCGCAAACGGGACCGCGTCTGGATTCACCGCGCAAAAAAATTGATGGGGAAATTGAAGTAATTTTTATTCTGAAAACGCCAGGTAAGGAAAAAAGATCAGATTAACAATCGGGATGAATAACAAAATCACCAGCCAGCCGCTTTTGCCCCGCGCCTGACAGATTTTCACCCACATGATCAGGAACACCACGATGTTCACCAGGGGAATCAGGAAAAGAATAATCATCCAGACCGGCATTTTGGCGACCTGTAACAGGGGGACCAGCTGGACAATGGGAATCCAGATGAGCACCCCGGGAGTGACACCGCATTTTTCGCAGATGCGTTTGTAGCAGAAGCAGAAGAACACATAAACGACCAGACCGATAAGCAAGCCAAACAGGATCATCCCCAAACCCATTGCCGTGCCTGCCGCCGTATTTCCAGTGTCATTCATAGGTAATCACTCTCTTTCAGGGTTCTCGTTGGTTTTGGTGAGGCAGTGAACCTTCCATAGTTCACCACCGCTTTTCTGACACAATCGTTCTTGAAAGCAAGACAATTCAATTGACGGAAAAACTTCCGCTGAACCGCGATCTGCTTCATCCTGTGAACGTGTCGTGTTTAATCGCCATTGTCGGCCGGCCGAATGTCGGCAAGTCCGCGTTGTTTAACCGCATCGTGGGACGACGTATCGCCATCGTGCATGATCAGCCCGGCGTCACGCGCGATCGCGTCACCGCCGAGGCCGAGTGGCGCGGGCACGCTTTCACCCTCGTGGACACCGGGGGCATCGGTTTGTTGCGCGGCGAGAAGGCCAGGGATGTGATCGCCAAAGCCGCGCTCGAACAGGTGGGACTGGCCATTGAATCGGCAAACGTCATCCTGCTGGTGGTCAATGCCCAGGAAGGCGTTATGCCGCTCGACCGTGAAGTGGCCAGCCGCCTCCGCCGCAGCGGGAAATCCATTCTGGTTGCCGCCAATAAGGCGGACACGAGCCGCACCGAAAGAGACGCCGATGAATTTGCCGAGTTGGGTTTCGAGAAAATCTTTCCCGTCAGCGCCATTCATGGCGGCGGCATTGAAGAACTGATGGTAGCAGCAATCGGGCTTCTGCCCGAGGCGAGAGGGGAGAGACGAGAGGCGAGGGCAGAAACACCCGGTCCTGAAATGCAGGCGCTCGATCTTCGTCCCTCGACTTTCGACTCCTTGAAGCTTGCCATCATCGGCCGTCCCAACGTCGGCAAGTCGTCCATTATCAACGCCTTGACACAATCCGAACGCGTCATTGTGTCACCCATTCCCGGCACGACGCGTGATGCGATAGACGTGCCTTTCGAGATCGAAACCGACGGGGTGAGGCAAAAATACATTCTCATTGATACGGCGGGCATGAGGAAGACTCGGCGCGTGGATAATTCGATAGAATTTTTCAGCGTCCAGCGCGCGGAGGATTCCATCGCGCGTTGCGACATCGCGATTCTGGTCCTCGACGCGGAGATGGACATCACGGAACAGGACAAAAAGATCGCCGATGTCATCGTCGAGAACCGCAAGGCCTGCATCGTCGTCGTCAACAAATGGGATTTGTTTGAAGAAAACGTCCGCCAGGCGCGGGAGGAGGAAATCGTCCGGCGCAACCAGAAGGAGCGGCGCGAAGGGCAGGGAAAGGAAATGTCCACGCTTGGCGAATTTGCCGGCTGGGTACAGAAAAAATTATTCTTCCTCGACTACGCGCCGGTGATTTTCACCTCGGCCAAATCCGGTTTCCATCTCGAACGCTTGCTGGAATCCATCCGCTACGTTACTGCGCAGTTGCAGCAAAAAATTCCGACGGCCATCCTGAACCGCACGTTGCGCGACGCGGTCGAGCGCCGCCAGCCGGTCAGCAATCTGGGACATCGCCTGAAATTTTTCTACGCGACGCAGGTCAGGCAGGCGCCGCCGACCTTCCTGCTGTTCATTAACCGCGACGAACTGTTTTCCGACCAGTACAAAAAATATCTGGCCGACCAGATGCGGCGCGCCTTTGGCTACGAAGGCTGTCCGATTGTGCTGGCACCGAAACCCAGGCCCCAAATCGTGGAGCCTATTCGCAAACCCAAGCCCGCATTCCGAAAACAGTCTCACGGATTTGCTTCCTCACGCTCCAAAAAACGGCGCTGATTTTTGTTAACAGCGGCGAATAAGTAGCGGTTTTTCCAACAGAGACGCGGTGTTTTCCCCGCTTTTACCTGGGGAATATCGTTCGTGTAACTTTTTTGAAAATTTTTCTTGCCTACCACAATATGTTGGGTATAAGGTCGAAACGTTGCCCACTAAATGGGGTTTTGCCGAAAAGAGGCACGTTGGCAGAATCTCAGGAAGCAAGCAAGAAAGTTGATTTTCCCGACCGTTTTTCTGTACCGAGGCGGTCGGGTGATTTGTCTGAAAACGAAATTTCAACCATCTTAAAAAAGGAAAACCATGATTGACGCACGGGAGGAAGTAATGGCGCCGGCGCCGCACAAAAGCCGGCGGCGCACTGCGCCGGTGACCGCAGGACGCATTAAAGGCAAAGACATGAGCAGGGCGAAAAAAACATTGCGCGTCGAACGCATTTTCAGCGACGCGAAGGTCAAGCCGTTCGACCAGATCGAATGGGACCGCCGCACCGCGGAAATCACCGACGACGCCGGCAAGGTGATTTTCAAGCAGGAAAACGTCGAGGTGCCGAAATCGTGGTCGTTGCTGGCCACCAAGGTGGTGGTCTCCAAATACTTTTATGGGGAACAACACACTTCCGAGCGTGAAACGTCGGTCCGCCAGCTCATCCACCGCATCTCCCGCACCCTGGCGGATTGGGGGGTCAAGGATGGTTATTTCAGCAAGGCCGACGGGGAGGTATTCTACGACGAACTGACCTGGCTCTGCGTGAACCAGTACGGCGCCTTTAATTCGCCGGTGTGGTTCAACGTCGGATTGTACCATCAATACGGCATCGGCAAGAATTCCGGCAAAGGCAACTGGTTTTACAACCGCCAGGCACAGGCCGCTGAACGCGCGGCGACCCAATACGAATATCCGCAGGGCAGCGCCTGTTTTATTCAATCGGTCGAGGACAATATGGAGGACATCATGCGCCTCGCCCACAGTGAAGCCATGCTCTTCAAGTATGGTTCCGGCACCGGCACCGACCTTTCCCCGCTCCGGTCCGCCCGTGAAAAGCTGAGCGGCGGCGGCCGGCCCAGCGGCCCCATGAGTTTCCTGAAGGTTTATGACCAGGTCGCCAACGTTGTGAAATCCGGCGGCAAAACCCGGCGCGCGGCCAAAATGAACACGTTGCGCGACTGGCACGGCGACATTGAAGAGTTCATTGACGCCAAGCAAAAAGAGGAAAAGAAGGCCTGGGCCCTCATCGAACAGGGCTATGACGGTTCGTACAACGGCGACGCCTATGGCAGTGTGATGTACCAGAATGAGAACCTGTCCGTGCGCGCCAGCGACGAATTCATGCAGGCCGCCTTGGCGGGCAAGGAGTGGCAGACGCGCGCCGTTACCACCGGCAAACCGCTCGAAAAGAAGGACGCCGCCAAATTGCTTTACAAGATTGCCGAGGGCACATGGACCTGCGGCGATCCCGGCATGCAATACGACGGCGCCATCCAGAAATGGCACACCTGCAAGGGCACCGAGCCGATTCATTCCACCAATCCGTGCAGTGAATACGTCTTTCTCAACAACACCGCGTGCAACCTGGCGTCGTTGAATTTGATGAAGTTCAAGCGCGAAGACGGCACGTTCGATGTCGAACGGTTCAAGGCCGCCGTGCGTATTTACATCACCGCGCAGGAAATCATCGTGGACAATGCGAGCTATCCGACCAAGGAAATCGCCGAGAACTCGCACATTTTCCGCACGCTCGGCCTTGGTTACGCCAACCTCGGTTCGCTCTGCATGAGTTACGGCCTGCCCTACGACAGCGACGAAGGCCGCGCGCTCGCCGGCGCCATCACCTCGATCATGACCGGCCACGCTTACGAGCAGAGCGCGGAGATTGCCGCCGGTATCGGCCCCTTTCCGGGTTACCGCGATGCCCGCTGCGCGGACGTTTCCAGGCCGCTCAAGCCGGACAACGTCGAATCCACGCTCGGGGTTATCCAACTGCACCGCGACGCCGTGGAAAGCATTCATCCGAGCGATGAATTCGGCTATCTCAAGGATGAAGCGCGCCAGACCTGGGAGAGCGCGCTGGCCAAGGGCCGGCGGCATGGCTACCGCAACGCGCAGGTCACCGTTCTCGCGCCGACCGGCACCATTGCGTTTCTGATGGATTGTGACACGACCGGCATTGAACCCGACATTGCACTGGTCAAATACAAGCTCCTGGCCGGCGGCGGCATGTTGAAGATTGTCAATCGCGGTGTGCCGGATGCGTTGCGCCGCCTCGGTTACGGTGAGGCGGAAATCAGGAACATCATCGCCCATATCGAAAAATTCGACACGATTGAAGACGTGGAGGAAAACGGCAAAACGGTGCGAAGCGGGTTGAAGCCGGAACATCTGGCCGTATTTGATTGTGCCTTCAAACCTTATCGCGGCAAACGCAGCATTCATTATCTGGCGCACCTGAAGATGATGGCGGCCGCACAGCCATTCATCAGCGGCGCCATTTCCAAAACCGTCAATATGCCGAAGGAAAGCACGGTGGAGGAGATTCGCGACACCTATGTGCAGGCATGGAAGATGGGGCTCAAGTGCGTGGCCATCTATCGCGACGGCTCGAAGCGCTCGCAGCCGCTGAGCACCAAAAAGAGCAGCGACGGTTCCAGCGGCGCGGCAACGGCGGAAGGTTCGGCGCTCGACCCCCGCATCAAGGAACTCGAGACCGAAGTTGCCAAATTACGCACCGAAGCCGGCAAACCGCTCCGTCGCCGTTTGACCGATACGCGCACGGCCGTCACGCACAAATTCGACATTGCCGGCCACGAAGGTTACATGACGGTGGGATTGTTCGAGGATGGCCAGCCGGGTGAATTGTTCATCACGATGGCCAAGGAAGGTTCGACCATCGGCGGTTTGATGGACAGCATCGGCACGCTGACCAGCATTGCCCTGCAATATGGGGTGCCGCTGGAAACGCTCGTGAAAAAATTCGCGCACCAGCGGTTTGAACCGAGCGGCTTCACGAAGAATGCGGAAATCCGCAACGCGTCGTCCATCACCGATTATGTGTTCCGGTGGCTCGCACTGCAATTCGTTCCCGGCTACCGCGAAGGGATCGCCGCCGCGCGCAATCAACCGGAACTCGCCATGCCCGGCTTGATGGAAGAGTTAAAAAAAAAGGTGAACCGCCCGGTGCCGGAATTGCCGATTGCCGAGGAAAATGACGTGCTGGAAGTGAAAAGCGGCAATGGCAACGGTCATCCCGCGCACGCCGAACGCGAGATAAAAAATCTAAGTGACTCCGTGGCGCACTTTCAGCAGGACGCGCCCACCTGCCCGAACTGCGGACACGTGGCTGTGCGCAACGGCGCGTGTTACAAGTGTCTGAATTGCGGCGAGAGCCTCGGTTGCTCCTGAGGAACCGGGCAGTAACACCGGCCGGAGATTTTGCCTTGTCTCCGGCCTTTCCATTTTCCGGCACTTGATTATTCTGCCGCCATGAGCGACTCAACTTCCTTCATCCGGGAGGATCCCTGGCGGATTTTCCGCATCATGGCCGAGTTTGTGGATTCCTTCCAGACGCTGTCCGAGGCCGGCCCGGCGGTCACGATTTTCGGCTCGGCGCGCATACGCCCGAGCGACAAATATTATCGCGCCGCCGTGGCGATTGCCAAAGGCCTGGCGCAGCACCATCTGGCCGTTATCACCGGCGGGGGCCCGGGCATCATGGAAGCTGCGAACAAGGGCGCAGCCCAGGGCGGTGGCAAATCCATCGGCCTCAACATCGAACTGCCTCACGAACAAACCGGCAATCGGTTTGTCAATCTGCCGCTGCATTTTCACTATTTCTTTGCGCGGAAGGTTTGCTTCGCAAAATACAGCCTCGGTTTTGTTTTCATGCCCGGCGGATTCGGCACGCTCGACGAATTTTTCGAAATCATCACACTCGCGCAGACGGAACGCATCCCGCAGTTTCCGCTGATCCTGTTTGGGCGCGACCACTGGAACGGTCTCTTGCGCTGGTTGAAGGCGGAAGTGCGGGACAAACACAAATTCATCAGCCCGAGCGATCTTGACCTCGTCAAGGTGACTGACGATCCGCAAGAAGCCGTTGAAATCATTCTGGACTACGAACGCCGGGTCGGCCGTCCCAATGTCATCCCCAAGGCGTTTGCATAACCCCGGAGCCAGGATTTATGGATAGGTGGATAAATGGATTGTTGGGCAATTCCTTCGCGCCGGTCGGTTTATCCAGAATCCATTCATCCGCACATCCATTTCCATGCGTCCACTGATTCAGGAAATCGCCACCGCGCACACGCCGGAATCGCTTGTCAAAAATCTGCGTAACGCCGCCGGAATTGTCCTGCTGCGCACGACGGCGTTTGATTTGCCATCCGCACGCTGCTCGTTCGTTGCGGCGAATCCCTTTCTCACCTTCCAGTCGTCCGGCTCGTGCTGTGAAATTTCCCGTCACCCGTCACCGGTCACCCGTCATGTTCAGTTCGGCAATCCATGGCAAATTCTGGACGCGTTGATGGCGCGGTTTGAGCTCCTGGACGAGATTGACCTGCCATTCCCGCTGGGCGGCTGCTTCGGTTACTGGGGCTACAATTTGAAAAATTTTACCGAACCGAAACTGTCCCGCCACGCGGTCAACGACCTGGAATTGCCTGATTGCTGCGTTGGTTTCCACGACAGCCTCGTTGTGTTTGATCATCAGCTCGGAAAAGCATTTGTTGTTTCCACCGGCCTGTGTGCCGACGGCTCGCGGAATGAAAAGCGTGCGCGGGAACAGTTGGAATTTTGGGAACAAGCCCTCACCCGGCCTTCGGCCACCCCCGCCCATCCGATGGGAGAGGGCCGGGGCGGGGGTGTCGCCGCGTCCAGTTTTTGCCGTGCGGACTTCATCGCCGCCGTCGAACGCGTGCAAAAATACATTCGTGCCGGTGATATTTACCAGGTCAACCTGTCGCAGAGGCTCACGGCGTCCTGCGAATTTTCCGGCTGCGAATTGTTCCAACGGTTGAGCGCCGTTTCCCCTGCCCCATTTTCCGCGTTTCTTGACTGCGGCGATTTTCAGATCGTGTCTTCGTCGCCGGAATTGTTTTTACGCCTGAGCGGTTCACACGTTCAGACAAGGCCGATCAAAGGGACGCGTCCGCGCGATGCCGACCCGACCCGGGACGCGCAACTGGCCTACGAACTTCAAACCAGCGCCAAGGAACTTGCCGAACTTGTGATGATCACCGATTTGCTGCGCAATGATCTCGGCAAGGTCTGCGAATTCGGATCGGTGCAGGTACCGGAACTCGCCCGGCTCGAACGCTTTGCGCAGGTGCAACACCTGGTCTCGACGGTCGAAGGGCGATTGCGACCCGACATGACGCATTTAGGCGCGTTAAGCTCATGCTTTCCCGGTGGCAGCATCACGGGAGCGCCAAAATTCCGCGCCATGGAAATCATCGACGAACTGGAAGCGGTTGCGCGCGGACCGTACTGCGGCTGTCATGGCTACCTTGGGTTCAATCGTGAAAGCCAGTTGAGCATCACTATCCGTACGGCGGTCTGCAAAGACGGCCTCGCGCATTTTAACGTCGGCGCCGGCATCGTGGCGGATTCAAATCCCGAAGCGGAATACGAGGAAACGCTGGCCAAGGCGCGTGGATTTTTTGCAGCGTTGAAGCTTAAATCGTCTGCTTCCTTTTCGCCACAGCCAACACGTCGATAAACTCATTGTTATCCGATAAACCGATGCGCCGTCTCACCGGTTCTTGAAAGGCCGCTTCCAAATGGCGCATGGCGTGTTCGCCAACAGTGCCATGTCATCCATCGCCTGCATTCTCCTATTCATGCCGGATTCAACCAAAACCGGACAACTCTTTTGCAGAATCTTTTCTCCGGTGCGTTGTCGTTTCGGGAGTATCTGCGAGATCCGCAGATCAATTTTTCTGCTCGCGAAATCTCCGCATTTTGGATATTGGGAGCGCATCAGGAACACATGACCATTTTTCTCAATGGCCGGTTTGTACCCGAGGCGGAAGCAGTTGTTCCCGTCAACGACCGCGGATTCATGTATGGGGACGGTCTTTTCGAATCCGTGCGGGTCGTGAACGGCAGGCCATTCCGGCTGGCGCAACACCTGGAACGGATGACCCGCGGCGCCGACTTCTTGAAAATCAGATCGCCGTATGCGGCCAAGGAATTGCAGAGTTTTGTGGAGCAACTGATTGAAACGAATGAAATGTCGGAGGCGGTCCTGCGCATGACGCTGACCCGCGGCCCGGGGCAGCGCGGTTATCTGCCGGTCACCGAAGCCAAGCCGACGGTCGTGATGACATTGCATGCCGCACCGGCCGCAGAAAATCCAATGCCGTGGAGCCTGATCACGTCGTCGTTCCGGGTGCTGGCCGCCGATCCGCTGTCCTCATTCAAAACCCTGAGCAAACTCACGCATGTCATGGCGCGGGCCGAGGCCGCCGAGCAGGGGGCGGACGAGGCGTTGCTGATCAACACCAACGGCGAGGTGGCCGAAACGGCGAGCGGCAACATATTCTGGATTTACAACGATCAGATTTGCACCACCCCGACCGGCCGCGGCGTGTTGCCCGGCATCACCCGGGCCGTGGTGCTGGAAATCTGCCAGGCGCTCGGCCTGCAGACGAACAAGCGCGTCATCAAACCCGAGGCGTTGAGAAATTCCGAAGGCATCTTCCTCACCCAAAGCGTATTTGGGATTGTTCCCGTAGCCTCCTTCGACCGCGAACCGATTGCCCCCTCGCCGCTGGTGGATCAAATTTTCAGCGCCTACCGCGAATTGCTGGCCAAATCCTAGGTCCGCCGGGCTGCGACCGGATTAAAAATCGCCGATGGTTTTAATGATTCACATTAGCCATCATCAAATCGACCGGGTGCCCTTGAAATCGGCGGCCTGGAGGTCGTAGTTTGGTTCAGGCAGCGGTGAAGTTGACAGGAGAGACGTCACCGGCCTGAAACCGTTGAGGCAATTTATGGTGGCAACGCGAATCCAACCGGCGTCAGAAGACTTGTATCGGCAAAACGGTAAAAGCGCCCATAATCCTGTGCCCCTATCCTCAAGACCAGGAGGTAGTTATGATTGAAACTCGTGGCATTGATCCCTGCGTGTCCTTCATCAGCAGTCAGTTTAAATCGGGCGGGGAGGTAGGAACTCCGGTGCGTCGGGCGGTAACGATTTCACGCCAGGCGGGTTGCGGGGCGCTGGCCGTCGCCGGGAAACTCGCCCGTTATTTGCAGACGTATACTGTCGGCGATAGCCGCCCCTGGGCGGTCTATGACAGTAATCTCATTGACAAGGTGCTGGCGGACCATGGCCTCCCGCCGTACCTGGCTAAATTTCTACGGGAAGACCGCGTTTCGCAGTTGGAAGACCTCATGGCGGATGTCCTCGGCGCGCTGCCGCCGACGGCGACCGTTATTCAACATGTCACCGAAACGATGCACCGGCTGGTGGCGACCGGCAACGTGATCCTGATCGGTCGCGGCGGCAACGTGGTCACCGCCAAATTGCCCCATGTCTTTCATGTCCGCCTGGTGGCCCCGTTGGACAAACGCATCGAGCACTGCGTCGAAGCCTACCAGATGACCCGCGATAAGGCGTGCAAGTTTTGCCCGGCCGAAGATCACGCCCGCCAACGCTATTTCAGAAAGTATTTCAACGCCAATATCGACGACCCCCTGCTCTACCATATGATCATCAATACCGGCCAGATGACTTATGACGCCGCGGCCAGACTTATTGGTGAAGCAGTTTTGAATCCGGACCAGGGAGCTGGTGCCGGCGGATAATATAGCCACCCGGTCAAATTCCGGAGTTCGGTCTTGGGTTGGCCCGCCGCCTGTGGCTTAATCCCGGTGTGCCTCGCCGCGCCCGACAGCATCCCACCCGTTCACAGGGTAAAAGACCCGTCCACTGGCTGTGGTTGCTGGTGCTGGTTGTTTTTATCCTGGGGACCTGGCTTTGGTGGCGCCACGAGCATCCGAGGAAAATCGCCCGACCGGCCATCTCCGTCAGCCAGCGACCGCGACCAACGCTGGTTCTGACCCGACAATCGCCGGCGGATTTTCCCCGCCCGGTTCACGATGTGCTGGAGGCGCAAGTCGCCCTGGCACGCCGGGCGATCTCGCCGGGTTCCATTGACGGCGCACTCGGCTCGCAAACCCGGGCGGCGATCGCGGTCTTTCAACAGACGCAGAACCTGCCCGCGACGGGCGTGCTTGATGCCGATACACGCGCGCAACTCATCCTGGACGCGCCGCTGTTGACAACTTACCGCGTGACCACGAATGACCTGGCGCACTTGCAGCCTCTTGGTAAAACGTGGCTGGCCAAATCAGAGCAGACGGCGCTCGATTACGAAACGGAACTTCAATTGGTGGCCGAAAAAGCACATTCGCATCCCGATCTGATACGAAGACTCAATCCGGCGGTGAACTGGACGAACGTCGCGCCAGGCACGGTTTTAAAGATTCCCGACGTGAACTATCCGGTCCCGGCAGACAAGGCGGCATTGGTAGTGATCCATCTCGATGGGAAATTCCTGGAGGCATTCGGCCTGGAAACAAATCTGATGGCGCATTTCCCTTGCAGCATCGCGGCACGCGTCGAGAAACGGCCGGTGGGTGAGTTGCACGTCATTGCCATCGCACCCAACCCGAATTACACCGTGGACCCGGAGCTCTTCCCCGAATCCCCTGACCTGCAAACAATTGGCCACAAGTTGATTCTGCCACCCGGGCCGAAAAACCCGGTCGGCGTGGCTTGGATTGGATTGGATAAAACCGGTTACGGTATTCATGGCACCCCCAGCCCGGAGCAAGTGGGCCGAACCGAATCGCATGGCTGTTTCCGGCTGGCAAATTGGGACGCCAACTATCTGATGCAACTGGCGTGGGAAGGCATGCCGGTGCTGGTGGAACCATAACGGGGATTCAACTTGCGACGGCCGATGCCGGCGAGGTGTTGACTCACGGATAAAGGTTACCGGGGCTGGGAGCCGGTGTGAGGGGCGATTCCAAAATGACGGCCAAATTATCATTGCCCGGAAGCGGACTTTGACCTAATCGTTAGAGAACCTAAATAAAGGAAAGATATGGCTATAGGATTGATTTTTATCGTCATTATACTGGTGGTCGCCCTGGGTCTCGTCGGTTTTGTCATTGGCGGCTACAACAAACTCGTCACCCTCCGCAACCGCTATAAGAACGCCTATGCGCAGATTGACGTGCAGCTCAAGCGCCGTTATGACCTGATCCCCAATCTCGTCGAGACCGCCAAGGGCTACATCAAACACGAACGCGAGACGCTCGAAGCTGTCACCCAGGCGCGCAACATCGCCTATGCCGCCTCGAAGGCTGCCGCCGCCAATCCCGGCGATGCGACCACGATGAAAAGCCTCGTCTCCGCCGAAAGCGGCCTCGCCGGCACGCTCAGCCGTCTGATGATGGTCTCCGAGGCCTATCCGGATTTGAAGGCCAATCAGAACATGATGCAGCTCACCGAGGAGCTGACCTCGACAGAAAATAAAATTTCCTTCGCCCGGCAGGCGTACAACGATTCGGTGATGGCTTACAACACCGACCGCGAAGTTTTCCCCAGCAACCTCATCGCTGGCATGTTCAATTTCAGCCCGGCGGAGTTGTTTGTCATCGACAAGCCGGAACAAAAGGACGCGCCCAAGGTTTCATTTTCATGATTGGCGGGAGGGACGGCCTGCCGCCGTCCCCAATTGATATTGGGACGGCATGAAGCCGTCCCTCCCAAAAATGGATTTTTTCCAGCAACAGGCCAAAGCCCACCACAAGACGAAGTTGCTGGTGATTTATTTCGCGCTCGCGGTCGTCTCTATCATCGTGATGATCTATGGGGTGGCGGTATTCGTCGATTTCTATGCCGGTTCCAGGATCAATTATTTCACCGGGCAACACTCATTCGCCTTCTGGAACCCGCAGCTCCTTGCCGGGGTCATTCTCGGCACGCTCGCGGTCATTCTTATCGGCAGCGCCTACAAAACCATGGCGTTGGCCGGTGGCGGCAGCGCGGTGGCCGAATCGCTGGGCGGCCGACCGGTCGATCCCACCACCACCAATCCCGATGAACGCAAGCTGCTCAATGTGGTCGAGGAAATGGCCATCGCGTCCGGTGTGCCCGTGCCCCAGGTCTATGTTCTGGACAACGAGGATTACATCAACGCCTTTGCCGCCGGACACACGACCGGCGATGCCGTGGTGGCCGTCACCCGCAACTGCATGACGAAACTCACCCGCGACGAACTGCAAGGCGTCATCGGCCACGAGTTCAGCCACATCTTGAACGGCGACATGCGGTTGAACATCCGGCTTATCGGAATCCTGTTCGGCATTTTTTGCATCGCCACCGTCGGAAGAATCTTAATGTACGCCCGTGGTCGTAACGCCGGCGGTGTGGTGTTAATGGGGCTTTTATTGTTGGCCATCGGTTCGCTAGGCGTGCTCTTTGGACGCCTGATTCAAGCCGCGGTCAGCCGCCAACGCGAATTTCTGGCCGATGCCTCCTCGGTGCAATTTACGCGCAACCCGTCTGGACTTTCTGGCGCACTTCAGAAAATAGGCGGTTACGGTTCGCGCCTGGGATCGCCGCACGCGTCCGATGCGAGCCACCTGTTTTTCGGCAATGCCCTGGGCGATCCGCTCTTCAACCTGATGTCCACGCATCCGCCCATTGATCAGCGGATCCGCGCCATCGACCCGACCTGGGATGGCAAATACAAGCGGCTGCCCGAGGACAAGCCCGAAGATTTAAATCTCTACAGCACGCCACCAAAATCCCGGCCCGCCACGCCGCTGCCCAACATTTTTGGCACGGTACTGGGCGGGACCATCCTTGCTTCCGGCACCATGGATGAGCCGCCGGTCATCCGGTCGCACTCGGTCCTGCCAAATCTGGGCAATCCGACGCCGCTGCATTTGAAATATGCCGAACAATTGCGCGATTCGCTTCCCGACAGTGTGAAAGCCGCCGCGCGCGAGCCGCTCGACGCCGTCGCGCTTATTTACGCCATGTTGCTGAGCGGCGACGATAAGACACGGGCGACACAGCTGGACGAACTCGCCAAACGCGTTGATTCCGCGATCGGCCGGAAAACCGCCGCACTTTACCCGGATGTTTCAAAAGCCGCTGCGCATGCCCATTTGCCAATGGTCAATCTGGCCCTCGGCTCGCTCCGGAATTTGAGCGCCGACCAGTTTACGCAGTTTTCACAGGCACTCCAGTGGCTTATCCAAAGCGATGGCAAAATTGAATTGTTTGAATTTGTCATTCAAAAAATCGTCCGGCACCACCTCGCGCCGCAATTTGGCCAGGCGCCCCGCGCCCTGGTGCAGTATTATTCCATGAAACCACTTGTGCCGGATTGCGCCGTGCTGCTCTCCGCGCTGGCCAACGTCGGCAGCGACAACGAAGCCGAAATTCAAAAGGCATTTGCCACGGGCATGCCGTTCCTGCGCGCGCCGGATGAAACCGATCTGGTTTTGCTCCCGCGCGAACAATGTGGTGTGAATCAGATTGATGCCGCGCTTGACCGCCTGGCTCAGGCGTCACCGCTGATCAAAAAAAATCTGCTCGAAGCCTGCATCCATACCATCGGCGCCGACGGCGTCGTGCTGGAGGCCGAAGCCGAATTGCTCCGCGCCATCGCCGACACACTGGATTGCCCGATGCCACCGTTTGTGGCCACGGAATAAACAAAATGCGGACCAACCGCAGAGAGTTTCTCCGGACCACGGGCGCGGCGGGTTTGCTTCTTGCGACGTCACCACTGTCCGCCTGGGGAGGTTCATCCGGCCGGATTGACCGTACTGTCCTGGTCCGCCGGCATAATCCACAAATAACACGATTCGACCCCTTTTCCGCACTATCGGTCGGCAATGGTGAATTCGCGTTCACCGCCGACGTGACGGGATTGCAGACCTTCGCCGGGGAATGTGCGACGACATTTCCCCTCTGTACCACGTCACATTGGGCCTGGCACAGCACGCCGCTGCCGGCCGGTCTGGATCCGAGAGATTTTCACTATCGGGACTATGACACCTATGGCCGGCCCGTCGGCTATGCGACGGACTCGAAGGGGCAGGAACCACTATTCAACTGGCTGCGCGAAAACCCGCACCGCTTTCATCTCGGCCGAGTTGGATTTGAGTTGAAGAAATCGGATGGCTCGATGGCGGCGCCGGGTGACTTGAAAAACATTCGCCAGACACTCGATCTCGGGAGCGGTTTGCTGGAAAGTCATTTTGAATTTGAAGGCCGCCCGGTTCACGTCCAAACCTGCTGCCATCCTGCACTGGATGCGGTCGCCGTGCGTATCGAATCGCCTCTGCTGACAGGTGGCCGGTTGCCGGTGTGCGTGGCGTTTCCTTACGCCTCACCGGGCATGAGCATGGCCGACTGGAATCATCCCCAACGGCACACCACGACCTGCTCGCGACCGGCCGGGAATCGCGCCGATTTCGCACGCCGATTGGATGCTACCGAGTATGCCACCCGCCTGCAATGGAACGACAAGGCGGAGCTGACACAACGTGCGGAACACGCGTTTTTGTTGTCGGCAAAAGCCGGTCGCCAGCTCGAATTCGTCTGCCATTTTTCCTCAAAGCCGACTGCACAACTGCCGGATTTTGCCCAAACCCGGTCCGCTGCGGAAAAATATTGGCGCCAATTCTGGACCAACGGCGGCGCCATGGATCTGAGTGGCAGCACCGATTTGCGCGCTGCCGAATTGGAACGGCGGATTGTGCTTTCGCTCTACAACACCGCGTTGCACTGCGCCGGCTCGTTGCCTTCGGCGGAAACCGGGTTGTTATGCAACAGTTGGTACGGAAAATTTCACCTGGAAATGCACTGGTGGCACAGCGTTCATTTCACGGCCTGGAACCGCTTCCCGTTGTTCACAAACAGTCTGGCGATTTACGAACGCATTTTACCTCTCGCACGCGATGCCGCTCGACGCCAGGGATATCACGGGGCGCGCTGGCCAAAGATGATCGGCCCCGAGGGACATGATTCGCCCTCGCCTATTGGCCCGCTCCTCATCTGGCAACAGCCCCATCCGATTTACTACGCCGAACTTTCCTACCGCCAGCAGCCGGACCGGAAAACCCTGGTGCGCTGGCAGGAAATCGTTTTTGCCTCGGCGGAATTTATGGCGTCCTATGCCGAATTCGTCCAGCCACGGAATCAATTCGTCCTCGGCCCACCATTGAAAACCGTTTCCGAAAATACCGACGCGCGGATGACCGTTAACCCGACGTTTGAACTCGCCTACTGGCGATTTGGTCTGCGGGTGGCACAGAGCTGGCGCGAGCGGCTGGGATTGCCCCGCAAACCGATTTGGGACCGGGTCTCTCATCAACTTTCGCCACTGCCCGTGCAGGATGGCGTCTATTTGATGCAGGAAGGCATGGATGAGACTTACACCAAGTGGAACTGGGAACATCCGGCTTTGCTGGGAGCACTGGGTATGCAGCCGGGTGATGGCGTGGACCCTGATGCCATGCGGCGCACGGCACGACGCGTCAGAGACACCTGGCAATGGGATCGTTGCTGGGGCTGGGATTACCCGATGGCCGCGATGGCGGCGGCGCGCACCGGCCAGCCGGAACTGGCGCTGGATTTTCTATTGCTCGATACCTCAAAAAATCGTTATTTGCCCAATGGCCACAACTATCAGCGCCCGGATCTGCCGGCCTACCTGCCGGCCAACGGCGGCTTGCTCGCGGCCACGGCCCTGATGTGCGCCGGCTGGACTGGCGGGCCGAACGAATCTGTGCCGGGTTTTCCGAAAAATGGCAAATGGTCAGTGCGTTGCGAAAATGTACGGCCCTGGATGTGAGCCCGCGGACGACCAGTGACCAGCGAAGCAGTTCCGGTCGCAGATTACTCACGCACCATTGCCTTCAATTGCGTCCTGAACGCCTCCACGATTTTCGTGTGCGCGGCGTTGACCTCGGCATCGGTCAAAGTTTTTTCCGGTGAACGATACGTGAAGGCGTAAGCCAGACTTTTTTGTCCGTCCGGCACGTGTTTGCCGCGAAAAACGTCGAACAACTCGACGCCTTCAAGGTTCGCAGGTTTGGCTTGTTTGACCGTCTGCAAAACCGCGTCGTGCGTTGTCGCCTCCGGCACAATCATCGCCACATCGCGGCGAATGGCCGGAAACTGCGGAAGCGGCTTGAAAGATTTTACCGGGTTCCGCCTTGCCAGCAGTCGGTCCAGATTCAATTCCGCAAGAAAAACCGCATCGCGCAAATCGTATTGTTTAGCCAGCACCGGAGAAAGCCGGCCCATCTGGCCCAGCAGCCATTTGCCGCCCAACTGAATCTGAGCCGACTCCAGGAACAATGCCGTGCCGGAGTCCGTTTTGGCAGGATTGAACGTCACACCGCGAACGCCGAAATGGTCGAGGAATTCTTCGATGATGCCTTTTAAATCGTAGGCGTCAAACTTCGCCTCGCGCTCCGTGCCGGTCCAGAAATCCGGCGCACGCCGGCCCGTCAGCGCAATCGCGACACGGCGTTCTTCCTGGCAGGTACGGCTCGCCGAGCCGTCCGGACGCCGCGGCGTGGCGTCCCCACCATGTGCGAACACTCGCCCGATTTCGAATAACGCCGCATCGTAATTCTTCCGGCCGACATTATGCCGCAACGAATGAATCAATCCCGGCAATAAACTCGGCCGCAGCACATCCATGTCACTGCTCAACGGATTCGCCAGCGCAACCAGTTCGGCATTCGGCATTCGGCACTCGGCATTCGCGACGAGCGTCTGCCCCTGCGCCTCGGTCAAACCCAATCCGCTCAAGATCCTTCGGGCTTCGGCAATCTGGTCGTGCACGGAATCAAAGGCGTTCGCGCCAATCGCGCCGCGTGGCGACGTGGCGGGGATTTTATCCACGCCATACAGACGGGCGATTTCCTCGGTCAAATCCACCTCGCGCTTCAGGTCCACACGGAACGTCGGAATTTGAAATGTCGCCGGCTCCGGCGGACCGCTCGCGCCGACGGGCCGCGCCTTGCGATTGAGAATCTTCAGGCCAAGCTGGCCCAGATAAAATTCACACTCTTCCGGCTTCAAAGGGATGCCCAGCAGCTCGGTCACCTTTTGATGGCGCAGGAGGATTTGTTTCGGTTCAACCGGCCGGGGATAATCGTCCACGACCCCTTCCACCAGCTGGCCACCGGCGGTTTCGACCATCAACTGCGCTGCGCGCTGGCTGGCCCAGTCGCAAACACCAACGTCCGCGCCGCGCTCAAAGCGATAGGACGATTCACTGCGCAAGCCCAGCGCCCGGCTCGTTCGCCGGATGTTCGTCGGCGAGAAATACGCGCTCTCGAGGAGCACGTCCGTTGTACGATCGTTAATTTCCGTGTTCCGGCCGCCCATGACCCCGGCCAGCGCGATGCCTTTCTGTTCGTCAGCAATCAAAAGCATTTCGCTCGTAAGCGTGCGTTCGATGTTGTCGAGAGTCTTGAATTTTTCACCGGCAATGGCGCGGCGAATGACAATCGTTGGCTGGTTGTCCTTACCGCCAGCAATGAGATGGTAATCAAACGCATGCAGCGGCTGGCCGGACTCAAGCATGACGTAATTCGTCACGTCCACGACGTTGTTGATGCAGCGGACACCGACTTTCTCCAACGTCGAACGCAGCCAGTCCGGACTCGGTCCGATCTTCACACCTTTGACCACACGCGCCGTGTAACGCGGGCAAAGCTCCGCGTCTTCAATACGCACACTGACCAAGTCAGCAACAGTGGGGCGGGGGTCCTGACGAGCCGTGGCAGCCGTGTGCAAAGACCGGCTGGCGGGGACGCTCGCCCCACCAACGACAGGGAGCTTGAGTTTATTCCCCGTCACCGCCGCAATCTCGCGCGCGATGCCGATGACACTGTTCCAATCCGGCCGGTTCGGCGTAATCTCCAAATCGTAAAGCACGTCGCCACGCGCGCGGCCGAGATATTCGGCAAATGATTTTCCGACAGGCGCATCCGGAGGAAGAATCAGCAGGCCCTCGACCGGGTCCGGCAGGCCGAGTTCCTGCGGTGAACACATCATGCCCTGGCTCGTGATGCCGAAGACCTTCCGTTCCTTGATGACAAACGGTTCTTTTTCGCCGGGCTTCAACGGCAACGCGTAGTTCGGCAGGATGAGCGGCACTTTGTCGCCTGCCTTGTGATTTTGCGCGCCGCAGATGATGGTGCGTTCGCCTTGGCCATCGTTCACCTTGCAGACGGTCAGCTTCTCCGACGAGGGGA
Organism: Candidatus Acidiferrales bacterium; assembly: GCA_035499615.1. Lineage (GTDB taxonomy): Bacteria > Verrucomicrobiota > Verrucomicrobiia > Limisphaerales > UBA11358 > UBA11358. The sequence continues at coordinate 543 of DATJYM010000202.1, read as the reverse complement.
CCTTGTCCTTGGTAAGGATTTGGGCAATGACGATGCCTTCAAACTCGCCGCGGATTCTATGAACGTGCTCGGCTTCGAGACCAAGCATCGTGAGCCGCTCGGTCAATTCCGCAGGCGACCAGTCGAAATCAACGTATTCTTTAAGCCAGTTGAAGGTGACTTTCATCGGGACGGCCACGTTAAACAGGTTGCTCAAGCCAGTCAATGCCTTGCGTTCCGGCCCAACAACCAAGTCGGCTCGTTCAGTTTACAATTGTGCAGGTGAATTCGTTGGATTTATGGATAAATTCTGCGATATTAGAAAAGGCCATTTATCCAGATGTAAAAAACAACCCAAGCCGTATCGTTGCATGAAGTTGGAGGGAGTCATAAAATTTCACGTCGAACATGAGACAAATGTTTGCTGCAGTGAATCGGATATTTGGGAGCTAACGAAATGGAGGAATGGACTGCGAATGGCAGGTTTGGTGGGACCGGACCTGGCCGGAAACGGAGGTTTGGGCTTCGGCAATTTGTCAAAACGGATGGGTGACGGAACTTTTC
>DATJYM010000201.1:0-3020 GCA_035499615.1 Candidatus Acidiferrales bacterium | reverse complement strand
CTGAGGGCGCAGAGAAACGCAAAGAATTTCAAAAGGTGGAGCGCGCGTTTCCGTGGGCCGTTCATTTTCACAGAAAGGAACCGGGACTGAAAACCGCCTTCGTTAACTTTGTTGGCTTCGGTTAAATTCTATGGCCCTGACGCGAAAAGGCGCAAAACTTCAACCGCGGATGGACGCGGATTAGTTCCAGACTCTGAATCCGAGACCCGAGACGACACACGCCAGACCCAAATTAAACCGCGAAGCACGCCGAATACGCGAAATGATTTGACCGCAGAGAGCGCAGAGATCGCAAAGAGAAGTGCTCATGCATTCCCTTTTCTCTGTGCTCTTTGCGCTCTCTCTGGTTAATCTTCCGCCGTGAATCGCCGCGCATCCTCTCACATGTCACGTGTCACCCGCCTGCCTTGCCGACCTGTCCGCAACGGCCTCGGCGAAGGCGTAAACTTTCGAGCGAAAGCGCATCACCCGTCTCGCTTCCCCAATGCCATCCGTCTCGCGGGTTGGGCCGGCATCATTGTCTTTGGCATCAGTCTGCTGAACGCGCCGGCGGTTTCCCTCGACGATTTCATCACCGCCCGGATGCAGCAACAACACATCCCCGGCCTTTCACTGGCTATCATCCAGGACGGCAAAATCATCAAAGCGAAAGGCTACGGCTTTACCGATCAAAGCAGCCGGGTTCCGGTAACCGCCCATACTCTCTTTCTGGCAGGCTCCGTCAGCAAATCCGTGGCGGCGTTCGGGGCGTTGCGTCTGGTTCAGGAAGGGCAATTGACTTTGGACGCGGATGTCAACACCCGGTTACGGACCTGGAAAGTGCCGGAGAACAAGTTCACGAAAGACCAGAAGGTCACCTTGCGCGAAATCCTGTCGCACAGCGCCGGCCTGACCGTTCACGGATTCCCCGGTTACGCCCGGACAGCTTCCATTCCGACCCTGGTGCAGGTGCTGGACGGCGTCAAGCCGGCCAACACCCCGGCGATTCGGGTGGACACGATTCCCGGGAGCGAATGGAGATATTCCGGAGGCGGTTACACGGTGATGCAGCAGTTGATGATGGATGTGACGGGAAATCCCTTCCCGAAGTTCATGAGCGATACCGTGCTGCAACCGCTCGGGATGACCAACAGCACGTACGAACAGCCGCTGCCCAAAGACCTGGCAATGCTGGCCGCGACCGGCTATTACGCCAGCGGCCGGGCGGTGGAAGGCAAATGGCACGTCTATCCGGAGATGGCCGCCGCCGGCTTGTGGACGACGCCTTCTGATCTGGCCCGTTTCGCCATCGCCATCCAACAGGCCCTGGCCGGCAAATCCAATCCGGTTCTCTCGCCGGCCACCACCCGTCTGATGTTGACCCGTCAAAAAGCCAACGACGGACTGGGCGTGTTCCTGGGCGGCCGGGGGCAAAGCCTTCGCTTCTCGCATGGCGGACGCGACGAGGGTTTTGATGCGTTTATGGTTGCCTATGCCGACACCGGGCAAGGCGCGGTCATCATGATCAACGCCAACGACGATTCGGGCGCCAGCAACAAAATTATCGAAGCCATTGCAAAAGAATACGATTCACAGTCATCCCATAACGGGAAAATCTTCGTGTTGACCTCCTGATGTTTCAAGGGTTTTGTGAGGTTGTCCGGGAAATGAGATATTGAATTTTCTGGTTGGATTTTGATCGGGCGTCAGTCTGGGTTGTCGGTTTGGATGCTGTCCCATAGCTTTAAAGCAAGCCGGGCAAATAGGCTTGTTCAGGTCGGGCTAACTGCCGGAAGCCGCCTCCGGCTGTCCCATAGGCGGCCAATAATTTCAGCAGGTCGAGTTTTTGCCACTGCGCCGCTCGCAGCAGGGTAAAGAGCCGGGTGAAACTGTGCGCCCACTGGGACAAATAGCTCAGGTAACGCAGCAACACATACGTCAACAACGCCATCCAGACTTGCCAGCGCACCGCGTTGGCGTTGTGTCCCAGGAAGTCGGCCAGTTGCAGCGTCCGCTTGATCTGTTTGAAGAACGCCTCAATCTGCCACCGGCACCGATACAGATCCGCCACACTGCGAGGACTCCATTCCAGGTTGTTGGTCAGAAAGGTCATCTCCTGTTCCTGCTCGTCCACCTCCACCAGCGCCACCACCCGCCGCATCAACTCCGGCGCCGGTTTGTCCGGATCGCGCAGCACAATGATTTCATCCCGCATGATCTGGTCATCTTTAGATCGAGGCATCTTTCTGACCACCTCATAGGCCAGGTTCTCTTTGGCGCGAGTCACCCACTGGACGCCGCGCACATCCAAGTCACGCAAATGCCCGAAATCCACGTAACCCTTGTCAAACAAGGCGATTTCGCCCTCCTTGAGATCGGCGCACAGTTCCCGCGCCCGTACGCTGTCATGCTCGGCGGCGGTGTCCACCACCACAAAACCCGGCAGCAAGCTCTGAAAGTTGAGCCGCAGATGCGTCTTGGCCGCCGCCTTGCGTCGCCGGTGCTTGGCCCAGTCCATACAGTTGGCCGTCAGTTCCAGCGTCGTGCTGTCGATCACATGAATGGGCATCTTGAAACGGAAGCCCGGTCCGCGCCGCCGGCCCGCGGCAAATCCCGGCGACTGGGTTTTCAAATGCTCCGTCACCTGCCAAAAAAGTTCCTCAGCCATTGGGGCTGGCCGGTGGCGGTTGGCATGGGACAGTCCATTGCGGCTGGGCGCACTGGCTCCCCGAATCGTCGAGAGTGGCCCCGAGTGCAACGCCAGCGAATCGCACAAGTCATTCAACCCGATGCAGTGGCTCAACTGCGCGTTCAACAAACTCACCACATGGCTCCAGGGACTAAATCCCCGCGACTTATCTTCCACCCCCGTCTGCCGGGCGATCTTGGAAACGGTGTGTTCGGGAATGAGATTGCAAATCTGGCGCAAGATGTTAAACCGGCTGCGTGTTGGTTTGGTTGTTTTCTTTTTCATCCCCGCCTTGTGGCAGGGTTAAACCGTCAAACCAACACTTTTTTCATCCCCATCGGGGATGACTGTG
>DATJYM010000200.1:0-5228 GCA_035499615.1 Candidatus Acidiferrales bacterium | reverse complement strand
GGCCGATCTTCAAATCGAAGCGGCCTTCGCGGTCGAATTTTTGGTCATACCAAAGTTCCCACAACCGCGTGGCGCGATCCGCCTCAATGCCACTGGCGGTTTGCAGGGTGTAGAGATTGTCCGCGCTTAAATTGCGGCCGTGAATTTGCAGCCCGCTGACGTTGAACGTGCCGCCATACCAGTTGAATGCCTTTTGCGTGTCCAACTGCAAGATCATTTGCGTCAGGCCGTCGTAATCCGCTCCTTGATGGACACCGCCGGACACGTTGCCGAGCACTTCGCTGGTTTCCAAAATGTTTAGCGACAAACCATACTGGCTCAACCACGGACGCACCCCCCACATGTCGCCCAGCAAATAGCTCCGCCGGGAAATACCGTCAAAAAAGCCGGGGGAACTTGAAACGCCGTTGGTGGAACTAACCGACGCCGGCCCGAACGCCATTGGCGGCGTGCCGAAGACGGGGCTGACGAATGATAGCGCCATCACCAAACCGCCCAACAAACTCGCAAATCGGACGTTTCTGCTACACCGCCCAACAAACGTAATTTTTTTCATTGGCCAAGAGGTTAATTGAAATTAGAAACCTCCGCTGCCGGTCACTTGCCCTTTTTTGTCGGTGGATTGCCCTGAGCATTTTGCAGCAAGGGGATACGGATACAACTATGCAACTATAGAATTGCTTTCGGCCAAGGCGGAAAGAAGGACAGCCGGCACATTCATCATGGCCATTGCCAGACGAGTGAGCAATTGTGGCTGGTTTCCTTGTAGGCGATGCCGACGTGAAACCCCGCCAGTGGTTCACGATAATGGGAGATGGTCAAAAGATATTGCCCCGGTTCGTTCGCGTTGAAATGCAGGAATCCTTCGGAGTCGGTGGTCAGTTCCTGTTCCTTGTCATCCGGTGCGCGGAGCGTGGCCGCCACGCCTCCAAGCGGTTTGCCGCGAAACCAAGCGCGCACTTCACCAGTCTTGTCGGTTGGCACAAGGTCAAGCGTGAGCAAAGGTTTGGCCGCACCCGTGCCGGGAGGTTGCCAGCGCGCGTAAAAATATGGTTTCCGCCCGCCGCGCACGATGAAACTGGTTTCAACACACGCGACGTTGGTGGGAGACGCGCCGACGAGTAGGAAGTGGTCCGATTTTCTTTGCGTTTCAGTGGCCAGAGGCGCGTTAGTGGCAAAGATGAACGCGATGGGCGTTGACAAATTGTCGAGATAACCGGGAGAGGTCTCGAAGGCGTCCCCCGGTTCGGCAAAGCGAACAACAAGCTGATTGCTGCCCGAAGGTTCAATCCATACCGAGTGAGCGCGGGCGATGGTTGCTGCTGCAACGGCCACAACGGACAAAGCCATGAGAATTTGGCGAACCATAAGTGCAAAGTGATTATTATTGAATGTGCGGCACGGTTTGGGCAGTGGTAGTTGGTTCCATAGCCAGCGGTTCGGCTGCCGGCGTGAGCAACTCCAGTCCCGGCGTTTTGTTTTCCTTGCCATCTTCGCCGCCCAGGACGACAAGCTGCCTTTTGTCGGCTGTGACCAGCCGATGCGTGATGCGCGGCTGCCCCAATCGCCCGACAACCTCCCAGGAGTTTCCATCCAGCGAGAGCCGCAACAAATCGCCCTTGAACGCTGTGACGTAAATCCGTCCGTCCTGCGCGATGGCTGAACAGCCGAAGCCCTTATATTTGCCCGGCGGCAAGTCCGGCCCTCTGCTCCATTGGCCGCTGTCGGTGTCATAAACATCCACCGCAAGAGACGGCTCGTTGTCGCTATCCATGCCGCCGATGCAATAAACGCGCGCGCCAAGCGCGGCCAATGCCAGGGCGCGGCGTTGAAACGGTTGCACGAATGTTTTCCAGCCAGTTTGCGGATGGGCCAGATCCAGCACCAGCGCGTTGGTATGCCAGAAGGGTTTGTCCGCATTGCCGCTGAGATTCCAGCCGCCGGCGACATAAAGCTTGTCACCAAGAACAACCGCGTCGTGACTGGAACGCGGCTCGGGCAATGGCGCTACGTCCTCCCACTGTTGTATATGTAGATCAAAACATTGAACCAACGACAGGGAATACAACTTTTGTTCGGCCAATTCCTCTTTTGCCGCTTTATGATTTTGCGCGGCCATGCCGCCGATGCGATAAAGGTAATGGTCATAAGCAACGAGCGCCAAGCCCTGGCCCGGTGCGGCGGATGGAAGCATTTCCCATGTGCGCCCTTCTGCGAGGTTCAAACGGTAAAACGAACCACTGACCATTTCGGATGAATACTCGTGGCGCTCGCCCTTGTGCCCACCAAAAGTGTAGAGCCAGCCGTCATGCGTGACCGCGCCAAAACTCGTCACGGCTTCCGGCAGCGGCGGCAGGGTGTTCTTGACCAACGATTTTGTCGCGCAACCGGAAACCAGGCTGGCGACCCCAACGGCCACGAATGGAAACAGAAGAATCTTCAACATCCCGAAATCCTACCGGAGCGAACCTTCGTTTGCTTCCGGCAGGTTGCCGAACATTGGCGGGAGCTTGCGCAATTTGCCGTCAAAAAAAGGCAATCTACCGGGAGCGGACAATTGCGCTTTCAGGCAGTCTGTTGCAGTGTCGGACATTTGTTCAGCCAACGCTTCGCAAGTGACGCGCCGTGGCCGCGTGAACTACGGTGTGAGAATCCGACCGAACGATTTCCACCATCCAACCCAGGCTTTGATTTGTGCCGCAGGGTAAGAGAAACAAGGCCATATCAAATGCCAAGCCAGGTCAAACCCCGGTGGGCGTGCAAACACTGTGCCCATTGTTTGCGGAAGCGCCGGCATGGAAATCTGTCGAGCCGGGTTGGCGTCCGCTGTTTGGAAACTATCGCGACTTGGGCTTCAGCTTCGAGTGGCATGAGTTTGCATCGAACAAGGAATTCAACTGGGGGCGGAGCTTTCATCCCGGCAGCGTGGAATTATGTCTGAATCTTGACGGACGGGGAAAATTGTCCGATGGACGGCAAACCGTTGAACTATCGCCGCAGAGTTTTTCGTTTTACTTTCAGGGGCAACCGCCACTGGCAGCCACGCGCAATGCGAACGAGCACCACTGCTTTATCACCATCGAATTTTCGCCGACATTCCTCAAGGACCATTTTCAAAAGCAATGTGAAAATATTCATCCCTTGGTGCGCGCGGTCGTGCATAACAATACAGGCGAATCCGTGGTCACGCCGCCCGAACGCCTACTCGCCACGTTTCTGCAATTGGTCCAAAGTCTGCGGCATTGTCCGGTCTTCAGTCCCGCGCGGGAAATGTGGTTTCGGAGCAAGGCGCTGGAGGTTGCCGCCCATTTGTTTTTCCGACCTGCGCAAGGAGAATTGCTTTGCACTCGGACTCAACGGCTGGCGCGCGAGCGCGTTGAAAAGGCGAAATTGATTCTGCAAAGGCGGATACAAAATCCCCCGTCGCTGGAGGAACTGGCGCGCGAGGTGAATTGCAGCCCGTTTTACTTGAGCCGGCAATTTGCGCAAGCCGGTGGCGTAACCATGCAGCAATACCTGCGGCAATTGCGGATGGAACGCGCGGCGGCGTTGCTGCGCACAGGCAAATGCAATGTTACTGAAGCGGCCTTTGAAGTGGGCTACAGCAGCTTAAGCCATTTCAGCAGCGCATTCCACGAAACCTTTGGCTGCTGTCCAGGACTGTATCCACTGAAGACCATTTCACAACATGCTGCCGCGCCGAAAACGGAATGAACATGAAACTTTTAACTTATTGCGCTAAGGTCCAGTCGGTCCGGTCAGCGTGATTGCACCAATGGCGCATGTCCTGCATTTGCTGCAAATTAAATTCCTCGACGTGACCATCCAGCAAGGCGGCGACGGAGTGGTTGTTGAATCGTGGCGCGACAAAGCCCCATTGATCCGGAGAGAGAGCCGGTGAATAGCTGGCCGCCCATTGACGCGCTTTGAGATACGGCGGCGTGACTTGATAATAACCTTGCGCGTTGTTTCCGCTGACCGCCGAACGCGCGGACATGAAAACCATCAAATCACACGGGTGCCGTGCTTCGCTTGTTTTCGTGATTACTGTGCCTGTGCCGAATTTCGTGTTGGCGGTGGTTGCGGGGAATTCCGTTTGATTGCCGCCGATAAAATAAGAATTGATGCCCAGCGATGGGAAAAGACTGACAGAATAAACGTAGTTGGAATGGCTGTCCGATTGAAGCTGGTCAAGCAATGTTCGATTCAGCCCTGAATAAATCAACTGCATCGAGCCGGACATATAGGGAACGATGCGCCACGGATAGCGCGCGTTCTCTGGAAAAAACAACGGCTGGCTTCGGTCGTCCACGGCGCTGGTGTCGGCAAAATATCCCGGAAACACAGCGTCTCCGTGGTCATCCGCATACATCTGAACGCCGAGCATCAACTGCCTGCCGGCGGAAATTTCTTCAATCATGCGCGCCTTGCTTTTGGCAGCGGCCATTGCTGGCAGCAGCAATGCCGCCAGAATTGCAATGATGGCGATGACCACCAGCAATTCAATCAGTGTGAAGCCACACACTGTTCTTTGAGGATGAACATTCATCGTCGTTTTCATTGCACGCTGACACGGTAGAAACGTTTTTGCCACAGCGCGTTAGTGTCATGCCACACGGCATAAACCGGCGATGGATAAACCGCATTCGTTTCCCTCTTTATCAACCACGCTGACAGATATGAAAACGTCGGATTCGTGATGGTTTGCCAATGTTGCAGATCACCCGACCATTGGACGGAGTATTGACGGCTTGGCGCAAAGTTGAAATGGAGTTCCGATGCGCCGGATGTTTGCTGAATGGACAGCAGACGAAAATTACTCGCGGCATTTGTCGGATTTGTTCCGGCGATGTATTTCGCAAAATTGCTGAAGCCGTCGCCGGCGGAACTGTTTGTCGCACTGACACCAAGCTGGCCGAAATAAAATTGTTCCCAATCATCCGGCAAGCCGTCGTTGTCGCTGTCGAGATTAGTGCGGACAACCGTTCCTTCAATGTCAAGCAACGGATATTCGTCCGGGTCGGCGAGCGCGCTAAAAATGGTGTAGAAATCCGGCCAGTTGGGTGTGCCGGAAAAATAATTCGCATTCACGAGCGAACTGGCGATGAAACTTAAATTGCCCTGATTCAAACCCTGCTGCACATAGCCGTAAATCAGCGGGTCGTCTAAATTCAAATCAAAAGTCAATTGACTCCCTTCTGGCATCAATTGTCCCGGTGCAAAATTGG
>DATJYM010000199.1:0-38103 GCA_035499615.1 Candidatus Acidiferrales bacterium | reverse complement strand
CATCCAGCACCGACCCGATGCCGCCAACAAAGGCAAAATTATTGCCGCCGGCGCGTTGTTAAGCTGGATTGGGATTGCGCTGGGTTCGGGAGTCTACGGCCTCCTCACGGCCTTGTGTCACCTGAGGCCGCCGCAAATTTTTCTTTTTGGCGCAGTGCTGTCATTGGCGGGAACTGTTTACTGCATTTGGCTGATGCCGGACTCGCTTCTGCGGTTTCTGCTCTGGTGCGCAACTCATTCCTTCTACCGCATTCGTGTCCTGGGTCGCGATCACATCCCGGAAAAGGGCGGCGCGCTCTTCGTCTGCAACCACGTGTCGTTTGTGGATGCCCTGCTGCTGCTGGCCTCCACCGACCGGCAGGTCCGGTTCATGATGTTCAAAGCCACCTACGAACTGCCGTACATGAAACCCCTGGCCAAAATCCTCGGTGTCATTCCCATTTCCTCCGAACAACACCCGCGCGAGATGATTAAATCGCTGCAAACGGCCAGTGAAGCGATTCGGAATGGGGAAGTGGTTTGCATCTTTGCCGAGGGACAGATCACGCGCATCGGTCATCTGTTGCCGTTCCGGCGCGGCTTCGAGCGCATTATGAAAGATGTGGACGCGCCGATCATTCCGGTGGCCATGGACGGTGTCTGGGGCAGCATCTTCAGCTTTCACCAGGGCCGCTTCCTGTGGAAACTGCCACGGCGCTTCCCCTACCCGGTTACGATCAATTACGGCAAACCGTTGCCTCCTACGACCACACCCTTCCAGGTGCGTTCGGCGGTGCAGGCGCTGCTCGTGGAAGCCTGGCAGGCCCGCAAAGCGCGCATGCGTCCCCTGCCCATCGCCTTCGTTAACACGGCGCGCAAACATCCGTTTCGTTTCGCCATGGCCGACGCGCAAAATGTCCGCGTGAGTTTTGGCGCGGCACTGGTGCGGTCCGTTTTTCTTGCACGGCGTTTGCGGAAAATCTGGTCGGGCCAAAAAATGGTAGGGTTGTTGCTGCCACCATCGGTACCCGGCGCCCTGGTCAATCATGCCGCCATGCTGCTCGGCAAGGTGCCGGTGAATTTGAATTACACCGTTTCCGGGGAAACCCTGGCCTCGTGCCTCCGGCAATGCGACATCAAAACCGTCGTCACCTCGAAATTGTTTCTCGAGAAGGTAAAGCTCAAACCACCTTGCGAAATGATTTTTCTCGAGGACCTTGCCGGCGCTTCAGCTCAGAATTCCAGCTTTAGCCGGGCCGGTCCGCCCGAAGGCGGGACTCCAAACGATACAAGGCGAAGCCGCGTGGAATTTGGTGCTCCGCGCCTCGGCGAAAAGCTCGCCGCCTTTCTCATCGCGTGGTTCCTGCCCGACCGGTGGTTCCAGCAACAACTGGGTGCGGAACAAAAAACCCGACTGGACGATCTCGCCACCGTCATTTTCTCCAGCGGCAGCACCGGCGAGCCAAAAGGCGTGGTGTTGAGCCATTACAACATCGGCTCAAACATCGGGCAACTCGAACAGGTCTTCGGATTGAATCACCGGGATGGTTTCCTGGGCATCCTGCCGTTTTTCCATTCGTTCGGCTTCACCGGCACGCTCTGCCTGCCGGCCGTGCTGGGCGTGGGGGTGGTTTATCATCCGAATCCGCTTGATGCCAAAAGCATCGGGCCGCTGGTGCGCCAGCATCAGATTACCTTCCTGCTCGCCACGCCCACCTTCCTGCAACTCTACCTGCGCGGCTGCCCGCCCGAGGATTTCGGCAGCCTGCGCGTGGTGATGACGGCAGCGGAAAAATTGCCCGACCGGCTGGCTGCCGCGTTTGAGGAACGTTTCGGCATCCGCCCGCTCGAAGGCTATGGGTGCACCGAATGCGCACCGGCGGTGGCGGTCAACACCCATGACTTTCGCGCCGCGGGTTTCCGGCAAATCGGCGCCAAGCGCGGCAAAATCGGACATCCACTGCCGGGCGTGAGCGTATGCATTGTCAACCCGGAAAACCCCTGGAAACAGGAAAAGCTGCCGGTGGGCCAACCCGGCTTGATGCTCGTCAGCGGCCCGAACGTAATGCTCGGTTATCTGAACCAGCCGGAGAAAACATCGGAAGTGTTGCGTGATGGCTGGTATGCCACTGGCGATATTGCGGCGATAGATGAAGACGGTTTTCTGCAAATCACCGATCGCCTGAGCCGTTTCAGCAAAATCGGCGGTGAAATGGTGCCCCACATCAAGGTGGAGGAAAAATTGCATGAATTGGCCGGCGCGACCGAACAAACCTTCGTCGTGGCCGGTGTGCCGGATGAGAAGAAGGGCGAACGCCTCGTCGTATTGCACAAGCTGGCCGACGGCCCACTGCAAGCTTCTCTGGAGAAGTTGGCACAGTGCGATTTGCCGAATCTTTGGAAGCCACGCGCCGACCAATTTTTTCATGTGGACAATTTCCCGTTGCTCGGCACGGGCAAGCTGGACTTGCGAAAGGTGAAGGAAACGGCGCAGAAACTTTCAACCACGGATGGACACGGATGAACACGGATTTGAAATCCGGATGAAAAAGCGGTGCTGAAGACATCCTGGTCTCCCACAAAGCGGGACCGGCGCGGGTCTTAGGCGCACCCGAATTGCGCGAAGCGTCTGGACTGCGGCGCGTTCACCGCCGCCATCTCCCGTGATGGGTCAAGTTTGCCACGTGCTAAACTGGCTGAACATTGAGTTGCTTGATTATTTATCCTGCCTTGCCCAGTTCAGCCACCAAATCCTCCACGACCCAATTGGCCCGTTTCGCCTGCAACGTATCTGCCGCGTGGCCATGCCGCCATACGGCGAAACGGAGGGTCTTGCCGACATCAGCCTGCAATACCGGCTGCGCGAGCAACCCCGCGATGAATCCCGCCAGCACGTCGCCGCTGCCGCCCTGGGCCAGATGCGGGTTGCCGGATGAATTCACAAAGATTTCGCCCGTGCTCCGGCCCACGAGTGTCTGATGTCCTTTCAGCACGACCCAGCTATTGCCAAACCGGCGCGAAATATTGCGCAGGGCTTGTGCCCGGTGAGCCTGCACCTGCGGCACGGTTTTTCCCAGCATGCGCGCCGCCTCACCGGGATGCGGCGTAACCACTCGAATCCGATTCTTCGGCAAAGTGTGCGGCAACAGCCAATCCAGCGCGCTCGCGTCCACGATCACCGGCGACTTCGAATCACGCCATAATTTCTGAGTCGGCGTTTTCATTGCCCCGGTTATCTCCGGCGCCGCCAAACCCGGTCCGATCAAGATGGCGCTGGTTGACTCCGGCAGTCTGGTTTCCGGTTTCCAAACATTAACCATCACGGCTTGCAACTGCTCTGCCACGGGACGGTAGGTGATTTCCTGCGTGAACAACGTGATCAGTCCCGGTTGCGCGCGCTGCGCCGCCCGCGCGGCCAGCACGGCTGCACCATGAAAGCCGAAACTGCCCGCGATGATCGTGACGTGGCCGAATGATCCTTTATGGCCGGCAACGCCCCGGGGTGGTGGAAAACCGGTAAAATCGCCCGGCAACGTCCAGTTCAATTCACCTCGAAGCGGACAGTTAATCAAACCAACATTTTCGGCCACTTCCAGCCGGCCAACAAATGGCCAGGCATTTTGCCGCAGCATTCCAATTTTGGGCGCACCCACGGTGAGCGTCACGGTCGCCTCGATGGCTGCTCCCTGCGGCCGACCGGTGTCGGCGTTCAAGCCGGACGGGACGTCCACGGCGAGAATCGGAATTTTGGATTGGTTGACCGCCGCGATAAACTTTTTCCAGCTGTTATTGAGCGGGCGGCTCAGGCCAATACCAAACAATCCGTCAACGATCAACGCAGGACAGGCTTCCAGCCTGTCTCCGTCTTTTGGATCCGCTTGAGCGGGAATTTCTTCTTGAAGTGAGACAGGCGCGACGCCCGTCCTCCGCTGAAACTCCGCTTGTGCCGCTTGCGGCTCGTTTGCGTTCAGCAAAAAAATTCTGCGGCCAGTTAAAAACTCCTTCGCGGCACGGGCATCATCGCCGTTGTGGCCCTTGCCGGCAAGGATCAGAATGGCGTCGCCGGGCCGGGTCAGGCGCAAGGCAAGCTCGGCGATTTTTCCGCCGACGCGGCGGATGACCGCGGAGTCGGACTGGCCGGTGGCCCAGGTGGCCTTCTCCCATCGGCGCATCTGGTCAATATTGACGACCGGAACTGACATGGTATTCAGCCATTTATGATGGATGATGGATGACTTTTTTCGAACGTGCACGCAGCAAATCCTATATCATAAATCATAAATCATAAATGAGTTTGTCACCGAATCGTCACATCGTTGTCACAGATTTTGGAATTGTGCGCCGGCGGCAAATTGAGGCAAGATGACCGAGCAAGGTGAAGCCTAAAATTCTAGTGGTGGACGACGAACCGGAAGCCGTCGAACTTGTGGAGTTCAACCTCAAGCAAGCCGGTTACGCGGTCAGCACGGCTGTGGACGGCGCAGAGGCGCTGAAAAAGGCGCGCTCCCAGCCGCCCGACCTGATCGTGCTGGATGTAATGCTCCCGGAAATGGACGGTTTCGAAATTTGTAAAACACTGCGGCTGGAACCGGTCACGGCGCGTGTCCCCGTCATCATGGTGACGGCCAAGGCGGCGGAAATTGACCGCGTGTTGGGGCTGGAACTGGGCGCCGATGATTATCTGACCAAACCATTCAGTCCGCGGGAGCTTTTGCTGCGGATCAAAAAAATCCTGTCCCGCGGTCAAAACGGGGAGAAGCCGCACGACCAGATGCGGTTCGGCGATTTGATGATTGACCTGCCCCGGCATATCGCCAGTTGGAAAGGCAAAGCGATCGAGCTGACGGCCACGGAATTCAAATTGCTCGTGGTGCTGGCCCAACGTGCCGGTCGGGTGCAATCCCGCGACCACCTGTTGCGCGACGTCTGGGAATACGACAGCCTGATTGACACCCGAACCGTGGACACCCACATGCGCCGCCTGCGGGAAAAGCTGGGTCCGGCCGCAAAGCATCTGGACACCGTGCGCGGGGTCGGCTATCGGTTTGTGGAGTGAATGAAGGTCGGGAACATCGAACTCTGAACATCCAACGTCGAACGCCGAATGATTTGCGGCGGTTGACCATTCGATGTTGGATGTTCGGCGTTGAATGTTCGGTGTTTTCATTTATCACCGGGGTATGTGGCCGCTCCTGACCATTCTTGCCGTTGCCGTCGCCGTCAGCATTCACTTCTGGTGGCGCCAAAAATTCCGGCAACAGCACCGGCAATTACAGGCCGACATGGAGGATTTTCAGCGGCGCGAACAACAGACCGCCGTGGATGCCAAGGCCCAGCAGCAGGTCCTCTTTAACAGCATGCTGGAGGGCCTCCTCCTGCTCGATCGCAACCGCCGGATTTATCTCGCCAACCGCGCTTTCAAAAACCTGTTCGGCCTGAAAACCGAGTTGCGCGGCAAGACCGTCATGGAAGCCCTGCGCGTGCATGAACTCGCCGCCCTCGTCGAACGCGTCGAGAGCAACGGCCAGGTGTTCGACTACGAATTGAAACTCCCGGAACTGAGCGAACGCTGGCTGCAGGTCAATGCCGCCGCGATCTTCAATTCCGCCGGTGAACGCGAAGGCACCATCCTCGTCTTTCACGACCTGACCCGGCTCAAGCAACTTGAACGGACGCGCGAGGAATTTGTAGCCAACGTCAGCCATGAGCTGCGCACCCCGCTCTCCCTGATCAAGGGTTACGTCGAAACGCTGCTGGACGGCGCCCGCAACAACCCCGAGGTCGCCGAACGTTTTCTCCGGATTATCGACCGTAACACGCAACGGCTCGATTTGCTGATCCAGGATCTGCTCACGATTTCGGCGCTGGAATCAGGCCGGGTCAAACTGAACCTGCAACCGGTGGAATTGCGGCCGCTGGCCGAAAAAGTGTCCACCGATTTGAAGGCTCGCGCCGAGGAAAAGGACGTGAAACTAGCCAACCAATTGAACGATTTGACCGCCATGGCGGATGCCCATCGCCTGGAACAGGTCTTTGCCAACCTCGTGGACAACGCCATCAAATACGGGCGCAGCCAGGGGACGGTAACCATCTCCGGTCAAAGAACCGAGGCCGGCAAAATCGAGATATGCGTCCGCGACGACGGACCGGGCATTCCTCCGGAAGCGCTCGACCGCGTGTTTGAGCGGTTTTACCGGGTGGACAAGGCGCGTTCGCGCGAACAGGGCGGCACCGGTCTGGGGCTTTCCATTGTCAAACATATCGTGCAGAACCATGGTGGCGAAGTCTGGGCGAAAAGCGAGCCGGGTAAAGGCGCGTCCTTCTTCTTTACGCTCCCGGAGGGAAAATCCGCCGCTTGAAAAATCAGGCGGTGGAAGAAGAGGATTTTGTGCCTTGGTCCGGCCGAAACAAGGGTTCATCAGCTTCACAACTTTTTCTGACAAAACCTTGTGCCAGACGCAAAGTCAATTCCATGAAACCTGCCAGACCGCAAAGCCCGCAGCCAACCTGAAGGATGGGCCATGCCATGAAGGGCATCGTTACAACCATTATGCTTTACATTGCTCTCGTTTTTATCGCGATGGCTTTCCATGCGGTTTGGTTTTGGGTTTCGCAACCGCTTGGTTTTGCGTCGTACTGATCTCCACGGAATGTAGAATTTCCCAATCGGATTGCTTTCTGTGACTACTCCACGCGGTTTGCCATTTTGATGACCGGCAGTGCGGTGGCCTCCTGGCCTGACGGTAAGACGACATGCTTTTTGATGTTCTCATTGCCCGCCCATTTGAGAGTGATTGGCGGCGTTGTGTTCTTTTTGCACGCTGCAGAGCTTGGAGCCGGTATGCTGGCGTTTGGCATCCCGATGCTGCTCGCTGTCGTGTTCTCTGTTTTGAGGCCGGGCAGGAAGTGGTTATGACGCCGTGGCCTGATCCGGAGATGGGTCACAAATTTCGTTTGTTATTTATTTTTCTTCGCTTTCCGCGCCGGGAATTTTTACCATGCCGTCATGGTTCATGTTGGCATCGGCTACGACGTCCACGCGCTGGTCGCGGGACGCAAACTCATCCTCGGAGGCGTCGAGATTCCCCACACCAAGGGCCTGGACGGCCATTCGGATGCCGACGCCCTGATGCACGCCCTCTGCGACGCGCTGCTCGGCGCGCTGGGGGAGCCGGACATCGGCCATTTTTTTCCGAATTCCGATCCCCGCTGGAAAAACGCGCCCAGCCGGATTTTTCTGGAGGAAGCCGCCCGCATTATCGCGCTGCGACAGGGAAAAATTGTGAACGTGGACGCCACGCTGGTCGCCCAGGCGCCAAAACTTTACCCGCACATAGCGGGTATGAAACGGAACATCGCCACCGCCCTCGGCATCCCGGAAAAACACGTGGGCGTTAAGGCCACGACCAACGAGCACCTGGGGTTTATTGGCCGCGAAGAAGGCATCGCCGCGATGGCCGTGGCAGGAATTGACTTGTGACACATGGCAGGTGACCTGCGACAGGAAATATCCGCCCCGTTGCCCAAATGCTTTTTCCTGTCACTTGTCACTTGTCACGCGTCGTTTAACATATGCCCAAGGCTGAAATCAGTTGGAAACGGGTCACCGAGGACGGTGTGAAGTTGCAGGTTTATGCGCAGCGCGTCGGGCGGGAATGGATCTTCTTCCAACGCGAAAAGCGCTACGACCCGTGGCAGTCAGTGGCGGAACCGCCGTTGGAAGACTGGCTGGAATTGTTGGATGCCCTCCGCCGCTTCATCCCTCGTCGGCGTTATCAGCCGGCCGATGAGGAACATTTATGCCGCCGTATCCGGGAACGCTTTCCGGAGGCGGGAATTTGAGGGTGTCCTGCAATCAGTGCACCCCGCCCAAAATCAGGCGGCCCACGTACACGATCCCCACAATCATTCCCAGGATGATCACAATGCCCAAGGCGTCGGACTCGGCCTTCTGCCGGTGGTTGCAGGGAATGATGGTGTTCAGCAAGTGATAAATATTGCTCCGATGAATCTTGCGTACGTCAAACTTCACAGCTCCATTTAAGCATTAACCGGGCCAAGCCCTGTGGAACAAACAGGGTGCTTTTCAGCCATTCTGGCAACCGGAATGGATTTTGCCGCTGACAAGCCCGCGAAGCGTCCTTAAATTGAGCCGATGGCTCGAATGCCCCTGATTCTCGTCTCGCCCAGTGTCGAAAAAAAAGGCGTCGAGTTTCACGACCTTTCCGTCAGTCTTTCCGTCAAATACGAAAACGCCGTGCTGCGGGCGGGCGGCATCCCGGTCGCAGTGCCCAGCACGACGGACCCGCGGACGCTGGGGGAACTGGTGGGGCGCGTGGACGGCGTGTTGTTGACCGGCGGCGACGATATCAACCCCGGTCTTTACACCCGGAATCTGCCTCGGGCGGTTCGCCGGACGATCGACCTGACGCCGGACGGCGGCGGGCGCGACCTGAGGGAGCTGATGCTGGTGAAAGAAACCTTCCGTCAGCGTAAACCGTTGTTGGCCATCTGCCGTGGACACCAGTTGCTGAACATCGCCCTCGGCGGCGGATTGATTGCCGACATCCGCCGGCAGGTGCCCGGCGCGCTCAATCACCAGCGCATGGACAGGGCGGACGAATTAGTGCATGAAGTGGCGTTGACAAGCGGTTCGCTGCTTGCCAGAATCGTTCGCAAGCGGATTTTGGGCGTCAACAGCTCGCATCATCAGGCCGTCAGGCAACCGGCAGATCCGCTGATGGCCGTGGCGCGAGCGCGTGATGGAATTGTGGAAGCGATGGAATTAAAATCAGACGCGTCGCCGCGGATGCCGTTTTTGCTGAGCGTACAATTCCACCCTGAACGGCTGACCGAACGGCATGCCGAACATAGGGCAATTTTTTCGCAGTTTGTCCGGGCGTGCGTGCCAGGAACCAAAACATGAAATCAAAAGTTCTGATTGTGGATGACCAGGCCGATGTGCGGGATTTGCTCCGCTCGGTGTTGGAAGACAACTACGACGTGGCCCAGGCCGCCAGCGGGGCCGCCCTGCAAAAATGTTTTCCCCAGGACCCTCCGGACGTGGTGTTGCTGGATGTGAAATTGCCGGACGCGGATGGTCTCGACCTTTTGCCGCAGGTCAAAAAGCGCTGGCCCGAAACGGAAGTGATCGTGCTCACCGGCCATGGGACCATCACCATGGCGGTCGAAGCCGGCCGCCGCGGCGCCTATAACTTTCTGTCCAAACCGTTTGAAAACGAGAAGCTCCTGGCCGACGTGAAGTGCGCCGTCGAGCGCAAGGAACAAAACCAGGAAAACAGCACGCTGCGGCGCGCCCTCGAAACCATGAGCGGCGTGGCCTCGCCGATTTACAGCAGCTCGCTCATGCGCGAAGTCGTCCGCACCGCCGAACGGATCGCCCCGAGCGACGTGACCGTGCTCATCACCGGCGAAAGCGGCTCGGGCAAGGAGGTCATCGCCGACCTCATCCACGCGCGCAGCACCCGCAATAAAGCCCGGATCATCAAAATCAATTGCGCCGCGCTCCCGCGCGAGCTGATTGAAAGTGAATTGTTCGGCTCAGTCAAAGGCGCTTTCACCGGCGCCCATTCCGACCGCGAAGGCCTGTTCCGCCAGGCCGAAGGCGGTTCGCTGTTCCTCGACGAAATTTCCGAGATGCCGATCGACACGCAAAGCAAACTGTTACGCGTGCTGCAGGACCAGGAAGTCCGGCCCGTTGGTGGCAAGACAAGCTACAAGACCAATTGCCGGATCATTGCCGCCACCAACCGGGTCCCTGAGGAAGCCATCAAGGACGGCAAATTGCGCGAAGACCTTTATTACCGCATCAGCGCCATTTCCATCCACCTGCCGCCGCTGCGAGAACGGCACGAGGACATCGTGCCGCTGGCCAATGCCTTTCTGAAGCGGTTCTCCGCTCAAGCCAATCGGGACATTCGCGGTTTCAGCCTGGAAGCGAACGAACGGCTGACGGCTTTTGACTGGCCGGGCAACGTCCGCCAGTTGCAGAATGAGGTCCAGCGCGCCGTGCTCCTGAGCGAAGGCAATCAGGTGGAAGCCTCCGATCTCTCCATCACGACCGTCCGGGTTGGCCCGACGGAAGGGAACGACACGAATTTTACCCTGCTGGAAGGCGTGGAGCGCAACGCCATCATTCAAATGCTCAAGGAAACCGACGGCAACAAACTCGAAGCCGCCAAACGCCTCGGCATCGGTCGCCAGACCCTCTACAACAAGATCAAGGCCTACGGGATCGAGGTGTAACCGCCCACCGCCCTGGCTCCTCTGCCTCGCTGAACCGGGAGAAGGTGACGCGCCGCAGTCGAATATTCCTGATCCGGGACCCTGCAGCAGGACAGGCGTCGCGCTGTCTCTAACTGGATGAAATCAGACTGGATTGGAAGTTGCCAGCCCCGGCCGAGGCACGCCAGACAGCGACGGACCAATTTTGGATGGAGACAGGCGCGATGCCTGTCCTGCTTTGATGACGCGGCATTGTCCGCCGGGTTCGGCGGCATCGTTCCGCCTAAAGTTTCTTCAGTTCCTCCCGCAACACGTTTGCCAGCGGTTGGATGGTCTTTTCGCTGAATTCAAACTGGCAACCCGCTGCTTGAAACAGTTCCGGCAGCGACCTGGAACCGCCGAGCGCCAAAGCTTGCTTGTAATCATTCAGTGCCTTTGCCGGGTCGCGCCGGGAATTGGCCCAGATCTGCAAAGCGCCCAACTGCGCAATGCCGTATTCGATGTAGTAAAAAGGATGCAGAAAAATATGGAGCTGCCGGTGCCAGAGATTGGCGCGCGCGGCCTCGTGACCGCTCCAGTCCACATCGCCGCCAAACCGGTCCATCAAGGACAGCCAGGCTGCGCTTCGTTCGGCGCGGGTGTGGTCGGAATGCATGTAAACCCAATGCTGGAACGCGTCCACGGTGGCAATCCACGGGAAGACGCCAACGATGCCTTCCAGGTGGACGCGCCGGGCGCGTCTGGCCTCATCACGGGAATAAAATTCCTCAATGAACTGGTTACCGAGCAGTTCCATGCTCATCGAGGCGACCTCGCAAAATTCGATCGGCGCGTGGCGGTAGGCGCGCAAATCCTCCCCGCGCGTGGCCAGCGCGTGAAAGGCGTGACCGGCCTCGTGCAGGATCGTTTCCACGTCGCGTTGCAGCCCGACGGCGTTCATGAAAATAAACGGCAACCGTGCCTCGTTGAGCGTGTCCTGATATCCGCCGGGCGCCTTGCCCTTGCGATTATCCAAATCCAGCAAATGAAGCTCCCGCATCTGCCGGAATCCGCCGGCAAGCTCAGCATCCAACCGGTCAAAGATTTTCTGTGTGCGTGACACCATCTCGTCCACGCGGGCGAACGGCTTGAGCGGCGGTCGATTGAGCGGGTCAACGGCCAGGTCCCACGGGTGCAGTTTATCCAGTTTCAGATCGCCGCGCCGTTCCGTTTGCAATTCGCGCATCACCGGCATGACGTGCCGTTCCACGGCATCATGAAATTTTTCGCAGTCAGCCGGTGTGTAATCGAACCGGCCCAGCCGGCGGAAGGCGTAGTCGCGGTAGTTGTCGAAGCCGGCGTTCCGGGCGACCTGCGTGCGCAGTTTCAGCATCCGGTCCAGAAGGTCCTCGAATTTGTCCGCCTCCTGCAACCGGCGCCGGGCCGCCAGTTCCCATGCCTCCTGTCGCAAGGCGCGGTCCGGTTCTTCAAGATAACGGCCCATCTGAACCAGGGTTTTTTCTTCGCCGCGAAAATTCACCGTGAGCGAGCCGCTCAATTTCTGGTATTGCTGCGAAAGTTTGGCGTCTTCGGTCTCCAACGCCACGTTCTCGGGCCGGAACAACTCGACATGATTTTTGACCTCACGATCGAACACTTCATAGCGGCGGAGCGGCGAGCACCGATTCGGCGAATGGGCATTGTTTGGGGCCGGGGCGGTGCCCGGCGCTCCGATCTCGAGCAATTCTCCGCGCAACGGATGGCCGGCGTAGATTTTTTCGAGCGCGAACTGGCGCGGTTTGAGCCGGGGTTCGACCTGCTCGACGAAATGCAGATACGCCTTTTCCGCGTCCGGATTGTCAGTGTGACAAGTCATGGCGATGTACCGGCGGGAGGATTCCTCGTCGAGCGCAGCGGTGAGTTCACTCCAGTCGAGCAGCCAGCGTTCGAGGTCGGCGGCGGTCCGTCCTTGCGTCGCGCGATTCTCCAATTGGTCGAACAGCGGAGCGATCCGCGGCCAATCACCGAGGTCGATGGCCGGGGGGACAAATGTTCGCGGCCGGTAGGCGGATAATTTCCCGAACGGCAATAAATTCATGTCGGCAGCATAGCCGAAACCGGCGGGAGAGAAATGAATTTTGCGTCTTAGATCCTGGTCCGGATGCCGCAGGCGCGCAAAAGGCACCAGCGGGTGACGGCTTCAAAAATGGCGAACAGGCCGGGCACAACCAAAACCAGGCCCCACAAGGAATGGTCGCAGACGATGATGCCGGCAATGAGGCACAATGCACCGATCACCCCGCGGGCCATACGCCCATGATGATTTAAATTGGGATGAAAAAACTGCTTCACACCACAATTTTAGCATGTCACGTGCCGAAATCCAAGTATGTTGCACGGGAGATGCTGGTCAGCCGCAGGGGACTGGGCCATAATGGAATAACTGTGAGCTGGTTTAACGAAAATTACCTGCTGGCCTCGTTTTTTTGGGGTACGATCGCCTTCGGCTACCTCATCTACGGGTGGAAACAAAAGACATTGATGCCCTTTATCGGCGGCCTGGTAATGACCGCCCTTTCGATTTTCATCGGCAGTGCGGCTCTGATGTCGCTGGCGTGCATGGCGGTAATGGCCGTCGTGTACTGGCTGGCCAAACAAGGTTATTGATTCGTACTGGAAATGAAGACTTCAAAAACGCTGTCCCTGGGATTGCTGCTGGCACTGCTGGCACTTGAATCGTGTTCGACGAGGCCGGCTCCAGTCGCCCTGGCACCGACAGCCACCGCACAATTCACAGCGCCGGCGTCCCAAACCAACCGCCTGACATTGTGGGTTCGGGCCGATGACACACGCCTTCGCTACGACGGCCGGATTGATTTCTCGGACCCCCGTGCGCCGGTGCTCATCTGGCAGGCGAGCCGTATCAGCATCGATTTTGAAGGCAGCACCATCCGGTTGCTGTTTGACGAGGCCAAAGGCCAGAATTACTTCAACCTGCGGGTGGACGATTCGAACACGATTGTGGAAGCCAACGAGGGAATTCCAGCCAGCCCCGCCCTGCTTGCTGGATTTGGTCCGGGGCGACATCATCTGGAACTCTTCAAGCGCAGTGAAGCCAGCGCCGGCACCGTGCATTTCCGAGGCATTGAAATCGCATCCCCGGCCAAAGTGTGGGCGCCCACCCCGCCCCATTTCCCGCTCGCCATGGAATTCGTCGGCGACTCCATTACCGTGGGCGCTTGCAATGAGGATGGTACCGCCGATCAGTGGGAGGATCGCCGCACGCACAACTGCGCCCTGAGTTACGCCACCTTAACGGCCAGGGCGTTTGACGCCGATTACCGGAACATCGCCGTCAGCGGGATGGGCATCGCCACCGGCTGGGTGCCCATGACCGCCGGCCAGATTTGGAACCGGCTTTATCCGGAAACAAATTCGCCGTTCGCCGACCTGCGCGCCTGGACGCCAAACGTCGTTTTCGTCAACTTTGGCGAAAATGACGATTCCTATCCGCGGGCTCACGGGCAGGCATTTCCCGCCAATTTTACCGACGGCTATATCAGCCTCATTCAAAATCTCCGTACCGCGTATCCGAATGCCGAAATCGTTTTGTTGCGGGGCGGCATGTTTGGCGGTGCCCGAAGCGACCCGTTGCGCACTGCGTGGGAGGCTGCGGTCAAAGTTTTGGAGGGGCATGACGCGAATGTCAGTCACTTTGTTTTCACGCATTGGACTTCGACGCATCCGCGCGTAGCGGATGACCGCATCATGGCGGATGAATTAATTGCCTGGCTGAAACAGCAGGGTTTCATGCAGGTCTATCGTTAGCAGGAACAGCCGAACGGAATTCTCCGGCGACAAACCAGAAACCGGAAGTCATTTTACCGACCTCCGGTTTGGAATCCGTAGCTGTCGTCGGCAGACGGCGGCCATATTTCCATCCAACGGCGCCCTGCCGGGTCGCGGCCATGCCGCGATCACCGCCCCTTCGGCAACGCGCTGGTGCCGGCATAAACGGCGTTCTTGCCGAGGATTTGCTCAATGCGCAGAAGTTGATTGTATTTCGCCAGACGATCCGAGCGGCTCAGCGAACCGGTCTTGATCTGGCCGCAGTTGGTCGCCACGGCAATGTCGGCAATGGTGGCGTCCTCGGTTTCACCGGAGCGATGGCTG
The DNA here is from genome assembly GCA_035499615.1 of Candidatus Acidiferrales bacterium. GTDB lineage: Bacteria > Verrucomicrobiota > Verrucomicrobiia > Limisphaerales > UBA11358 > UBA11358. Next base: position 23,727 of record DATJYM010000199.1, on the reverse strand, counting down.
AGGACGGCGGTGTACGCGTGCGTCTTGGCCAATTCGACACAGTCGAGCGTCTCAGTGAGCGAACCGATCTGATTCACCTTGACGAGAATGGAATTCGCCGTGCCGGTATCAATGCCTTTCTGGAGGAATTTTGGATTGGTCACGAAAATATCGTCGCCGACCAACTGGACCTTGTCGCCGATCTTGTTGGTCAGCTTTTTCCACGTCGCCCAATCACTCTCACCACAGCCGTCTTCGATGGACACGATCGGATATTTGGCCACGAGCTTGGCGTAAAAGCTGACGAGATCGTCACCGCTGACAGTTTCGCCGGTGCTTTTTTTAAAGGTGTATTTTGCGTTGCCGCTGTAAAACTCGGAAGCAGCCGGGTCGAGCGTGAGGTAGATGTCCTTGCCCGGTTTGTAACCGGCGTCCTTGATGGCCTGGATGATGGTTTCCAATGCCTCCTCGACGCTGCCGAGTTTGGGGGCAAAGCCGCCTTCGTCGCCCACCGCCGTGCTGCAGCCTTTCTTTTTCAAAACCGATTTCAACGCATGAAATGTTTCGACAATCGCGCGCAGCCCTTCACTGAAAGTCGGCAAGCCCAGCGGCATTATCATAAACTCCTGGAAATCAATAGGCGCATCCGAATGCGCACCGCCGTTAATGACATTGGCCATCGGTACCGGCAGGACTTTCGCATTCGGCCCGCCAAGATATTTAAAGAGCGGCAGATTCAAGGATGAGGCGGCAGCCTTGGCGTTTGCCAGCGATACTGCCAGAATGGCATTGGCGCCGAGCTTGGATTTAGTCTCCGTGCCATCCAGTTTGAGCATGGTGCCGTCCAGCGTCAGCTGGTCGCACGAGTCGAGCCCAATAAGCTTGGGCGCAATGACATCGATGACATTCTTGACAGCTTTTTGAACGCCTTTGCCCAAAAAACGTTTCTTGTCGCCGTCACGAAGTTCAATGGCCTCGTTTTCACCGGTACTGGCACCACTGGGAACTGCTGCGCGACCAAAAGCGCCGCAACAAAGCGTCACGTCCACTTCCACTGTTGGGTTACCGCGCGAATCGAGGATTTCACGCGCCTGAATTTCACAAATCTTGCTCATTTTTCCTTTATTTTTCGTTCATCAAAAAAAAACTGAACGGGTATGATAGAGCCTGGAAACCGCGAGTCAAGGAATGCGTTTTGCTTCACATTTGCTGCACTGTCAGCGGCAAACAATGGCTGGTAATTTGTCCCCCTCATCTCCTGAACGCTCCAACTTTTGGCGGGTAACAGAGGGTTGGCCAAAGGACCTTGAGCCCGAATGAAACGGGAAAGATTTCTGGAACAAAATTGCCCCTGGTTCATCTCATTTCCGTACCGGTTTTAAACCCTTACTTAATCAGCGGAGCGCAATATGATGAACAAGAAAATTCTTTTGGTCGCTTCGGCGGGTCTTCTGGGCTGGTCCCTGAGTCAGGCCAGCATCACCAGCATACCGACCTGGAGTTATAGCGGAGGCTTTTATTGCTACGCACCGGTGTTTACCACCGCCGATCAGACCGTGGACCTGGCTGGGCACCAATCAAGTTTTGGCGCCATGGGTCTGAACATCATTACCGATACCCCGACGGACCCGACGCTTACCGTCAATGACTCCATCAACAACACCTCCTCGTTCGCCTGGACGGAGTACGTTGTCAATGTGGCCATGAACCAGAGTTTTTCGATTAATTCCGCCGGTGTCGTAGCCCCGGGAGGTTGGACGGCCAATATCACCCAGCCGGGTGCGCCGGTCAGCGGGGTTTATACCGGAACGATTGATTATCTGGGCGGAACGCCCGTTTCGATTTACCCGGCATTGAACAGCACGTTGAACTTCGGATATCAAGTCACCTTCAGCGGTTCGACGTCCTACAGCCTGATTCAATCCGCCACTCCGGTTCCCGAGCCGGGTGCTTTGGGCCTTCTGATGACAGGCGGCTTATTGGTGGGCGGACGTACATTGTCCCGACGCCGGCAGGCAAAGCTTCGCATCATGGCTTGAAGTCTTCCAAGTCTCCGGGAAAAACTGGCATATGGGGGCCGCTCGTTCAAGGAACGGTCCCGAAATGTTTCCGGGACCGGCTGGCATTCCCGCTGCGGTTTTCGGAACCATGATTTCTGTTGCAGACGGGATTTTGATTTCATATGAATGGGTATTCAACCTATGTCCATCGGCCCCGTCAGTACCCGGCCACGGGAAATCAGCGTGGTCGAACCGGTCAGCCCGGCGTTGGAACGGGTCAAGCGGATCCTGTTTCAGCCTTTCGATCTGGGCAAATGGTTCGTCATCGGCTTTTGTGCCTGGCTGGCCCAGCTGGGTGAAAGCGGAACCGGCGGCAGCTTCAATTCCAACTCCGGTTCCCATCATAACTACCAGGGCGAAGATTTCCACCGCGATTTGGTGCGGGTCAAGGATTACGTTTTGGAGCATCTGAACTGGATCGTGCCACTGGTGGTCGGACTGGTGGTGGTTGGTCTGGCGCTGTGGCTGGTTTTTTTATGGCTCAACAGCCGTGGCAAGTTCATGTTCCTCCACTGTGTGGCCCTGGACAAAGCCGAGGTGGTTGAACCGTGGAATAAATTTGCCGACGAGGCCAATAGCCTTTTCCTGTTCCGGCTCGTGCTGGGACTGGTCGCCATGGTCTGTACGCTGCCGCTGCTCATTATCGCCCTGGTCATCGTTGTTAAAATGTTTATCGCCGGTCAGTTTGTTTCCAACGCCATCCTCAGTGCGATCGGGTTCGGGCTTTTGTTTTTCAGCCTGGCCATCGCGTTTGCCATTATCCAAAAGCTGACCGTGGATTTCGTGGTGCCCATCATGTACCTGCGCCGTAACCGTTGCCTGTCAGCCTGGAAGGAATTGGGGACGCTGATATCGGATCATGTCGGAAAGTTTATTCTATACTTCCTTTTTCAGATCGTGATGGCGATCGCCATCGTCGTGCTTGTCTTCGGCGTCATCATCATCACGTGCTGCATTGCCGGCTGCCTGATGATAATCCCTTACGTGGGTACGGTCGTGCTGCTGCCGGTCTTGATGTTCAAGCGCTGTTATTCACTCTATTTCCTGGCCCAGTTCGGCCGAGACTACGACGTCTTCCCTTCCCTGCCGCCACCGCCACCCGGCCCGCTGCCGGTAACGTGATTGTCGCAAACCACTGCCACGCCCGACACAAACGCTGAATCCAATCAAGATCCCCCGCCGGTATTGCCGAATTCTCCGTGAACGAACCGAATGAACAAATTGCCCTGCTCCTGAAAAGCGGCGGTCCACGCGAAGCGGTTTGGGAGGAGGCGTTGCGAGCAGTGCTCAAGCGTTTCCATTCCGAAACCGGGACCATTCACCGGCTGGACGTGGAAAACCAGTCGCTTCACCTCGTCGCCCAAATCGGTCTGCCACCGCAAATTTTCGACGTGGTAAGAACGATACCCGTCGGCAAAGGCATTGCCGGGCAGGTCGTCGCGCGCGGCGAACCGGTCACCCTGTGTAATTTGCAGACCGACCCGGGCGGCGCGGCCCGGCCCGGTGCGAAACAAACCGGGGTGGGCGGTGTGCTCTGCGTACCAACGCGGGCCGGCGACAAAATCACCGGAGCACTCGGCATCGGCACCCTGCGTCCCTACGAATACACGCCGGCCGAGACACGCGAATTGGAAGAAACCGGTCGCGTCATCGGTGATTTTCTGAAAAGCTGAAGGCATGGACATTCCCTCTCCGCAAACCGAAAAGAAGCCGAAGGTGACGTTGCTGCCGATTGAGGGAGCGAAGAAGCTGGCGCCGGCCGACGTTTCACCCATCGCGCAGCAGCTCATCGCCAACGTGGAAAAAGTCATCGTCGGCAAGCGTGAACAGGTGGTGCTGGCCATGGCAGTCTGGCTGGCGGAAGGGCATTTGCTGATTGAAGACGTTCCCGGTGTCGCCAAGACGATGCTGGCGCGGGCGCTGGCGCAAAGCGCCGGCTGCAGCTTCAAACGGATTCAATGCACGCCGGATTTGCAGCCGGCGGACGTTCTCGGTGAACCGCATCTTGACCCCAAGACCGGGCGTGCTGAATTTAATTTCGGTCCGCTGTTTTCGCAGTTCGTCCTGGTGGACGAAATCAACCGCGCCAGCCCGCGCACCCAGGCGGCGTTGCTGGAAGCGATGGGCGAGGCGATGGTCACGGAAGGCAACGTCTCCTACCGCCTGCAAAAACCGTTCATGGTCGTCGCCACGCAAAATCCCATCGAGCAGGAAGGCACTTTCCTGCTGCCGGAGGCGCAAAAAGACCGTTTCCTGATGCGAATCAATCTCGGTTACCCCTCATTTGCCGACGAAAAGCAGATGGTCGAACGTTTCCAACTGCGCCATCCCATTGACACGCTCCAGCCGGTGGCGACACCGGACCGTATCTTGAAAAGCCAGGAGGCCGTGCGCGACGTAAAGGTGGCGCCGGAAGTGAATGATTATATCCTGGGAATCGTCCGCGGAACGCGCGAGCATCCGGCATTGTTGCTCGGCTCCAGCCCCCGGGGTTCGCTCGGACTTTTCCGCGCCGCCCAGGCCATGGCGGCGATTGCGGGAAAGGATTTTGTTTCCACCGAACTGGTGAAATCCCTCGCGCAAAAGGTCCTCGCCCACCGTCTAATCCTCCGGCGCGAGGAAAAATTCGGCAATACCCGGGTGGAAGAGGTCGTCGCGGAAATTCTCGCCAAAATTCCCCCGCCGCCGTCATAATGATCGGAGGGACGGGTTATACGAGTCCCTGAATGAAGATAGACAGGGCGTAAGTGGAGGATTCATGCCGCTCGTCCCTCGCAAAGGAAGTCGGGAAGCAAAATGAACACCGATAATTCCGCGACAAAAAGATTGGCATTGCGATTTGTGCTGATCATCGGCGTCGTCCAGTTGTTCGCCGACATGACCTACGAAGGCGCGCGCGGCATCATCGGACCGTTTCTCGGTTCGCTCGGGGCGAGTGCGACGGTGGTGGGTTTCACCGCCGGGTTCGGCGAACTGATGGGTTATGCCTTCCGCTCCGTTACCGGTTATTTTGCAGACAAGACGCATAAATACTGGGCGTTCATCTTCGCCGGCTACTTCGTCAACATGCTGGCCGTTCCCGCGCTCGCACTGGCCGGCAACTGGCCGCTGGCGGCGGCCTTGATCGTCGCGGAACGCACCGGACGCGCCATCCGCAAACCGTCCACGGACGCCCTGTTGTCGCATGCCGGCAGCCAAATCGGCCACGGCTGGGCCTTCGGGCTCAACGAATTTCTGGACCAGACCGGAGCGACCATCGGCCCGCTGCTCATGGCGTTGATTTTGTATTTCCACGGCGGCTATCACAAGGCGTTCGCCCTCCTGTTGATCCCGGCCCTGTTGTGTCTCGGCGCGGTGGCCGTCGCCAGAATGCGGTACCCGCGCCCGCACGAATTGGAGACGCGCACACCGGTGAAACTTCAAACGAAGGGATTTACCAAAACCTATTGGCTCTACGTGGTCGCCGGCGCGCTGATCGCGGCGGGTTTCGCCGACTTTTCGTTGATTGCGTTTCATTTCCAAAAAACCGGGTCGGTCACCCAAAGTCTCGTGCCAATCTTTTACTCGGTGGCGATGGTGACGAGCGGGTTGGCCGCGCTGGCCTTCGGGAGATTACTTGATAGGTTCGGCCGGCTGGTTTTGGTACTGGCATTTTTTCTAGGCGCGTGCTTCGCACCGTGCGTCTTTCTCGGCGGATTCGCGCCGGCCCTGGTCGGGATGATCCTTTGGGGCATCGGCATGGGCGCCCAGGATTCCCTGCTCAAAGCGACCCTCAGCGGCGTGATTCCGGCGGACAAACGCAGCACGGCCTTCGGGGTGTTCGACACCACCTTCGGCGTGGCGTGGTTTGCCGGCAGCGCCGGGATGGGATGGTTGTATGACAAATCCATCCCTGCGTTGATTATTTTCTCAGTCCTGCTTCAACTCTCCGCGTTGCCGTTCTTCTTTTTCGCCAAACCGGGACGAGCGCGCATAGCCCCCAACTGACGTCGCCGAATCAAATGGCACGAATCTAGCCGAGGACCGCCTCGCGCCGTTTCAACCACTCGTCGCCCAGACTGAAAAGCGTCTTGGCCTTCATCACCCGTTCCGCCAGCGGGAAAACAATGCGCTCCTCCTTGTCGAAGTGTTCGCGCGAACGCGACACCGCCCGCAGCAACAGTTCGCGCGCCTGCTTCGCGCCCCGCGCCTTTTGCACCTCCGCCAGCCGGGCGTCAATTTCGTCATGCTCCTCGTGAAACGTCTCGCTCTGCCCGATCTGCGCCAGGCAATGCTCCAGCGGTTCCACCAGCAAATCGTCCTCGGTCCAGGCGTGAGCGCGGATGAGCGCCTCCAGCGTGGCCGACAGCAATTTGACCTCCGCCAGCGACTTGAGGCGCGGCGCGGTCCGCTCGATGTGATCGAACAAATTGTGGAACACCGCGTGTTCCGCCACCAAAATTTTCGTGATTTTCATGGCTCGTATCGGACTCTTTTTGTTCGCACTTTAAAATCACATTCCTGCCGCCGCCGTTCCAGCCTTTTCTTGGCTTTCTCTTAACCCAACTGACCAGTCGTGGGCCGCGTCCGTCAAGCGCGCGCTTGAAGTACAACCGCGCGACCTCTATGCTGCAGTCGCCAATCATGAAGAAAACGTCACCCGCCCTCCCGGGCGTCCAACCGTGAAAATCCGCAAAGCGGTCATCACCGCCGCAGGCCGCAACCAGCGCAATCTGCCTCTGCAAACATTGGTGGACCGCGACGGCCAGTCCAAGCCGGCCCTCGCCATCCTCTTGGAAGAAGTGCTGCACGCGGGCATCGAGGAAATCGGCCTGGTGATTAACCCCGCGGACCGGGCCGCCTTTGCCGCCGCCGCCGGCCCTCACGCAAATCGCGTTCAGTTCATCGAACAACGCCACCCGCTGGGTTACGGCCACGCCGTGGCCTGTGCGCGCCAGTATGCCGGCAACGAAGCCTTCCTCCTCCTGGTGGGCGACCACCTTTACGTCAGCAAAAACAAAAATTCCTGCGCCCGGCAATTGCTGGAGATTGCTTCGGCGGAAGCCTGTGCCGTTTCCGCAGTGCAGGCCACCCATGAAAGCAAGCTGCCCTACTACGGCGCAGTCGGCGCGCGGCGGCTGCCGGGCCGGGCCGGCCTGTATCAGGTGGATCGCGTCCTGGAAAAACCCACGCCCACGGTCGCCGAACAAAAGCTCATCGTGCCCGGTTTGCGCGCCGGGCATTACCTGTGTTTTTTTGGCATGCACGTGTTGACGCCCGGGGTCATGGACCTGTTGCAACAGCTCGTGACGGCGGCGGGCGAGGCGGGCGGCGTGCATCTCGCCGACGCCCTGGCCCGGGTGGCGGAAAGCGAACGTTACCTCGCGTGCGAATTGCAGGGCCGCCGTTACGACATCGGCGTCCAATACGGCCTGCTCACGGCCCAACTGGCGCTGGCCTTGCACGGAAAGGACCGGGACGAGGTCCTCACGCTGCTCCTCGAACTGCTGGCGCAGACATAGAAAACGGTTTCGAGCCGCCACGTGAACATCCAACATTCAACCTCCGACATCCAACGTTCCATGCCGGTACCACACGTCATATTGGATGTTCAGCGCTCGATGTTGGATGTTCGATGTTCTTCATCACTCTTCACTTAAGCCATGACCGGCAAGCTCGTTCCCATCATCACTTCGCCCGACCCGGCAGTGCGCAACCAATCGCTGGATGCGTTTTGCCACGCCGCCACCCTGCCGGACCTGCTCGCGGAATGCGCCGAACTCGAAGCGTTCCGCCGCCGCAGCGAAAATCTTTACGAACGCGTCCGGGCGCTGTTGTTCCTTTACGCGATTCACCGGTTTCATCTGCCGCTCAAACCGGGCATCGGTACGCGGAACCTGATTCCCTTCAACGGTTACACCCAACTGCTGGAGCGTCGCTTTGAAGAAGCCATCACCGTCTTCCTGAAAGTGCAACATCGCGACGGTCCGTCCGACCCCATTTCCAGCGCCCTGGCCGTGACCTATTACCGGCTGGCCATTCAAACGCTGGCCAATCAGGTCCGCAGCAGCGTGCGTTCCGTGCGCGGCAACCAGTGGATGTTCCGCATGGGCCATCCCGCCGACCATCCCCTGCGTCTCCGCCGGGAATTGTTGCGTCCCGGCGAGGACGGCACCTATCCCATCCTCCGGGAATGCACGCCCGTGCGCATGGACCTCACGCATTGCGGCTGGAGCGATATTTTCTTTCTGGGCATGGACCATCCCGAAGGCGCCAAGGTCCTGAACGTTTCGATTGACCTCGGGGTTCATGGACGCGATGCCGGCCCGCGGCCGCCGGTGGAGACTTATTTGCGCGTGATTGACGAACCACTGTTGCGCCTGACCAGCGTGGACCTCGGCGCCACCGCGGACATCACCAGCCTCGCGGACGTGTTCGATTTCGCCAGGGATTACCTCGGCCTGCTCAAGGCCGCCGTCATCGCCAGCGGCATTGTGCCGCCCGGCGTCGAAGGTTCGGGCCAGAGTCTGGCGGATCTGCTGGCGTGCGTCGTGGGAATGGGGCGCGGCTTGGAACTGGTCAGTTGCGTCAATGGCATTCCGAAAGGTTCGCGCCTGGCCGTGTCCACCAACCTGTTGGCCTCGATGATTTCGCTCTGCATGCGGGCGACCAACCAGGCGGCTTCGTTGCAGGGCGCCTTGCAGGAAGACGAACGACGGCTGGTGCTGGCGCGCGCGATTCTGGGTGAATGGCTCGGCGGCTCCGGCGGCGGCTGGCAGGATTCCGGCGGGGTCTGGCCCGGCATCAAACTCATCGAAGGCGTACTGGCCTCCGAAGGTGATCCCGAGTCGGGGGTCAGTCGTGGACGGTTGATGCCGCAACACCGCATCCTGGATGCTGTCGAAGCGCCGACCGAGGCACGCCGGAAATTGCAGGACAGCCTTGTGCTCGTCCACGGCGGCATGGCCCAGAACGTCGGTCCCATCCTGGAAATGGTGACGGAAAAATATCTGCTGCGTTCAGGCGCCGAGTGGAAGGCGCGGTTGAGTATGCTGGCCATTCTGGAGGAGGTCCTTTCCGCCCTGCGCCGCGAGGACGTGGCGGCGCTGGGCAGTGCCACCACCCGGAATTTCTCCGGCCCGATTCAAACCATCATCCCCTGGGCCACCAATCTGTTCACCGAAACCTTGATCCAGCGCGTGCACGGCGAATTTGGCAAAAACTTTCTCGGCTTCTGGATGCTCGGCGGCATGTCCGGCGGCGGCATGGGCTTTATCTTTGACCCCGCCCACAAAGCCAAAGGGCAGACCCGCCTTCAGGAAATCATGTCGCAAACCAAACACGAACTCGAGCACGCCCTGCCCTTCGCGATGGAGCCGGTCGTGTACGACTTCGCCATCAATGAAAAGGGGACCTGGGCGGATTTGCTTCACGGTCCGGCGGCATTGTTGCCGCAAGGCTATTACGCGCTCATCATGCCGCATTTGCTCCGACAGGAGGCCTATAAACTGCCGCCGTTGCGCCGCGCCGAACTGGATAAATTTGGCGCCGCCTGCCGCAAGAAGCCGGAACTGCGCGGCATGGTGCAAATCCTGTTCGACCGACTGCTGCCGCGCCCGAAAGTCGATGACGCGGGCGAAACGTCACTTCCGGCATTGCTCGAACGTTACGGTTTCGACCGCGCCCAGCACGAGCAAATCCGGGCCGACCTCAAAGGCGGCCGCATCGGCCTGACGCAAAATCGCCTGCCCGTCAGCACCCAAATCCAGGATGTGACCGAGGGCGACGTATTCGATGCCACGCACGATTTATCGAAGGAATATCGCGATGCCGGGCTGGCCGCGCTGAAAGCCGGCGAAGTGGCCGTGGTCACGCTCGCGGCCGGCGCGGGCAGCCGCTGGACCCAGGGCGCGGGCACCGTCAAGGCCCTGCATCCGTTCTGCAAACTCGGCGGGCGGCACCGCACGTTCCTGGAAGTGCACCTGGCCAAGAGCCGTCGCATCGGAAAGCTGGCCGGTCATCCGCTGCCGCATCTCATCACCACCAGCTATGTCTCACACCAGGCGACCGACGAATTTCTCGCGCGCGAAAAATTTTACGGTTACGACGGTCCGCTGTTCCTGTCTGAAGGCCGCTCGGTCGGCCTGCGATTGATTCCGATGGAACGCGACCTGCGGTTCATGTGGGAGGAATTACCGCAGCAAATCCTCGATGAACAGGCGCAGAAAGTCCGCGACAGTCTGCGACAGGCTCTCATCGGCTGGTCCAGGCAGGCCGGTGAAGGCAATGATTACACCGACAATGTGCCGCTGCAATGCCTGCATCCGGTCGGCCATTGGTTTGAAATTCCCAACCTGCTCCGCAACGGCACGCTGGCCCGGTTGTTGAAAGAACGCCCGCAGTTGAAACACCTGATGCTGCACAACATTGACACCGTGGGCGCGGATGTGGATCCGGCCACGCTCGGCGCGCACCTCAAACTCGGCGGCGGCCTCTCGTTCGAAGTCATTACGCGGCGGATTGAAGATCGCGGCGGCGGCCTCGCGCGGGTGAACGGCAAGGCGCGCATCGTGGAAGGCCTGGCCATGCCGCGTGAGGAAGATGAATTTGCCCTGTCCTATTACAATTCCAACACCTGCTGGATTGACGTGGAAAAAGTGCTCGCGGCGTTTCAGCTCACCCGCGCCGACCTGGCCGACGCGAACAAAGTGACCGACGCCGTGCGCGCGCTGGCACTGAAATTACCGACGTACGTCACGCTTAAAGACGTGAAAAAACGGTGGGGCCACGGCCAGGAGGATATTTTCCCGGTGGCTCAATTCGAAAAGTTGTGGACCGACATGACCGCGTTGCCGGAAATCAATTGTCAATTCATCGCCGTGCCGCGTCTTCGCGGCCAGCAACTCAAGGATCAATCACACCTCGACGGCTGGTTGCGCGACGGCTCCGCGGCCCACGTCGAGAGCCTGTGTGCGTGGAAGTAGCTTACACCGGGTCTTCGGCTCGTCAGTAGCCTCGCCCCACCGCATTTGTGTTTATCCGCAGCCGCTTGCGGCCAGGAATAAGTTAATTTGTATTGCCATGGCGTGGAACATTTTGAATGATAATGTCATGTTCCGCTTTTTCCTCGAATAGAACTGCCGTACCGGAGAACTGAACGATGTCATATCGAGCCTGGTTTCAATGCATCAACCCGCAATGCGGAGCCACCTATCCGCTGAATTCCATCGTCTATCACTGCACCAAATGCCGTTCGCTGCTGGAGGTACAGCATGAACTCAAGGCGCTCGCCCGCCGCGACGCCCAAGGCTGGATGAAATTGTTCGAGGACCGTTACAAGAGCAATCTTTGGCCCTACGGCTCAGGTGTCTGGGGCAAGAAGGAATGGATCCTGCCGGAGATAAACGACAACAACGTCGTTTCGCTGTACGAAGGCAGCACCAACCTGTTCTGGGCTGAGCGTTTCGGAAAATTGGTGGGCGTGGACGATCTCTGGATCAAACTGTGCGGCAACACCCACAGCGGCTCGTTCAAAGACCTCGGCATGACGGTGCTGGTGTCCCAGGTCAAACAGATGATTTCCGAAGGCGCGCCCATCAAGGCCGTCGTGTGCGCGTCCACCGGCGACACCTCGGCGGCGCTGGCGACGTATTGCGCCGCCGCCGGCATCCAATCCATCGTGCTGCTGCCGCGTGGCAAAATTTCCATCGCCCAACTCGTGCAACCCATCGCCAACGGGGCACTGGTGCTCTACCTGGACACCGATTTCGACGGCTGCATGCGGCTGGTGCAGGAAGTGACCAAGGACGAAACGCTTTATCTGGCCAATTCGATGAATTCGTTGCGCGTGGAAGGCCAGAAAACCGTGGGCATCGAAATCGTCCAGCAGTTCGACTGGGAATCGCCGGACGTCATCATCATTCCCGGCGGCAATCTGGGCAACGTTTCCGCCCTCGGCAAGGGATTGATGATGATGAAGGACCTCGGCCTGATTAAAAAATTGCCGCGCATCGTCGTGGCGCAAGCCGAGCGCGCCAACCCGCTTTACCGCGCTTACCAGCGCAATTTCGAGGAGTTCGAGCCGGTCCAGGCGCAAAAGACGCTGGCCAGCGCCATTCAGATCGGCAACCCGGTCAGTTATCAGAAGGCCGTGCGCACGTTGAAGCAGTTTGACGGCATCGTCGAGCAGGCCACCGAGGAGGAACTGGCCGACGCGGCGGCGTTGGGCGACCGCACCGGCATGTTCAATTGTCCGCACACCGGCGTCGCCTTGGCCGTGCTCATCAAGCTGCTCAAGGCGGGCAGGATCGATAAATCCGAACGCGTGGTGGTGATTTCGACCGCACACGGACTGAAATTTGTCGAGATGAAAGTGAAGTATCACCAGAGTGAACTGGGTTTCCCCTGCCGCCATGCGAACCGGCCCATTGAATTACCGGCGCGTCTGGACGCGGTGAAAGAAGCGCTCAACCAGGCGCTTGCCAGGAAAGTTGAACACCATGCCTAAGCCTCCCAATAAAAGCAGGGACGCCTTGCTGAAGCGTCCGGTCGGCTCGGCGAGCCGACCCTTCCCCCGTTCCCGGGGAACTTCCACGCTCGCCATTCACGGTCACACGCGCCAGCACAAGGCCCATCACGCGGTCTCCACGCCCATCGTCCAGACCTCGAACTTCAGTTTCGACAATATGACCGAGGTGGTCGAGTTCATGAAAGCCAAGGGCGAAGGCCGCATCATCCGCGAACAGGAATACGGCCGGTATGGCAATCCGACCCAGCAGGAAGCCGAGCGCAAGCTGGCCGCCATCGAAGGCGCCGAGCGGGCCATTCTCTTTTCCACCGGCATGAGCGCGGTGGTCATGACGTTGATGGCCTATATGCAGCGCAACGGCCACATCATTTTCACCAGCGATTGCTACCGCCAGACGCGCGATTTCGCCACCCACCTGCTCACCAAGTTCGGCATCCAGACCAGCCTCGTCGCGCCGACCGCCGCCGCCATCGAAAAAGCGATCCGGCCGGACACGAACATTATTTTCACCGAGTCACCCACCAACCCGTACCTGCGCGTGCTGGACATTCCGGCGATTGTCAAAGTCGCCAAACGTCACAAGATTTTGACGATGATTGACGCCACGCTGGCGACGCCGTACAACCTCCGGCCTCTCGCAATGGGTGTGCATCTGGTCATTCATTCAGCGACGAAATATCTGGGCGGCCACAACGACCTGCTGGCCGGCGTCACGCTCGGCGGCTACAAGCAATTGGAAGAACTCAACAAGTTGCAGCGCATGATCGGGTCCATGGCCGGACCATTCAGTTGTTTCCTGCTCGAACGCGGTCTCAAAACATTCGGCCTCCGTATGGCCCAACACAACCAATCCGGCCTGGAAGTGGCGCGCTTCCTGGAATCACATCCCAAAATCGAGCAGGTCTGGTATCCCGGACTCAAATCGCATCCGGATTACCGCATCGCCCGTGCCCAAATGCGCGGCTTCGGAAGCGTGATTACTTTTCTCGTGAAAGGCGACGGCAAAGCGACGCGCCGGTTCATTGACCGGCTCGAATTGTTCCTCATCACGCCAAGCCTGGGCGGGTCCGAAAGCCTCGTGACGCAGATGTCCACGATGTCATTTTTCGATTACCCGGTCGAATACCGCGAACGCATCGGTATCGTGGACAACCTGGTGCGCATCGCCTTGGGCCTCGAAGACACGGGCGACCTGATTGCCGACCTCAAGCAGGCGCTGGACAAGATTTAACCGCCGAGGTGTAATTCGGTAGGGTCATCGTGCTGCGATGACCTCCGGCCCGTTCAGGGCCGGAACTCAAGGCTTCGGCCATACCACACCCTTTCGAATCATCCCCATTGCGCCGCTGCACGCGGCGCCGGTCGGCGCAGCGCGCCGACCCTACCTTTCAAAACCATGTCGACGCTGCCACCAAATCCACCCGCCAAGCTTGCCGCCGGACGCGTTCACCGGTAAAACAATCTCCATGAGCGCACTGAACGACCATCTGCTCCAGGCGATTGAAATGGCCCTGGCCGGCAAATGGGACGCCGCGCATGAACTGGTCCAGCAGCATGAAGGCGACGCCACGGCCGCGTGGATTCACGCCGTGCTGCATAAGATTGAGGGCGATTTGGGCAACGCCCGTTACTGGTATCAACGCGCCGACCGGCTCGACCATGCCGACGACGAACCACGCGCCGAACTGGCCGCCATTCAGTCTGAATTAAGGTAGCGGTACAGTTTGGCGGGGCGAGGCTACCGACGAGCCGGCTCGCGAGGACGTTCGCCCCACCTAAAGTCGCAAAATGTACCACTACTTGAATTAACCACGGATTGACTCCTTAGTTGCGCCTCGCTAGTGTCGAACTCAAATCAAGACCATCGTCTTATGAACACGCAAAATCTTCTTTTCACTGGAATCTTACTCTCCGGCCTCATCGCCGGGAATCTCCGGGCGGACCAAATGGCGGTCATTAAGGTTGATCTGAACCGACAAATCGGTGAAGTGGACCCCAACATCTACGGCGGTTTCCTTGAGCCAATCCGCACGGTGGTTTATGGCACGATTTATGACCCCCAATCTCCCCTGGCCGACACGAACGGGTTCAGGACAGATTTTATTCAACTGGTCAAAGGACTGCACATCCCGGTGGTGCGGTGGCCCGGCGGGAATTATGTCTCCGGCTACAATTGGGAGGATGGAATTGGCCCGAAGGACCAGCGTCCCGTCCGGCTCGACCTGGCGTGGAATCAAATTGACCACAATCAGATGGGCACGGATGAATACGCCAAACTCTGCAGCCTTATCGGCGCGGAGAATTTCGTCTGCATCAACGCCGGCCTGGGAACGCTGGACCAGGCGAGGTATTGGATCGAATACTGCAATTATCCCAAAGGGACTTATTACTCCGACCTCCGGCGAAAGTACGGCAATGAACAACCTTTCAACGTCAAATACTGGTCGCTCGGCAACGAAATTGACGGCCCCTGGCAACTCGGTCAAAAGAACGCCGAGGACTACTGCAAGTTTGCGCTCGAAGCCGCCAAAGCCATGCACCTGGTGGACCCCAACGTGAAATTCATCGCCGACGGCGCTTCCAATTACCAGCCCGACAACAAGTGGATGGCATGGAACGATTATGTTTTGCAGCACATGGCCGGCAGCATTGATTATCTGTCCGTTCACCGATACTTCCAAAACGCGCTGAACCGTGACAACCAATACCCCGACGTGATTTCCATGGGGTTGGAGATTGATCAAAAGATTGACGTGATCAAGGCCGAGATCGAAAAGGCGATGGCGAATTCCACCTCCAAACGCCCGATTTATATCTCCTTTGACGAATGGTCCCCAGGTTTTGGACCCCGAGGCGCCAACTTGACCGGCTCACTCATGGTCGCCGAGCACCTGAACTCCTTTATTCGCCACGCCGACATCGTCAAAATGGCGAACATCACCATGCTTTCCAGCCTTGTGGGGACTTCGCCCGATGGCGATTACAAGAATGCACTCTATCAGGCCTTTTATCTGTATTCCAACAACGCGCGCGGCACCGCCCTGGACGTGAATGTCGCCGGACAAAATTACAGCAACCAGTTTTTTAAGGACATCCCCTATCTCGATGTGACCGCCGTGTTCAACGAATCCGCCAAAAAACTGGTCGTCGATGTGGTCAACCGCAGCGAAACGAACGCCATGACCGCCGACATCGTATTGCAGAGCGGAGAATATACCGGAAGCGCCACGGTGAAGGAGATCAACGCCGAGTCAGTCACTTCAACGAACACCCGGACCAACGAAGCAGTCGCCATCGCCACCCGGGAAATCAAATTCAGCGGTAATGACATCAAGTACAGCTTTCCGGCACATTCATTCACCCAACTGCTGGTTCCAGTCAAATAAGCCAAATAGATTCCTTCGCCCGCGGGAGCGGGAGAAGGTGGTTCTGCAACAGCGGAACCGGATGAGGGTCGTTGGGGGGAAAACAAATATCATCCACAGAGCGCCGACGAACCGTGCGCCGAACTGGCCGTCATCCGGGCCGAATTGACCACGGATGAACACCTATGAACACGGTTTTGGTGGGGCGAGCGTCCCCGCGAGCCGATGCTGGATTCAATTGAACGCGGAAAACATTATCTCTGGCAGCCTGTTGACAATGATTGCATATTCAACTATTCTCGTCTGAAACAATTTTCGAATAAAGGAATAACGGAATAATTGAATATGGCAAAAGCACACATTTCATTAGAAAACGGAACGAAAATCACGGTGGAAGGTACACCCTCTGAAGTTGCCGCATTAATCGCTAATTTTGACAAAGGCACTATTGCCCCAAAACCCGAGAAGAAGATTGCCGCACGGAAAAGCACAGCCAAGCCTGGGCCGATAGATTTAGTCTCCGAGCTCATCGATGGAGGGTTTTTCAAAAAGCCGAAAGAATTGGGCGCTATAAAAACTGCCCTCGAAGAACACGGACATTATTATCCGGTCACCACTCTTTCACCAGCAGTCCTGCGTCTTGTAAGAAAAAGGCAGCTTCGCCGTATCAAAGACAATAAACGTTGGCTATACGTAGAGTGATTGACATGAACGAAGACAAATCCATTGATGGCATTCTATTGCGAATTGAGAAACTTGAGCGAGCTGTTTTTGGTCAACGAAAAAGTGCGGCGCCGAAGCGCGACGGGTTTGCCGGAGCAACCGGTGGTCTGCGTTTTCTGATAGCGCAAGGTTTTTTTGACCGGAAAAGGAATTTTTCGGGAATCGAAGCTGAACTTCACAAGCATAATTACTATTACAGTAAACAAGCGATTCAAACCCCGCTTAACAATTTGTCCAAAGGAGGCGGCGCCTTAGTCGGCTTTAAAGAAATGGGGAAAAAAGTTTATGCCAAAAGAAAATGAAAATAACAGCCATGATTTAATTGCGCGACTTGAACAGGTGTGTGGTTTGCTTGCCGAAGTTCTTGTTCTCGCTAAGTCAGGCAAAACAGTAGTTGCTAAACCAATGCGTTCTGTAAGCGCAAAACCGCCAACGAAAGAATTGGATTTTTCGAAGCCAATTCGCGCGTTTATAAAAAGATATAGCAACGGTATGAGCGGGCCAAAAAAGTTTACCTTGCTTCTCGCTTACCTTGCAAAGGGTGATTTGAAGAAGGTAATTGCATTAGAGGAAATCCAAAAGCAGTGGAACAAAATGACGGCGAAAAGTCTTTTGGGAATGGAATTCAACAGGTTTTATCCAGCATCCGCGAAAGAAAACGATTGGGTTAACTCGGAAAAAAATGGCTCTTACAATCTGCGACCGGCGTGGACTGCAATTTTTTAACAGTGCCTTGACTCTCACCAGTTCTAATTATTTGGCTGAACGAGGCAGCAAAAAATCGCATCAATGATCGCAACATCATCCTTACAATGGCTAAAAAGAAATCTTACCACGACGGAGAATGTGTGATGAATTTCGCGCATTATGGTTTTCAAAAGGACTTGCGGAAGGCAAAACTCGCGAATTTTCCAGACCAGCGAAGCCTTGAAACGCCGCTCGATGAAGTTCTTTGGATACTTTGGGTGATTCGCGATGAGTTTGAGCACAACCATCCAATGTACGCCTCGGAAATCGCGGAGTTGTTGGAAATCCGAAGTATCGCCTCCTCTAAATTGAACGTGGAGCGCGCACTTGCTCGCGCTGGAAATCGAGTAATGCGAAAAAAATTCAATCCACAAGATGATCCGGAACAAAAAACTGCTTACAAAATTTCCGAAAAAGGTATTGGTTATCTTCAAAACAAATACGCAATCTCTGGAATAAAAGCATTGGTTGTTGATGGTTCAAAGCCGTGGACGGATCGCCATCTGACTTTGCCGGAAATTGCATCTGAGCTAAAGGGGCGCATTTGCGTCGTTGACAAGTTTTACGGCAGCAGCAGTCTGGCAATCTTGCATCATTTCAAACATGGCCGTCCGTTGCAATTTCTCACGGGCAAAACCAATGAAAATGCGACCGCATTTAGTCGGGAGTTAAGAGATTTTCAAAAAGAAGTTCCATCGCTGCAAGCACGACTGTATTCAGCGCACCACGACCTGCATGACCGTTACATCATTTCCGACAACGCTATTGTAATTGTGGGGCATGGAATAAAAGACATTGGCAGCAAAGAATCCTTTTTAGTTTTACTCAAAGGCGATACCACTGCGGATCTTCGTAAAACACTTTTGGAAAAATTCGATAGCCGATGGAAAGGTTCTACCCCATTGGTTTAAGGTCCAAAACTGTTCGTGTGGTCGCGTATTTCGCGGTTAAGAATAATCCTCCATACCGGCACACGAGCACACGGGATTACGGTCGCCGTAGACGTTGTCGATGCGACCAACCGCAGGCCAGAATTTGAATTCGCGCAGGCCCGGCACCGGAAAGGCCGCCTGTTCCCGCGAGTACGGCCGGTTCCAGCCATCGGACGCAACCATGTCCGCCGTGTGCGGCGCGTTCTTGAGGAGGTTGTTTTTGGCGTCCGCGGTTCCGGATTCAATCGCACTGATTTCACCATGAATGGCAATCAGCGCGTCACAGAAACGGTCCAGCTCGAATTTCGATTCGCTCTCCGTCGGCTCGACCATCATGGTGCCGGGCACGGGCCAGGAAATCGTCGGTGCATGGAATCCATAATCCATCAGCCGCTTGGCCACGTCCTCCACGGTGACACTCTTGAACGCGCGCAGATCGAGGATGCATTCGTGCGCCACCAGACCGTTGCGGCGATAGAGCGTCGGGAAATATTTTTCCAGCCGTTTGGCGATGTAGTTGGCGTTGAGAATGGCGAACTTCGTCGCCTCGGTCAGGCCCTCCGCACCCATCATGACGATGTACATCCAGGGAATCGGCAGAATGCCGGCGCTGCCCCACGGCGCAGCGGCCACGGAACCAATCGGATTTTCGCCGCCCAGATTCACGACCGGATGGCCGGGTAAAAACTCGACGAGATGTTCCGCCACGCCAATCGGTCCGACCCCCGGCCCGCCGCCGCCGTGCGGAATGCAAAACGTCTTGTGCAGATTCAAATGGCAGACGTCGGCGCCGATGTCCGCCGGCCGGCAGAGGCCAACCTGTGCGTTCATGTTCGCGCCGTCCATGTAAACCTGGCCGCCGTTGGTATGAACGATTCCGCAAATTTCCTTGATGGTTTCCTCAAATACACCGTGAGTGGATGGATACGTAACCATCAGGCACGCAAGGTCTTGCTTGTGCACCTCCGCCTTCGCGCGGAGGTCGGTCACGTCAATGTTGCCTTCCCGGTCGCATACAACCGCCACCACTTTCAGGCCGGCCATGACGGCGCTGGCGGGATTCGTCCCGTGCGCCGAAGTGGGAATGAGACATACGTTGCGGTGCGCTTCGCCGCGTGATTCGTGGTAAGCACGAATGACGAGCAGGCCGGTGTACTCGCCCTGGGCGCCGGCGTTCGGTTGCAACGAAATTCCCGAAAAGCCGGTGATTTCTGCGAGCCAGTCTTCGAGTTGCTGGAAAAGCGTCTGGTAACCGCGCGTTTGTCGCAACGGCGCAAACGGATGAATTTTGGCAAACTCCGGCCAGGAAATCGGAAACATCTCCGCTGCCGCATTCAATTTCATGGTGCAGGAACCGAGTGGAATCATCGAAGCGGTCAGCGACAGGTCGCGGGATTCCAGCCGCTTGAGGTACCGGAGCATCTCGGTCTCGCTATGGTAGCTGTTGAAGACTTTATGCCCCAAAAAGTCCAAAGTCCGAAGTCTGAAGTCCAAAGTCTTTGGCGAAAGGTCGGCCAGACTGAAGCTGAGCGGTTTGTCATTGTTAAAAACCTGGAGGATTTCGACCAGATCGGATTCATCCGTGGTTTCGTCGAGTGAGATGCCGAGGGTGTGATCGCCAATCGGCCGGAAGTTCATCCGGTGCGCTTCGCCGATCTTCAAGATACCCGCGGCGAGTGTATCCTCTAAATCAACTCGCAACGTGTCGAAAAACTCCTGACGCGGGACCTTGGACTTTGGACCACCAACACCATAACCAAGTTTTTCCAATCCTGCGGCCAGAAGGCCCGTCAGTTTGTGGACTCGCGAGGCAATGGCTTTTAGTCCTTCCGGTCCGTGATAAACGGCATAGAGCGAGGCCATATTGGCCAGCAAGGCCTGGGCGGTGCAGATGTTGCTGGTCGCCTTTTCACGCCGGATATGCTGTTCGCGGGTTTGTAGTGCCAGGCGCAAGGCGGGTTTGCCCCGGGAATCCTTGGACACACCTACAATACGCCCGGGCATGTGGCGCTTGAATTCGTCGCGCGTCGCAAAAAACGCCGCGTGCGGCCCGCCGTAGCCCAGCGGCACGCCAAACCGTTGTGCGCTGCCCACGGCAATATCCGCACCAAATTCACCCGGCGGCTTCAACAACGTGAGCGCGAGCAAATCAGTCGCCACCGTCACCAGCGCGCCCGCCGCATGCGCTTGTTCGATCAACCCGGTGTAATCATGGATCGCGCCGAAAGTGTCGGGATATTGCACCAGCGCGCCAAAAACCTTTGCATCGAACTGAAACCCCTCGTGGCCTCCGACCATCACTTCGATGCCGAGCGCCCGGGCGCGCGTCCGGACGACTTCGATGGTCTGCGGATGGCAATGCTCGGAGACCAGGAAAACGTTTCGTCCATCCTTGAGCGCATGGCACATCGTCATAGCTTCGGCAGCGGCAGTCGCTTCGTCCAGCAGCGAGGCATTGGCGATGTCGAGCGCCGTCAAATCGGCGACCATCGTCTGGAAATTCAGCAACGCTTCGAGGCGGCCCTGGGCAATTTCGGCCTGGTAAGGTGTGTATTGCGTGTACCAGCCGGGATTCTCGAAAACGTTGCGCTGGATGACGGCGGGCGTGAGGCAATCGTAATAGCCCATGCCGATGTAGGAACGGAAAACCTGGTTTTGGGAAGCGATTAGCTTCAGTGCGGACAGCGCTTCATGCTCGGTTTTGGCGGCGGGTAGTTGGAGCGGTTGTTGCAGGCGGATGTTCTCCGGCACAGCGGCGGCAATCAGTTCGTCGATGGTTTTGAAACCGGTTTGTGCGAGCATTTCGCGCGCTTCGGCTGCGTTCGGACCGACATGGCGATGGACAAAGGGATCGGAAGACGCTGAGGGCCCGCTGGCGCCGGACGATTGATTTATTTTTACAGGTTCGCTCACAGACTCAGTCAAAACCATCGGGCAACGTTATGGTTTGCTCATGGAAAAAGCGAGTTGATTTGGATTCAGGCACGGTGGGGATGGCGCGCTGCGCCGTCCTGCGCCGCGCAGTAGCGACGCAATAAGTTGTGTACGGCATGTACTCCACCCGCTCCTGCGCGGGCGGCAATGCCGCAGCGCGGCATCCCTACCTCTGCAATGCCGCGCGGACGAGTCGGCATTCGCCGTAACCATATTTGCCACCGAACGATTCGACCACGACGCCCAGGCTGCCGAAACCATTTTTAGCGAAGGCCGCGGCGATGTCACGTTGGGCTTCGGCGGGGATCAGGGACTCCACGTCAACCGCTTCACCGGCGAGCATGGCTTCTTCCAGATGGCTGTAAATCGTGCCGGCTGTGAGGCCGCGAATCCCTGCAATTTCAGGCACGGTCCTGCCCTGCCGGAAAAAATGCAATGTCTCACGCGCGGCATCTGTCAGCCGTGAGCGGCGTGGCAGGGAGGACGGAGGACATCCCGCTTTGCGGGAAATCGTCGGCAAATATCTGGCGCGGGTTCGCCTGCAAATGCAACGCGATCTCGTGCAGGAATATTTCGCCGAACTCCTGAAGCTTTTTTTCGCCCACGCCGCTGACGCGCGAAAAATCCTTCCCGTTCATCGGATAAAACCGCGCCATCTGCCGCAACGATACGTCGGAAAAAATGATGTACGGCGGCACGGCGCGCTCGTCGGCGAGTTGTTTCCGCAAACCGCGCAATTTTTCAAACAGCGCCTCGTCACAGGCAATTTCCCCGGCCCGATGTTTGGCCGCTTCGGTCGGCGCCACGGACTTGGTCAAGGTGATCTTTTGCCGGGATTTCAGCGCGGCGCGGCCCGCCTCGGTCAGCTCGACGATGTTGAACTTCTCCGGATTTTGGAACAGCAGGCCAAGCCGCACCAATTCACGGCCAATGGCACCCCACTCGGCGCGCGTGTGCTCACTGCCGATGTCGTAGGTGGAAAGCGTGTGGTGACCAAACTTGCGGACTTTCTCCGTCTCCGCGCCGCAGAGCACCTCGACGACATGGTGGATGCCGACCCCGAACCGGCTTTTCTCGCGGATTCGGTAAACGCACGATAGAAACTTCTGTGCCGCCAGCGTGCCGTCCCAGGTGGCGCGCGGGGCCCGACAGTTGTCGCAGCCTCCGCAATTGACAGGCTCGTTTGGAGTCCCGCCTACAGTCGGCACGGGTCCGCTGCCACCGGAAGGCGGGACTACGAACTTCTCCCCAAAGTAACCGAGTAAAAAATCACGGCGGCAGCTCGCGATTTCGGCATAATGAATCATCTGTTCCAATTGGGCGCGGGCGATTTCGCGCTCGCGCGGATTCGGCTTTTCGTCAATAAACCGCATTTGCTTCACGCGGTCGCCGGGGCTGAACAGCAACAGGCATTCGGCGGGCAGGCCGTCGCGGCCGGCCCGACCGGTTTCCTGGTAGTAGCCTTCGATGTTTTTCGGAAGATCGTAGTGAATCACGAAGCGAACGTTCGGCTTGTTGATGCCCATGCCGAAGGCGATGGTGGCGCAAATGACCCGAGCCTCGTCCCGGAGAAATGCCTCCTGATTCCTTGTCCGGTCCTTGGGATTCATGCCCGCATGATAAGGCAGGGCCCTGACGCCGTCGGTGGTAAGTTTGGCCGCCATGCTGTCCGCCGTTTTCCGGGCCTGGACGTAAATGATGCCGCTTTCTTTTGGCCGCGCGCGAACAAAGGAAAGGATTTGTTCGTAAGCCGCCGATTTGGCGGCAACGCGATAAGTCAGGTTCGGGCGATTGAAACTGGCCACGTAGCAGGCGGGATTTTTCAGGTGCAACTGCCGGACGATGTCGCCGCGCACGCGCTCGGTGGCGGTGGCGGTGAGCGCCATCATCGGCACGCCGGGGAAAACATCGCGCAGCGAGGATAGCTGCCGGTATTCGGGGCGGAAGTCGTGTCCCCATTCGCTGATGCAATGCGCTTCATCTATGGCAAAGAGGCCGGCGTTCCATTTTTTCAAATCTTCAAGAAAGCCGGACAACATCAGCCGCTCCGGCGCGACGTAGAGCAAGCGAAACTCGCCGTGGTGCAATCCACGCAAGCGCGGACGCGATTCGCCGGCGGCGAGCGATGAATTCAAGAAGGTCGCGGCCACGCCCGCGGCCTGAAGCGCGTCCACCTGGTCCTTCATCAACGCGATGAGCGGCGAGACCACCACCGTCAGTCCCGGCCGCAGGAGTGCGGGGAGTTGGAAGCAGAGCGATTTTCCGCCGCCGGTCGGCAGCACGGCGAATACGTCCCGGCCCGCCAGCGAGTCGCGGATGATTTCCTCCTGCAACGGGCGAAACGAGCTGAAACCGAAGAATTGTTTCAGGGGTGCGAAAAGTTGGTCGCGGCGAAGAGTCACAGGTGAAAAATAGGACGATTGGTGGCGGCTGGGAAGTGCAAGTTTTGACTCTCAAACACGCGAAAGACGCACAACTGT
>DATJYM010000198.1:0-6500 GCA_035499615.1 Candidatus Acidiferrales bacterium | reverse complement strand
CGCGGCGTTGTAAATCGTCAGGTTGTTTTCGGGATTGGACAGGCTGTAAACCAGGTTCGGAAAGATGTTCAGTGCGAACAGCACCATCAGAGTCACGATGGCGGCGCAAGACGACAAAAATGCCTTCCCATCGTTTCCGTGATGGAATTCTCGCGGGATATTAACGATGGACAACATGTTCACCAGCGCGACGCTGAAGAGCCACGGATTTTCCCGCACGCGCGTGGCCATGTGCGGCACGTAAAGCAGTGTGGCCATCGTCAGTGTAATGGTGCAGATGACAAAGAAAATGATGCAGCGCATCGCCCATACTCGCAGTTTGTCGTGCAAGGTGCCTTCAGTTTTCATCACGCCGTAAATCGCGCCATGCATCATGAATAACGCGACGGTCGTTACGCCGACGAGCAGTGGATACGGTTTTAACAATCCGAGAAATGTACCTGCATATTCACCGTTGGAGTCAATCGGCACACCCCAGGCAATGTTGCCGAGTGCAGTCCCGATAAGCAGTCCGGCCAGGATGCTGCCAATGGAAAAGCTCACGTCCCACATTTGCCGCCACCAGGATTCCGGGCGTTTGCTGCGGAATTCAATCGCCACCCCGCGAAAAATCAGCGCCGCGAGCAACAAATAAAACGCGAGATAAAACCCGGAGAATATTGTCGCATACACATTGGGAAACGCGGCGAAGAGCGCGCCACCGCCGGTAACCAGCCAGACTTCGTTGCCATCCCAGACCGGCCCGATGGCATTGAGCATCATGCGACGTTCCTCGTCCTTGTTGGTGAACAGATGCAGCGCGCCGACGCCGAGATCGAAACCGTCGAGGATGGCATAGCCGGTGAACAGCACGCCGACGAGGATGAACCAGATGGTGTTGAGATCGAGATTCATGGTATGAATTTATTTTTGTTCATTTGCGAGTGGTTCGGGCAAAGCAAGTTTGCCGGATGGAAACAAATCCGCATCGTCCGGGCCGTGATGAATTTTGTCGTTGAGCAAATAAATAAAAACGGCGAACAGCAGAAAGTAAATGAACGTGAACAAAATCAGTGACGTGAGAACGGCGTTCGCTTTGACCACGGCGGACAACCCTTCCGGCGTTCGCATCAGACCATAGACAATCCACGGCTGGCGTCCGACTTCGGCGGCGAACCACCCGAGTTGATTGGCGATTTGCGGGCCGATTACTGAAAAAACCAGAATCCACAGCAGCCAGCGCCGTTCATGCAACGAACTGTGGCGGAAATATAAAAATCCCAGCGCCGCGATGCCGATCAACGCAAAGCCGATGCCCACCATACCGTGAAAAAACAGAAAACATGCCGTGACCGGCGGACGATCTTCCGGCTTGAAATCGTCCAGGCCGATGACCGGTGTATGAAAATCGTTGTGCGTCAGAAAACTTAACAATCCCGGTGCCGTGATGCCGATGACCTTTTCGTTTTTTTCGTCCGGCCAGCCCATCAGCACCAGCGGCGCGTTGGAAGTGGTTTCGTAAAGTCCCTCAAACGCGGCGAGTTTGGCCGGCTGATTTTTTTCCACACCCTGCGCGGTTATGTGACCGGTTACACCTTGCAGCAACGATGCGACGAGCGCAACGGTCAGACCGACCTTCAGCGATGCCCGCGCGAATTCCAGATGCGTCTTCTTCAGCAGATACCAGGCGCTCACGCTGACAACAAGAAATGCCCCCGCACACCACGCCCCGCAAACGGTGTGGAACAGACGGTCAGGAAACGATGGATTGAATATCATTGCCCAAAAGTCCGTAATTTCCGCCCGTGCGCGCATGCCTTCGTCGACGATGTGATAGCCGGCGGGCGTTTGCATCCAGGAATTCGCCACGACAATCCATACCGCGCTGAAGTGCGCGCCGAGACAAACCATGCAACTAGAAAAAAAGTGCAGTTTGCGTCCTACCCTGTTCCAGCCGAAAAGCAAAATAGCGAGAAATCCGGACTCAAGGAAAAAGGCAAAAATTCCTTCCGCCGCGAGCGCGCTTCCAAAAATATCACCAACGAAACGTGAGTAGGTTGCCCAGTTCGTGCCGAATTCAAATTCCATTACGATGCCTGTCGCGACGCCGACCGCGAACGTAAGGGCAAACACTTTTGTCCAGAATCGCGCCATCTGGTGATAGAGCGGATTTTTAGTCTTTAGCCACAACCCTTCCATGATGACCAGAATAATGCCCAAGCCGATGCTCAATGGCGGGTAGATGTAATGAAACGCTATGGTTGCGCCAAACTGGATTCGAGAGAGTGTTAGAACATCCATATACAATTAGTTAAAAGTTATGATTTATATTTTCAGAAAAACCAACTAACTCCCACCATTCCATTCACATTATTCAACCCCAGGTTCGGACTACTAAGACCAGCGCAGGACAGGTGGAGATAGCGGGCTTCAATGCTTAGCACGACATTGTCCCTGATGAACCAGCGGACGCCGATGGCAGCTTGCAGATTAAACTCGAAGTAGTGGGACAGATCTGGAGGCCCTATACTCGTCGCGGACACTCCGGCCCCGGCATCAACAAAAGGTATCCAGCGGGTGCCCGTCATGAAGTTATATCGCAAGTGGGGAGTGAGTCCAACCAGCCAATCGCTAGTCGGAGAGAATTGCGCGCCGCTGATCAATTCACCTCGAAAATCCCAGTGGCCTCTATACCAGTGGCCTTCCTCTTCCACAGAACCGAGCATGTAGCCGTAAGAAAGACCGGCCAAAGCCAGATCATGATGTTCCTTGGTGCCTAAAATGTTAACACCATAACCGACACCGGTTTCGAAACTAGTTGATTGAATCCCAGGCTCAAATCCCTCGCCGACACCATTTTGCCAGATGTTTGAAGTAGAAGGTTTCAAGGTTAAGACCCCATGAGACGCAGAATCTGTCGGCGCTGTCTGTGACCATGCCTGGGCGGATCCTAACAAGATCAGGGTGGTGGCTTTCCCTCTGCGACCAGCGACGCGACAGCAGGTCCGAGCCACTCTCGCTGGACTCGGCTTCAATTGTTTCACAGGCACAGAAAAGCAAGTGAGCTCAGAGTCGGCGACACACAAAGCCAATCGCTGCGATTCGCGCCTGTCGTTAGTTGTGCTCTCGACCTTCATTTGTCACCGGTGGCCGGCACGAGCGGGACCTGTGCGGCAAGTTGGAGTTGAAACAGCAAGTCAAGACGGGTCTCTACCTGCGCGAAGCGGAGCGCCTTCGCCGCCGGCAAGATCTTGCTGAATTTCTTGAAGTAAGCCGTTCGCTTGTCCACCTGCTTCTGCTGCAGGCCGGTGTATTCCTTCAGCCACACCTTGGCGCGATCTTCGGGGACATTGGGATAGACTTTTGCGTATTCCAACACCAGATTCATGAGCGTGTCGGAAATCTTGTCCATTTCGAACCTGTATTCATGGTAGAGCGGCCAAAAGTCCTTGCCTTCAGCCTCCGTGAGTTGCATCGTAGAGACGACGACTGCCTGCCGGTTAGCTGTAACCGTGCTGTAAGCAACTTCGATCAAGTCTTGAGGCGTTTGCGCCGGCGCCTCAACAATACACGCGGCCAACATGCCGCAAGCCAAGACGGCCACAAATAACTTGCGCGTTGATTTTGCCTTCGTTTTCATTTTCATAATTGGTTTCAACAGTTGTTTCATCTCATACACGATTGAAATGTTACGACGCAGCGACATTAAATCTATTAGCCTTGCGGCGGATTCCTTGGTCTCTATTTTGAGGGAGGCCTTGCCCTGATGAAATCGCTCGGCGAATCCCGCTCCAGTGGAATGCCCAGTTGATCGGGTGGTGTCGGATAACCGCCAGCATCATTCCACCAACGTGGGCAACAATCTGCCGCGAAGCGCTTAAGTTCTCAGTCGAGTGCATCTTGATCACAATTGAATATTATCGTTCGGGAAGTTTTAGAACCATTGGACTTGCGCCGGATTTCGGACTCCCTCTTTCGGACGAGTTCATTCCGTCATTTTGTCGCTTTGTCTGAAGACAGTTTCACCAAGGCGTCCTGAACCGCCGGCAAATACAGGTTCCCGAGATGCCCGCCCACACGATACTCGGTTAGATTGCGACCGAATGTCGAACGGAACCAGGGAAGGTCAGACGGCGAAAGCAGAAAATCATCATCGCAGATTTGAACGCGAACTTTTGGATTGTTGCGAAGCCATTTCGTCATTTGAGTCAAATCGGTGTTCTCGAAGACCTCCTCCCGATTTCTCACGCGGCCGGTCTTAATCAAGTGAGGAATAACAAAGCGATCGGTATATTCGGCATAGTCAATTTGCCGGATTTCGCGAATGGAATCCTGGCGGACAAATTTGTCCGGGTTCACCGTCAGGACGCCTAGGTTGTGCCTTCTCTGGCTGTCCATGATGACATTCATGAGCGTGTAGCGGAATGCCAGACCGATAAGAAAGTCGGACTCGGTGCGGGTCAAAGGAATGTTGCCGGAGACATCCAGACCACTGTCGGCAAAGTAGAGCGCCTTGTAAACGGCATCCTCCATTCGCTTCCGCCGCTCGTCCGCCGGCCAGGCCAGCGGCGCATTGAACATCTGATCCAGAAGCAGCGCCGCGTGGGCAAGATTTGGTGGCGGATTGACGGCGACGTAGCGATCGAACGACAATCCGCCGAGTTGGCCAGCGGCCTCGCGCGCGGCAATCATCAAGGTGAAATAGGCGCCGTGGGAAACGCCGGTCAAACTGGTTCCGGTGATTTTGTTTTCCTGCCGCTTGCGCACGTCGCCCAGGATCGATTTAAGCGCGTTCAGCACGTCGTCGCAGTCCGCCGGACCATAACCCGGCACCGCCATGGTCAAGGCCGACTCCATGAATTCCTTCTGGAACGGATTCGAAAAGGCCACCACGGAGTAGCCGTGCCGATACAGCATGTCCGCATACGCCAGCGTGGAACGGTCCGTCCGGCAGGCACCGAGTCCGGGAATGTAGCAAACGAGCGGGGCCGGTTTCTTTTGCATCCAGCAGGAGTAAGGAAGTTTTTTCCCGGTCGTCGGCACCAAGACTTTGTGCGTGACCGCCAGGTCCGCAAAATTTGTGATGGCAGGCTTGAACAGCACCGCGCGGATGGTGGGATTGGGATTGTCGTTGGTGTCGCAGCTCGGAATGTAGTCAAGAATCAGCCGCTGCCGGTTCAACGAATAAAGCGTGCGGAACGCCTCGTAGGGATCCACCAGTGAATCCAGCGTGCGCTTGTAATCGCGTGCGTTGCCACTAAGATCATTCACCGCAATGCCGGGACGGATTGCGTAAGGCCAGAATCCGTCTGGATATGCGTAGCCAATCCAGAACAGGATATCCAATGGCATGTCCACAATTTTGCCCACTGCATCGCGGCCATTACTCGGGCCGAGAAGAGGAATTACCAGATAGAATCCAGGCCCCGACCCCCAATGGCCCAAGGTCTCGCCAAAATCCTTATCCGAGCGTCCGATCTTCAACTTGGTCGCCGGATCAAAAAGGCCGCCCAATCCAATGGTGGAATTCGCGCCGAAACGCTCGGTTTCCTCCCACGCCCCGTGCCATTTCCCTTGGAGGCAATTGTTGACCAGCCTGACCGGATAAGTGAGGTTATGCCCGGCATTGCCAATCCCGGAACGAAGCGGTTTGGGCACCGCGAAGTTATACGCGAAACTAAAAGGATAAAGCACGTCGCGGAACAAGAAGACGTTCACCGCCCAGGAACTGCGGTTGAACCCTTCGAGCGGATCCGGCACCGCGTCGAAATACGGCATCTGGCCGGGCAGCACTTTTTCCGCCTGGCTGTCTGGCGTGGTCCCCTCCGCGAGAAGACCGGTTGATTGCAGGGTGACGACAACCGCCAGCATGAGAGTTTCAAAGCTGGCCAAAAAATATTTAAACCTCGACTTGATTGAACAAACCGGAGTGTTCGCCGGGCCAATTTTAATCATGGCTGAAAGTTATGGCGCAGGCAGGTCCAAATCCATTGGCCTTGCGCCGGATTTCCGGCTACCTCTTTCGGATGAGTTGTTGAATCAATGATTCACGTTGGATCATTGTATTAAATGTTTGCGGTATTTAACATTTTCTCCCGTTTCCGGTGGTGGTGCAGTAGGATTCGTTTGTAGTCCGGCGGGATTTGGGTCCAAAGGCGAAACCGTCGCTTGATTTGCATTAAGCTGTTGTTCTTGCAACTTGTCCTCCTCCGCTAGCACACGAGTGAAACGCCTGACGAGAAAGACACCGCAGGCAATAACACAGAGCGCAGCGCCAAGGCCTTCATAACTTTGAGCAAGTGCGGAGCGCGACACATAAACAATGACCGCGATCACACCCAATGACACCAGGGCAATCAACCTTACGAAATGCCGACGTTTCCTCCGAGCAACCGAAGTTGTCGGTAACAGTGGCTCGCCGGGGTTGTCGGACTTCGTCGCTTGAACGCCATCAATTGATTTGGTGCGGTCGGTGTTAATGCCCAGTTGTTCCTTGTTTGAGTCGTTCATACATTTTTGAC
>DATJYM010000197.1:0-21155 GCA_035499615.1 Candidatus Acidiferrales bacterium | reverse complement strand
CCCGTATCACATCACCCACCATTTTTGCGATGAGTTGATAAGATTGAGAACAGCCAATCGTTACCTTAACCGCTTTCGAAAACTTGCAAAATAATTCTTCACATTGCCGAGTAAATGGTTTTTGACTTGGTAGAGCTACGTTTTTAATTACAATTCACCGCTCGTTACGATGTCACATTCGCACCCAATCGAACTTTTGCGTTTCAACACTTGCGGCAGTGTTGATGACGGCAAGTCCACGCTCATCGGCCGGTTGCTCTACGATTCCAAGTCGCTGATGGAAGACCAGATCGAGGCGATGGAAAAATCCGCCGCCATCACCGGCGGCGGCCAGATCAATCTGGCCAATCTCACCGACGGCCTGCGCGCTGAACGTGAGCAGGGCATCACCATCGACGTTGCCTACCGCTATTTCGCCACGCCACGCCGCAAGTTCATCGTCGCCGACACGCCCGGCCATGTCCAATACACCCGTAACATGGTCACGGGTGCCTCCACCGCGAACCTTTCCATCGTGCTTGTGGATGCGCGACAAGGTGTCACCGAACAAACGCGCCGCCACACCTACCTGGCCGCGTTGCTGGGCATCCCTCACCTGGTCATCGCCATCAACAAGATGGATCTGGTGGACTGGAGCGAAGAACGCTTTTTGGAAATCCGCGATGAGATCGAGGATTTCATCCCGAAACTCGACGTGTTTCGCGACGTGAAATTCATTCCGCTCAGCGCGCTCGAAGGCGACAACGTCGTTACGTCGTCCGAAAAAACGCCCTGGTACCAAGGACCGGCGTTGCTGGGCCATCTGGAGACGGTGCACATCGCCAGCGACTGGAATCTCAATGCGCTGCGCTTCCCTGTGCAATGGGTCAATCGCCCGAACAACCCCCGCGACCCGCGCTGGCATGACTTTCGCGGATTGAGCGGGCAGCTCGCGGGCGGCATTGCCCGCCAAGGCCAGACGGTCATCGTACTGCCGATCGGCATGAAAACCACCATCAAGGAAATCTGGACTTACGACGGCGCGCTGGCCGAGGCGTTTTGCCCGCAATCGGTGACGTTTCGTCTGGCCGATGACATCGACATCAGCCGCGGCGACATGATTGTGGGACTGGAGAATTTGCCCGGATGCGGATCGGATTTGCACGCCCGCATTTGCTGGATGCACCAGAAGCCATTGCAACCCGGCAGAAAATTTTACTTCAAACACGCCACCCAGACAGCGCAGGCGGTGATCACCAGCCTGGAAAGCCGCATCAACATGGCCACTTTCGAACCGGAACCGGAACCGCCGGCCCTGGCGATAAACGACATCGGCGTTCTGCGCCTGAAAATTTCCAAGCCCATCGTATTCGACGGTTACAGTACGAACCGGTTGACCGGTTCCTTTGTGCTGATTGAGCAAGGCACCAACGCCACCGTGGCGGCCGGCATGCTCTCGCCGCCAACCGAAGCCGTCAAACCGGAGTACACCGACTTCGCGATTTGATTCCGGCGAAGGGATGAGCTTTGCGGTTTCCAAATTTCAAGGACTCGTATCACTCGCCCCTCGGACTTCAATGAGATGTGAAAAGGTTGACGCCACAAGCGTTTCGGCGGATGCTTCCGCATCGGAATGATTAAGACAAACTTTTGGATTTCGGTTCCGCCGCGCCGACGCAAACTGGTAGGTTGGGTTCTCGGTTTGTTGGTTTTCTACACGATTCTGGGTTTCCTCATCTTACCGCCGATTGTCCGCGCCATCGCCGTCAAGCAGTTGTCCCGACAGTTCGACCGCCAGGTTTCCATCGAAAAAATCAAAATCAACCCGTTTGCACTTTCGACCACCGTGCGCGGCCTCCTCATCAAGGACAAGGACGGCCAACCGTTCATCTCCTGGGACGAAGTTTACGTGAACTTCCAGCTCCTCTCCTTCTTCGGCCATCCCTGGGTTTTCAAGGAAATCAGCGTCTCCAAACCGTACGTCCGCGTGCAGATCAACCAGGATTACACGCTGAATTTTTCCGACCTCATCACCAAATTCTCGACGAACGCCCCGGCCACTGCGCCTGCCTCGCCTTCCAAGCCGCTGGCGTTGTGCGTGGACCGGCTGCAAATCACCAACGCCGCGGCGTCGTTCAGTGACTTCACCACCCGTGAACCATTCAGACGCATCATCGGTCCGCTCAACGTGACGCTGCAAAATTTCCGCACCGATCCGGACAACAGGAATCCTTATTCGTTTGCCGGCACCACGGACGCGGGCGAGCGCCTGGCGTGGAGCGGATTTTTTTACCTCAACCCGCTGCGTTCCCAGGGCGAGTTGTCCCTCGACAATTTCGCCCTCAACAAATATGCGCCGCTCTACCAGGATTTCGTAAACTTCGAAATCCGGAGCGGCACGATCGACGCACACACGGATTATCGCTTTGAATTCAGCGCCAGTAATCATATCGCCGCGGCCACCAACTCCGCTTTTTCGTTGCACGATTTCAGACTCGGCACTCCGGGTGACAGCAATGACATCGTCGACCTGACCCAATTCGCGGTGACCGGCGCGAGCCTGGACCTCGAGGCGCGACAGGCGGCGTTGGACTCGGTTTCCGCGAACGGCGCGAAACTGTTTCTGCGGCGCGGCAGGGATGCCACAGTCAACGTGGTCGAAGCCGCCAAGCCGGTGGAGAACGCGACCAACCCGCCGGGCGCCATTTTACTGTTGATGCGTTCGGTCACGAATGCCGTCGCTGAGCTGCTTAACAGCACGAACCAGTGGGAGGCGGCCATCCACAACGTGGATTTCACCAATTGCGAACTGCACCTGGAAGACCTCGCGAATTCACGCCCGGCCAGACTGGATTTGGACAACGCCACGCTCTCGATCCGAAACATTTCCAACCTGCCGCACACGAATCTGACCGCCGAAATGTACCTGCGTTGGAACACCAATGGCGCCATCCGCTCGCAAATTGCCGCGTCCTTTTCCCCGCCCACCGCCGACGTGCATCTGGTGCTCTCCAACCTCGACCTCGGCACCCTTGATCCTTATCTCGAACCCCAGTTGAACCTGTTCATCGTCGGCAGCCGGCTCGGGCTCGACGGCGACATCCATTTGCGCACGCCGGAAAACGGGCTGCCTCAAGTCACGTTCACCGGTGACGCGCGGCTCGACGATTTCCGCACCGTGGACGGCGTCATGGCCCAGGATTTGTTGAGGTGGGATTCCCTGCAATTCAACGGGATTGAAGCGAACCTCAGCCCCCAATCGGTTGCCATAAAGGAAATCGCCTTGGACAATGCGTATGCCTTCGTCGCCATTGAGACCAATCATAC
The DNA here is from genome assembly GCA_035499615.1 of Candidatus Acidiferrales bacterium. Lineage (GTDB taxonomy): Bacteria > Verrucomicrobiota > Verrucomicrobiia > Limisphaerales > UBA11358 > UBA11358. Next base: position 17,849 of record DATJYM010000197.1, on the reverse strand, counting down.
CATCAACCTGCTGACGGCGTTGAGTCCGGCTAAAACCAATCCGCCCAGCACCACCAATGGGCCTGCCGCCACCACCAACGCGGTCGTTGTCGCCAAAATTCCGACCACGACAAATTCCGCACCGCCTGCGTTGCCGAATATATCCATTGATAACATCGTCGTTTCCAACGCGACCCTGGCTTACGTCGATCGCTCACTCACGCCGAACGTGCATGTGGCCGTCCAGCAGGCGAGCGGGACGATTGCGGGCATTTCCTCGGAAAAACCCCGGCACGCCGAAGTGAATCTGCGCGCGCTGGTGGACGGGGTCGGCCCGGTGGAGATTTCCGGCCTGATCAATCCGTTCAGCGGCACCGAGACAAACCACTTGCAGGTTTCGGTGAAAGACGTGGATTTGACGCCGACGAGCCCGTACTCGATGAAATTTGCGGGTTACCGCATCGCCATGGGCAAACTCAACATGGACCTCGACTACAATCTGGTGGGGCCAAAATTGCAGGCAAAAAATGTCATCACCCTGGACCAATTCACTTTTGGCGAAAGGGTGGAAAGCCCTGACGCAACCCATCTGCCCGTGCGGCTGGCCATTGCCATTCTCAAGGACCGCGACGGAAAAATTGTTTTGGACGTGCCGGTGGAAGGGAGCCTCGATGATCCGAAGTTCCGCGTCGGCAAGGTGGTCACCCGCGCGATCGTGGATATTTTGACCAAGGTTGCCACCTCGCCGTTCTCGCTGCTCGGGGCCGCCTTCGGCGGCGGCGGCGAGGAACTGGGCTATGAGGATTTTGTGCCCGGCCAGGCGGAGTTGACTTCGGTTGACGACCAAAAACTCGACACGCTGGTCAAGGCGCTTTACGCCCGGCCGGGGCTGGGCCTGGAAATCTCCGGCAGCATTGACCCGGTTGCCGACCGCGACGGTTTACAACGTGTCTTTTTGGAAAAACAGCTTCAGGTGAGGAAATGGCAGTCACTCCGCAAATCCCAACAGGCGACCGTCACCCCCGATCAGATCACTTTGACGCCGGCGGAACGCAGGGATCTGGTGAAAAAGTTTTACCAGGAGGCGTGGGCCAAAAAACAAATCACGCCCGCCATGCTCGTAGCGAACACGAACATCGCCAGTGCCGTCGCTCAACTGAAATCCAAAAACGCGAAGGTTGAAAAAGATGCAACAATTCTGTTGAAAGGCGTGCCGGTACCCGCAGAGCCGGCCTCCGGCACCATGACCGCCGCGTCCTCGGCACTGAAACTTCCGCCCGTGGCCGACCCGACGGAAGTGGTATTGCTGGCGTCAATTCCTGTAACTGACAACGACTTCGAAACACTCGCCTCCGACCGCGCCAAGGCCGTGCGCACTTACATCCTGGCGACGGGCAAGGTGCAGGCGACGCGGTTGTTCCTCACGGAAAACCAGACCGGCGGCGTGCGCAGCGACGGCAGCCGGGTTTATTTGCAATTCCGATAACCCAACTCCGGCCGGAACGCCACGCCGGGCGTCCGATTCACCAAAGTGCCTTTCAAGCAATTCACTGAGCGCAATGTTGTGGCGGGACGAGCTTTGGCCGGCCGGAAATCGATTCCGCCACTCACCATCCAGGTGACGCTCCTGGTTTTTTTCGCCGGACTGGCAGCCCGCGCCCAATCGTTGCCGGCCGGGGTATTGGACCAATTGGACACAGCCATCGGCCAGCGCGTGGAGGCGACGGCCGTATTCGGTACCCAGAGCATCGCCTCGCGGGCGGGTCTCGGTTGGACGTTGGATGACGCGACCGGCCGCATTTATAAAATTCCCTGGAAGACCGAATTGCGGGACCCGCAACCGACGGGTTACCACCGCCTGCTTTGGGCTCCCGTTTTCGACGGCGGCGTGGGTTACGGCGGGTTTGTCAATCATTTCGATGATAATGTCCTGACGGGAAACGAATCCGATTATGATACGGTGGCGCTCTCGCTGGGCGGGGGCCCTAGGATTTATTTTGGCGACAGCGGCTTCAGCGTGCTGCCGGCCTTTGATCTGTTGTACGCCTATACCGACAACGATTTTGATGCGAACACCCCCGCGGGCGAACTGGTTGCGGCCAACGGACAGTATGTCAACTGGAAGGTACATACCATTTCCTTCGTACCCTCGTTCGAGTTGCAGTTTAAAAAAGCATATGGGCGCTGGCTCCCAAAATTCACCTCGGACTTTGCCTATTACAACACCCGACCGATCTACCGCTCGACCGATGCCTTAAGCTTTAAAAGCAGTTCAATGCTCTGGGCCAACAAGTTCGACCTGGATTATGTCACTCCCTGGAAAGTGCTCGAATGTCCGGTACATTTCGGCGGGGATATCAGTCGCACCGACCTTTATGCGGGACTGCAAGCGGCGCTGGATACCGACCATTATTACCAGACCGATGCGCGTGCAACGCTCGATATATCTGGCCGGATCTGGAAGGTCGATTCCGTCGGCCTGACTGGCGGTTATTTCTGGTGCAGCGCCTTCAGCGGCTATTCCATCGGCATCGAATGCTCGCTGAAATTTTAAACCCGACCACAGTTCTCCATCTACCGAAACGCACCCGCATGCGAGCCGCGGCAGCAAAAGGACGCCGTCGGCCGTCAGACATCTGACTGAGGTCTCATCGTCATGATATGGCCAGAAAGGCGTGGATCATTTTTCTGCCAAAGAAAATCCAGAGAACCGCCGCCAGCGCAATATAAGGGCCGTAGGGCATGCGCGATGACCATTCGCGCCGCCGCATTACGATGAGCACAACGCCCACCACCGCGCCAATCATCGAACTGACCATCAGTGAAAACATCACGCCCTGCCAGCCGACAAACGTGCCGATGGCGCCCATGAATTTCACATCACCCAGCCCCATCGCCTCGCGGGGCAGCACGATTTCCGTGCTGACCGCCTCGAGAAACGGCACGTGCTGGGGATCAAACCGTTCCCCGCCGATTTCCAGCCAGTCCGACCGGAGGGCAAGCCGCACCCGCACGTCCTTGTAGCCGCGGTCCACCAGCTCCACCGTCCGCGCCCGCAACGTAATCACGTCCGATTGGCGGTAAAACAATTCGTCGTAGGGAATCTCGCGGTCGGGCAGATGCACCGACGTCTCACTGAAAACAATTTTCGTGTCCGTGGGCAATTTCAACCGCTGCCGCCCGAACAGCAGTTTGCCGAGCCGCAGAATGGCGTAGATGATTCCCGCGCCGGCGCCAATGCCGAGCACGCTTTGCCACATCCCGTCGGTCAAGGTCTGGACGCCGTGGAGCCTGGGATAGAGAAACGATGCGACCAGGCCGACAGCCATGCCGCCGTACGTGATTTCGTCGGGAATGATAAAGTGCTCGAAGTCAATGAACGTGGCCACCATCAGTCCGGCCAGGAAGATGACGTAAACGACGGCGAGGACCGGCGACACGTGTCCGAAGGACAGCCAGCAACTTAAAAAGGCCACACCCGTCAGCAGTTCGACGATGAAATAGCGCGGCGAAATGGGCGCATCGCAGTTTTTGCACCGGCCGCGCAGAGCCAGCCACGTCACGAGCGGGATGTTGAGATACCACGGGATGGAATACTGGCAGTGCGGGCAATGCGACGGCGGCGTGACGATGCTCATGCCCAACGGCATCCGATGAATGCACACGTTCAGGAAACTGCCGACGATGCAGCCGAACACGAAGAAAGCCAATGACCAGAAATGAAACGGAACCAGCGACCAGTCGACAGTCCACGGTCGCCATTCGAGAGCCCAGGCGGTGAAGCCTATAACGTTTGGGGTCATTTGATTTTCTTGCAGCGCAAATCGGATTGTTTCAGATAAGCCATAGAACCAGCAAGGCGCCGGCCAACTTCGTCAACCGGGTGGCTAAGTCGGTCAAAACAGGAGCGATTTACGATTCCTTTGGTCAATTCCCGCATTTTGCGCCAGGCCAGGATGCCCTCAAACTTCTGAATTTTGCCCATATGATTCAAGCCACAGTCCACAGTCGTCAGCCCACAGTCAAGAAAAGGCGGATGAGCAATTGCAGTCACGACCGGGGACTCAGGACTGTGGACTGCGGACTGCGGTTTCCAGCGCGCGGCGCATGACGTCGAGCGGCGGGACTTTGCCCGTCCAGATTTCAAACGCCTTGGCGCCTTGATGCAGCAACATGCCGAGACCATTGGCCGTCCGGCACCCGGCCTTCCGGGCGGCTTTCAACAGCGCCGTCTCCGCCGGGCGATAAATCATGTCGTAAACCGCCCGGGCCTGTTCGGGAGAAAACTGCCTCTTATCGAACGGCAGACCGTCCTCTGATTTCAAGCCGAGCGACGTGGCGTTGATTAACAAACCCACCTCCGCAGCCGGATAACCCAGGGTGACGCGCGCGGAGGGAAAAAGCTTTTTGATTTCGGCCGCCACCGCCCGGGCCCGGCTTTGGGTGCGGTTGACGAGGAACAGTTCCGCGACGTTTTCCGCCGCGAGTTTCAGCGCCGCCGTCCGCCCTGCCCCGCCGGCGCCCAGCAACAACACTCTTTTTCCAGGTAAATCGATTTTCAAATCCTCGCGCAACGCAGCGGTCAGCGCATCGGCGTCCGTGTTAAAACCAACCGCGCGGACGTTCGCCCGGCCGTCCACACCCGTGGACTCAAAACGTATGGTATTGACCGCACCCCATTTTTTCGCGGATTTGTCCAAGGCATCCATCAACACCAGCGCCGGCAGCTTGTGCGGCACAGTAAGGTTGAGTCCGGCAAAACCCATCGCCCGGGCCCCGGCAATCGCGGCGCGCAAATCGTGGGGACGGACTTCAAACGCCAGGTAACGCCAGTTCAGGCCCAGAGCAGCGAACGCGGCGTTGTGCATGGCGGGCGACGCGGAATGGCGGATGGGAAAGCCATAAACCGCGCAGCAGCGCGTGGCGGCATCGATGGCATTCTCGCCGGGTTGAAACACGTGAAATATATACGCGGCGGCACAGCCACTTCAAAGCTCAAAGTCCGCGTCTAAGGTATTCCCTTAGCTGACTAATACTTATCCCTGCACCCAATCAGGTCTGGCACCAATTGTCGGAATCCTGCACTTCACCTAATTTGTCGTCATGCAAACAACAATTGTTCGGCAGGATACGGGCGAATCTTCGAGGACCTTGAAAGCCAAGGAGCCTTCGCTAACCGCGCTTCAGCCTCCCCCGCGCGACACGGGCGCGGCGGTGGTCAAGGCGGGTGTTGACCTCAAAAAGCCGAACGGCGGCGCCACGAATGGTAACGGCAATGGGAACGGAAACGCGAACCGGGCCTTGATTGAGGCGCTCATGGGATCCAAGGTTTACCAGGAATACGAACGAGCCTTTGGCGATATGACCGGCCTGCCGATGGTCCTGCAGCCGATTGAAACCTGGCAGTTGCCGTATCACGGCCGCCGGAATGAAAACCCGTTTTGCTCGTTAATGTCACAGAAGAGCCGCGCCTGCGCCGCGTGTCTGCAAACGCGGGAGCGTCTGTGTGAAAAGGCGGCGCTCGAACCCCAATCGGTGTCCTGCCATTCAGGACTTTGCGAAACGGCCATCCCGGTGCGGCTCAGCGACCGTTTGATTGGGTATTTGCAAACCGGGCAACTGTTCCGCAAGAAACCGACCGAGGCGCAATTCGGGCGGGTGGCGCGGCAGGTGTCGGAGTGGGGCCTGGAGATTAACCAGGACACCCTGAAGAAGGCCTACTTTGCGGGCAAAGTGGTGTCCGCCAAAGAACACGACTCCATTGTCAAATTGCTCACGATTTTCGCCCAGCACCTGGCCATGATCAGCAACCAGGTGTTCATCCAGCAGGAAAATTCCGAATCACCGGTCATCAAGCGGGCCAAGGACTACATTTGTGAACACCAGGCCGAGAAACTTTCGCTCAGCCACGTGTCCAAGGCGGTCAACATGAGCGCCTTTTATTTCTGCAAGATGTTCAAACGGGTGACCGGCATCAACTTCACCGATTACCTTTCGCGGGTGCGCATCGAAAAAGCGAAGAACCTGCTGCTCAACCCCAACCTGCGGGTCAGCGAAATCGCCTTCGAAGTCGGTTTCCAATCCCTCACGCATTTCAACCGCGTATTCAAAAAGCTGCTCGGCCAGTCTCCGACCGAATACCGGTCACAACTGCTGGCGCACTAAAATGTGCCCTTCGAGGGGTGACCCGTGACGTGACACCAAAAGCCACAACGCGCGGCTCTCGTCACCTGCCACTCGCCACGCGTCACCCGTTTGAAGTTGGCATCGGAGCGGATTTTCCCGATAGTTTCTTCAGGTTTGAAATGAAGGACTATCGGAAAATGTCCAAAACCGAATTGCTGGCGTGGATCCGGCAGCTACGGTCCCGGCACGCCACGCGGGCCCGGGCGCAACGCCAGCAGTCCGCAGCTGACTTGCGCGACAGCGCCGAGCGTCTGCGCGCGATTCTGGAAACGGCGGTGGAGGGCATCATCACCATTGACGAGCACGGCATCATCGAGTCGTTCAATCTGGCGGCGGAAAGAATTTTTGGATACACGGCGGATGAGGTCACTGGCAGGAATGTCAGCATGCTCATGCCTTCGCCGCATCGTGAGCAACACGACACGTATCTCAGCAACTATCTTCACACCGGCCACGCCAAAATCATAGGCATCGGCCGTGAAATTGCCGCGCGCCGGAAGAACGGCACGGTGTTTCCGATGGACCTGTCCGTGAGCGAGGTGCAACTGGCCGACCGGCGGTTGTTCACCGGATTCATCCGTGATATCACCGAACGCAAGGAGGCCGAAAAGGCGCTCTTACACTACGCGGCGCTGGTGGAATCTTCGGACGATGCCATCATCGGCAAAACCCTGGACGGTCATATCACGAGCTGGAACAAAGGCGCGGCGGCGGTCTTTGGTTATACACGCGGCGAAATGCTGGGCAAACCCATCTCGCTCCTGATTCCACGGGACCGGAAGAATGAAGAGCCGGAGATTCTGGAGAGAATCAAACGCGGCGAATCCGTGGACCATTATGAAACTTTGCGCCGGCGCAAGGACGGCCGGCTGATTGACATTTCCGTGACCGTTTCACCCATTCGCGATGCGGAAGGAAAAATTATCGGTGCGTCCAAGGTGGCACGCGACATTACCGGGCGCAAGCGCCTGGAAAGGGAAATCCTCGAAATCAGCGAGCGCGAACAGCGCCGCATCGGACAGGATTTGCACGACGGCCTGTGCCAGCATCTGGCCGGGATCGAATTGATGAGCCAGGTGCTGGAACAGAAGCTGGTCCGGCGCTCGAAAGCCGCCGCCGGGCGGGCGGGTGACATCGCCCGAAACGTCCGCGACGCCATCAGCCACACGCGCCTGCTGGCGCGCGGTCTCTCGCCCGTCACCCTCGAATCCGAGGGACTCATGTCTGCGTTGCACGAACTGGCCTTGAACACGGAGAAAATTTTCCGGGTCGCCTGCCGCTTCGATTGCGATCCACCGGTGCTGGTGACGGATTATCCCGCGGCCGCGCACCTGTTCCGGCTGGCACAGGAGGCGGTTTCCAACGCCATCAAGCATGGCCGGGCAAAACGAATATTAATTCGATTGAAAGAGGAGCGCGGCCGGATGATCCTGAGCATCATTGACAACGGGACGGGTTTTCCGGCACAGATTCCGAAATCGAAAGGCATGGGCTTGCGCATCATGCAATCCCGGGCGGGAATGATTGGCGGCACGCTGGCCTTCGAACGAAATGCCGGTGGCGGCGCGAGCGTCACCGTCACCGCTCCCAGCCGGGTCGCCCGGCCAAAACCGGACACTCATGCCCGCAAAGAATAAAATAATCCCCAAGCGGTTGCTGATCGTTGACGATCACCCGATGATGCGCACCGGTCTCGCGCAATTGATTGACAATGAAGCCGACCTGCGAGTTGGCGCCGAGGCAGAAAACGCGCGGCAGGCCCTGGATATAGCCCTCGGACAGGCCCTGGATTTGATCCTGCTCGACATTTCCCTGCCCGACAAGAACGGCCTGGAACTCATCAAGGACATCCGGGCGCTCAAGCCGGGACTGCCCATCCTCGTGGTTTCCATGCACGACGAATCGCTTTACGCCGAGCGCGTCCTCCGGGCCGGCGGCCGTGGCTACATCATGAAACAGGAAGGCGGTAAAAAACTGCTCCAGGCCATCCGCCAGGTGTTGAACGGACAAATCTATGTCAGCGAAAAAATGTCCGCGGGCATTCTGGAATCCTTTTCCGGCCGGCACGCCGAGGCCCTGGTTTCCCCGGTGCATCATCTTTCCGACCGTGAATTTGAGGTATTTCAACTGATCGGCCAGGGCGAAAGCACGCGCGAAATTGCCGCGCATCTGCATTTGAGCGCGAAGACCGTTGAAGTCCACCGCCTGAACATCAAGAAGAAATTGAAACTGCGAACGGCGACCGATCTGGTCCGCCACGCGGTCCGCTGGTTGGAAACTGAGAAGACCGGTTCTTGACCAGGACTGCCCCGACCGCATGGTTGCTCAACCGATCACTCACCCACGCCGGCGTATTCCTCATCCAGATGCAGGTCTGCGCCCATGAACACGTAATCGTGGGGAACGGTTTTCATGTCGAGCACATGCCGCGGCAGGCGCATCAACTGGCAAAAGCCGAGCTGCTCCAGCGCGTTGATGGCCACCTTGCGTTCACCGTTCAATTCCGCCTCCAGCCGGCGCAGGCCGAGGGAACGGGCAATCTCCACCAGTTCGTTGACCAGGATTTTAGCCACGTCGCGTCCGCGATATTGCGGATGCGTCAGAACCGTGACGAGGCCGATGTGGCGTTTCCACCCGCCGAGGCGCTGATGCAGGCACGCTTCGCCAATGACCTTTTCCTCGTGCAGCATGATCAACGGCAGATTGTGTTCGAAGTCGGCATCCCGGCACCATTCCTGGAACAGCGCCCGGTCGGAAACCGGCTGCTTCACGAACAATCGTTCTTCCTCCGGCACGGCGAGAAAGAATCTGTGCAGTCGCGCGGCGTCGCGCCTGCCCAGGGGGCGCACCACACATTTCGTACCGTCGCGCAAAGTTGCGTGCAGGGGAAACTTCTCCAAAGCATAGTCCATTATCATAAATGCCTTTCGTTGTCTGCTTCCACTATAACGTATGATGAGATTAACTGAAATATAAAAATGATGATAAAAGGGATTATAATTCAAGGCGGATGGGAATTCCGCCTTGGCACGGTTCAGAAATTCCTTAGCCTTAATCTGTTCTTGATGGGCCGGTGGCCCGATTCCGCAAAAACGGTAAAGACTTTACCAAGGTTTGGTAAGTAACACGCTGGAAAACAGCGAAGTTACTTTCGGACGAACTTTATGCTTGAGACTCTTTTATATCCGAAGGCCGTGGCCGTCATCGGCGCGTCCCGCAGCCCGGAGAAAGTCGGGCACGCGGTGCTGGCCAACCTGGTCAATGGCGGCTTCCGGGGAACCGTCGTTCCCGTCAACCCTGGCACCCAAGAAATCCTCGGCCTCAAATGCTACAAGTCTTTGGGCGAATACAAGAACCCGATTGACCTCGGCATTATTGTGGTGGCGGGCAAATTCGTGAAGGACGCTTTGCAAAGCTGCCTGGACGCGGGCGCGAAATCGGTGATTGTCATTACGGCCGGTTTCAGGGAGGTGAGCGCAGCCGGAGCCAAGGCCGAGCAGGAACTGGTGGAACTTTGCCGGGCGCATGGCGCGCGCATGGTCGGACCGAATTGTCTGGGCGTGCTGAACACGGACCACCACATGAACGCGACGTTCGCGCCGTCGGTGCCGCCCCCGGGAAAAATTTCCGTCATCTCCCAATCCGGCGCGTTGTGCGTGGCCATCCTGGACTGGGCGGCCAACCAGAAACTCGGCCTGGGCAAGGTCATCAGCTTCGGCAACAAGGCCGACCTCAACGAAGCCGACTTCATCCAGGCGCTGGCGGAGGACAAGGCCACCAACGTCATCGCCGGTTACCTGGAAAGCATCAAGGAAGGCGACAAGTTTTTGCGGGTGGCCGAACAGGCGGCCGCGGTCAAACCGGTGGTCATTTTGAAGGTCGGCATCACCCAGGCGGGCGCCAAGGCCGCTTCTTCGCACACCGGCAGCCTGGCCGGCGCGGACATCGCTTACGGCGCGGCTTTCAAGCGCGCCGGCGTGATTCGCGCGGAAAATTTCGAGGCGCTGTTTGATTACGCCGCCGCGTTTGCCATGCAACCGCTGCCCAACGGCGAACGCGTGGCCATCATCACCAACGCGGGCGGTCCCGGCATCATGGCCGCCGACGCAGCCGAAGGTCTGGGCCTGAAAATGGTTTCTCCCGGCCAGGAGAGCGACGCGAAACTCCGGACTTTTTTGCCCGCTTCCGCGGCGTTCGGCAATCCGGTGGATGTGATTGGCGACGCCGAACCCGACCGTTATGCGAAGGCGTTCGAAGTCATGCAGGACGACGAAAAGACGGATGCGATTGTGGTGGTGGTAACCCCGCAAAACATGACCCGCCCTCTGGAACTGGCGGAGAAGCTGGGCGCGGCGCACAAGGGCAAGAAACCGGTGCTCGCGGTCTTCATGGGTGGCACGGAAGTGGCCGCCGCGAAGGAAAAATTGATGGCGGTGGGCATCCCGAATTATCCCTCGCCCGACCGCGCCATCACCGCGTTGCGGGCGATGTGTGATTACGCGGCGTGGCGGCGGCGCCCGGCCCGGATCGTGACGCGCTTCCCGGTCAACCGCCGCCGGGTGGACCGTGTCATCCACATGCAAATGCGGAGCGGTGAGGCGCAAATCGGCGAAGTCGAGGCCAAGGAAATTTTGCGCGCCTACGATTTCAACGTGCTGGGCGGACAAATTGCCCGGACGGCCGACGAAGCGGTGGAAATCGCCGAGCGCCTCAATTTTCCCGTGGTGTTGAAAATTTCATCGCCGGATATCATTCACAAATCCGATTTCGGCGGCGTGCGCATCAATCTGGCCAATGCCGAGCAGGTGCGCGACGCCTTCGACCTGATGATGCTGCGCATCCAGAAACGTGCGCCCGATGCGCATTTGCGCGGCGCCTTCGTCGAAAAGATGGGCCAGCGCGGGCGCGAGGTGATTCTGGGCATGACGCGCGATCCGCAATTCGGGCCCATGTTGATGTTTGGCCTGGGCGGCATCTTCGTCGAGGTGATGAAGGATGTGACCTTTCATCTGGCGCCCATCACGGCGGAAGAGGCGATGCAGATGTTGAAAGGCACGCGCTCCTACGCCCTGCTGCAGGGCGCGCGCGGCCAGGCGCCCGTGGATTTGGAAGCCATTGCCGGCGCGTTGCAACGCATCAGCCAGCTGGCCACGGATTATCCGGAAATCACGGAACTGGACATCAATCCCTTTATTGTCGGTCCGGTCGGCATGCCGGCGTATGTGGCGGATGCGCGCATGACCCTGGCCAACGTTGTCCCCGCCGGGAGGAATCATGAGTAAACCGATTTCATACGACCCCAACTGGCAGGAAACCTATCAGCCGCAAATCCTGGGCGCGGGGGAGGCCGTCAAGAAAATCCGCCCCGGCCAGCGCATCTTCATCGGCACCGGCGTCGGCGAGCCGCTGCAACTGGTCAGCGCACTGACCAAACGCGCGGTGGAATTGCCTGACACCGAAATCGTCCATCTCCTCACGTTCGGCGCGGCGCCTTACGCACACCGGGAGCTGGCGCAGTATTTCCGCGTGAACAGTTTCTTCATCGCCGAAAACGTGCGCGACATCATCCAGGAAGGCCTGGGTGATTACACCCCGATTCATCTGTCCGACATCCCGCGCCTTTTCGATTCGGGCCAGCTTCCGCTGGATGTAGCCTTGATCCAGGTGACGCCGCCCGATAAGGACGGGATTTGCAGCCTGGGTGTGTCGGTCGACATCGTCAAAAGCGCCACGGCAAACGCATCGCTCGTCATTGCCCAGGTCAATCCGCGGATGCCGCGCACGCTGGGCGATTCGTTCATTCACGCATACGATATTGACGTGCTGGTGCCGGGCGAGGAAGCCATTCTGGAAGTCAAACCGCCGGAAGTCACCGACACGACCAAACAGATTGCAGAGAATCTTTCCGCCTTGATCGAGGACGGCTCCACCCTCGAAATCGGCCTGGGGCGCATCCCCCAAGCCCTGGTCAGTTTCCTGAAAGACAAAAAGGATCTCGGGGTGCACACCGAAATGATTTCCGACGACGTGATTGAATTGATTGAAGCCGGGGTCATCACCGGGGCGCGCAAAACCGTGGATCGGGGCAAGGTGGTGACCAGTTTCTGCCTGGGCACCCAGAAGCTTTACGATCTGGTGGACAACAACCCCATGTTCGCGTTTCACCCGACGGAATACGTGAACAGCCCGTTCATAATCCATCAACAGCACAAGATGGTGGCGATCAACACAGCGCTGGAGATCGATCTGACCGGCCAGGTGTGCGCCGATTCGCTGGGCGCGAAATTCTTCTCCGGCGTGGGCGGCCAGGTGGATTTCAATCGCGGCGCGGCCAAGGCGCCCGGTGGCAAGGCGGTCATCGCCCTGCCGTCGACCGCCAAGGGCGGCGGCGTTTCACGCATTGTTGTGCAACTCAGCCCCGGGGCGGGCGTCGTCACAACCCGGGCGGGCGTGTTTTATGTGGTCACCGAATTTGGCGTGGCCTACCTGCATGGCAAGAGCGTGCAGGAACGCGCGCTGGCGCTCATCAGCATCGCGCACCCGAAATTCCGCGCCGACCTGCTGCGCGAAGCCATTGAAGCCAAATACCTCTCCGCCACCATGTCGGACAAGGAGGGCAAAATCCTGGTCGGCCCGAAGGAACTGCGCACGACCTATCTGCTCAACGACGGCACGCTGCTCAATTTTCGCCCGATTCATCCGACCGATGAACCGCGGATGCGCGACCTGTTTTACAAGCTATCCGAAGCAACGATTTACTATCGCTTCATGAGCCACCAGAAACGGGTGTCGCGGCATCAGATCCAGGATTTCGTGTACATTGATCACCGCAACGACGTCACCATCGTCGGCACGCTGCCCGAGGCTTCCGGGGAGGAAATCCTCGCGGTCGGCAGCTATTATCTCGACCAGAAAACGAACCTGGCGGAAGTGGCGTTTGTGGTCGGCGACAAGTGGCAGAACCACGGCATCGGGACATTTCTCTTGAAGCATCTGATGCGCATCGCGCGGCGCAACGGCATCCGCGGCTTCACCGCCGAGGTGCTGACGGACAACAAATCCATGCAGGCTGTCGTGAACAAATCCAACTGCAAGCTCCGGAGCAAGCTCAGCGGCAACGTGTACAGTTACGAGATGGATTTTGAGTAAGGCGTCCATTACCCATGCGGGATTCGGATTGTGCAATGCGGATTTGGTTGCACGGACATGTCCGCGCTTTCAAAGCGGCGACACGTCGCAGTCCGCCCAGGACGAAGCAAGGACATGATGTTCTAGGATTGCGAAGCAATAGGTCACTGCGCGGGTGCAAACTGGATTGTCTTGATCAGCCGCCGGCGAATTTGGTAGCATTGGCGGATGAGAGTTGACGAGGGGTGCTGGGTTTCAGTCCGCGCACTGCGTTTTGCGCAGTAGTGCCTGGAGGAATAAACCCGGTGTCCTGCCCGTTAGCCAGCTCTTTGAGGTACGGCCAGCGAACGCCCCGCGAGCGTTCGCTGGCTTTTAATTTAACCAGGAAACAAGCGGCCACTGACACGGCTGTTTTCATCGTCGTCGGGAGCGTTCACGCGCGCTACGGGCCCGTCGGATACGAATCCGCCACTCCTTCAACGCCTCCCACATCAGGAATAGCACGAACAGGAAACCGGCCAGACCGATTCCGTCGAACATCAAGTCGCCAAGAACCGGCCGTATAAATTGCAGCATAATTCCTCCTTTTCACCGTCGACCACTGGTTCTTACCTTTACCGTATCATCCAGGGAAGACCGCACCGGCGGGTGCTGAACCGGCCCGCCAACGCCGCAGGCAAAAATCCAATCCCGGCCAATGAACCAACGGAACGAGCAAATCAGATCCGCTGCATGTGGTCAAAGGCAGTACGGCAACAAGTCGGTGACAATTCTGAGAACATCGGTCTGCAGATCGAAATCAGCACAGGGTCAGAACTTAATCAGCAAGTTAATGCAGAACGACAGGCCTTGGAACCGCCCCACCGAGGAGGGTTCCTTGAAAACCCGGAAATCCAGCGCGGTCTTCCGCGGCATGCAAATCAAGCCAACCTGGCAGCGGCGGCATGAACCTGGTTTGGTACATTGGTCAGGAAGTGCATTCAGAAGTCGAAACCCAATGCGATTAGAATCATTGAATTGTAGGTTGTGGGCGCACCTACTCCCCATAGCCCGTGCCCCAGCACCAGGTCCGCATACCAACGCCGCGTAAAATGCCAGTCGGTTTCCAATTCGATGACTGCGCCAGAATCATCTTTTTCCCAATTATAAACAGGTTTCGGGGTCAATTTCAGCGTGAGTTTCTTCTTCCATTCAGCTTTTAATTCCAGTTCGAGCTTGGTGTAGTCGATGTTTTTAAAGTCCGGACTGCCCGCCACCGAGAAATTTTGTTCCAACCAGGGTTTGAAGCTCACGGTCCACGGCGAGGGCGTAGCGCCCTGGCCGGAACCCCAGATCGGAAATATGAATTCAAATCCCGGGCCCAGTTGATATTTGCCCTGGCCCAGGGATTTCGGTTGAGCACTGGGGAAGGTCGTTTCGAAAACACCATCCAGCTTGACGTCGTCCAAAGGGATGTGACTCGAAATCAGTCGGTTTTTGATGTCCCCCAGATGCGGAGTAAGCGGGTCCCCGTTCTCTTTATCTATAAACGGAATGTCCAGGCGGATGAGTGAGAGAAACTCGTGAGGTGCGACTTCCAGCCGGAGCGTCGTCCGGCTCGATGCTTCGGGCGTGGCGCGGTCGGTCCATTGACGCCTGAGCTCGGCATCCCATATCAGGTCATCCTTGTTGGTAGCCGGAAAGGGTTGAGACATTTCGATCTGGTTGGTGTTGGAAGCAAGCAGCTGCGACTGAGCGCGCAACACGGTGTTGTCGTGGAAGGTAATGCCGACCACCAACACAAACCAACACCGTACTGATGCTAAGTTTTTCAAGGCAAGTCCCGTGCAGTTTGTTGGTCGAAAGGCTTAAGCGTGAGGTTGGGAGACATACTTACGGATGGCGAACCAGCGGAACTGACCCCCTGAATTCCTGTCCAAAATACGTTAACAGCGTGCGGACCACGCCCGCGGGGTCTTTTTGAAATTCATTCGCGCCGACACTGATATAACCCCTCCAAATTATTTTTGTCTGCTCACCACCAAGATCTGCCGTCCTGTAGGCATTTAACCAGAGCGCTGTGGTTGAACTGTTCTCTGCGATTCCATACATCAGGGTGAATTTGGAATCAGACCCGGATACAACGTTAAATCCTTGGGTCCGTAATCGTGCGGCCAGGAAAGTCCCCAATTGTTTCTCTTGAACACTCCCATTCTCGTCAATAACGACCGCAAGCCGGCTATGTGGAGTCAGGACATAATACGGATCTTGAATCGCCTTTACGTAAGCCCTGGGACTGGCACAGCCGGTTAAAAGTGCCGCCGCGGCGGACAAGCAGATCACAAATTGAAGCCATTGGGACTTGAGCTTTCCAGGTAAATAATTCGTGGCGAAGACGATGGTGCGATGGATGTTCAGGGAGCGAAGGCGCTGGGAGGCAGTGTCGCAATGTCCTCGCGCAGGATTTGACGCATATCTTCTTTGGCAAGCTTCTATCATGGGCCCGCGCTTCGTCGCCGGAAACATCCGGAGGCAACCAGTATGCTGGATTTAAAATATCAGCGTCATCTTGGCCCAGAAAAAGTTGCCCTGGGTGGTGTTGACGGTATGCAACTGCGGCAACCACGAGCCGTCCACAACCAGCGTCGTCTTCCCGATTTTATGGATATAGGAAACGGTTGGGCCAACCCCTGCGGATTCGGTTTCGAAACTGCCCAGCCGGGCGCCCGACCCGCTGTCGCCGGTGAATTGCTTCAGGTAAAAGGCCGAAGCGCCGGCTCCCACAAAACCGCCGAACAACGGCACATGCTCGGCCAGCGTCGCATCCACGTGAAAAACATCGCCGGATTGATAATCGGTCGTGGTGTTTTCGGTGTTGAAATCCACGCCTGTAAAGACGGTAAACTCCGTGCCGATCTTGCTGCTGAGCCAACTGAAGGCCACCATCGGCTCGAATGTCCAGTAACCCATTCCGGGATTGGCCAGTTGCCCGGTGTCGAAATCCCCTGTGGGCGCAAAGACATTGAACATGCCACCGACGGTGAAATCGCCATTGGTCCAGGCGGCCATGATGGGAAACATTTCGATGTCACTCAGACCGTTGATCGATTGTTCCCGGGCGCCCGAAATCTGGGTGCCGTTCCGGTCATAGCTTGCCGTCACCTTGACGTCCTCCCAAAGATAAGGAACGGAAATTCCGGAGGAGAACGTGATGTCGTAAAGGCTGAAGGGGTAGGCGTAAATGGCCATGGGAACCTCAGCCTGGCTGTTGGCGGTGACACCCGCGCCGAAAATGCCGCCCAAAGGCAATTGTTTGCTGGCACTGACTTCGCCGTTGCCGTAATCCAAAAAATAATTGGCCAGATACAGACCCGGTTGGGACGGCGGCATGCCGCAGAAGTCAGTGTACGAGCCCGATATGTAATGCGTTGTGCCGCCTTCTGACGCGCGGACAATGGCGGTCAGTGACAGAAGGCATACGGTTATCGCGAGGAGGATCTTGTCTTTCATAGGGTGATGAGTTTGGTTCGCTGACGGCTCCAAGCAGCGGGTGTAATGAAAGCCATCGCGCCAGGGAGCGCGATGGCGAGCAGATTTTGCTTGCAAGCTTTTCATGGCCGGTCGCATTCCCTGGCCGGTTGGTTGGTAAATTCACTTCACCACTTCACCCGCTCAATCATCACCCCGGAAGTCCGTGAGATTGGCGCAGGGCGGGTTGGGATATTTCTTGACCGAAGCCTGGTATTCCGCAATCGCCTTATACGCCGGCCCCGCCATGAACACGGTGATGCCGCCGAGATTTATGTCCTCATGCGGGTCCATTTCGATATTGTAAACCTTCGGGAAATACAGGTCACTGACGCCTGAATACATGCCTCCCAGCATTTGCTGTCCGGTGCCGGTCAGGTGCATGTCCTTGAAATAGAAGCGCCACTGTTTCCAGCGCGCGGCCACCAGATCCGGGCCAATGAAGGTGAGCAGCGACTCGCGGTTGCCTTTCTCGCTCTGGCCATAAAGCACCGCCGTCTGGTCCACCCCGTCAATCGGCCGGTCCGTCGGCAGCTTGGAGCCGATGATGGACGCGAAGGTCGGCAGGAAATCCATTTCCGAGAACATGGCGTAGGAGGTACTGCCCGGCGGAATGTGCCCCGGCCACCGAACGAAGCAGAAGGTACGGATGGCGCCTTCGGTCGCCTCCCCCAATTCGCCACGGAACGGCCCCGGGCTACCCATGTCAGGGGACCCCAGATTGCCGACTTCCCTGACGATCCAGCCGGAGGGTCCGTTGTCGGAGCAGAAGACCAGGATGGTGTTGGTGTCAATGTTGAGTTCCTTGAGCGCGTCAAGCATCTGGCCGACGTGGTAGTCGCCTTCCATCATCTTGTCACCGTAATTCCCGATACGTGACTTCCCGGCGAACTGCTTGGACGGGAGGTTCGGGTAGTGCCCCATCGAGAATGGCAGGTAGCAAAAGAACGGTTTGCCCGCCGCCACCTGCTGTTTCATGAAATCAATGGCCCGGTCGGTCAGATCATTGTCAATCTCCGCGCGCACCTCGGTCGTGTAGGGTTTCACTT
>DATJYM010000196.1:0-50332 GCA_035499615.1 Candidatus Acidiferrales bacterium | reverse complement strand
CCGATCTGGTCACTTCCGAGGTGCGTGCAGTAGAGCGTGCCGTCGGGTCCCTCGCAGACGTCGTCTAGGGCACCATCCACTGGGAACCCCTCACCGTATTCTTTGATGACCTTTCCGGTATCGGGGTCGAGGATGATGATCTTGTCGAGCGCCGCGCACGCGAGGAGGAGTTTTCCCTTGTTTGAGCCAACCTTGCCGACGGCGACGGCGTTGGCGGGAGCCGTCATGTAGTTATCCTCCAAGGTCGTCTTCTTGTAAACGACCGACGATGCCTTGAATTGCTTTCTGGTTAATGCTCCGTTACCCTTCACCGTCGCCTTCTTGAGGGCGACCGATGATGGATCGAACCGCTTTGTTTTTGCTAATTTAGTTGTGGTTTTCATGGGACTTGTTTTGTTTTGTTTTGTTTCTTTGTATTTGTACTACCGCCAACAAACGTTTTGTTTCGCTGGTGAAGTCGCGGGCCATCCCGGAGGAACTTGGATAGCCCGCGTGTTTCACAATCGCGGCGGCGAGCAGGTTTTGTTCGCGTCTGGTCTTCATGGTTCGATTTTCATGTCTGGTTCAGATCTTTTGTGGCACGAGCTCTTCGGGCTTATTTCAAATCCCATTCCTTGAGTTGCCGCGCCGCCGTGCCGTAGGGGCCGAGCTGGAAAACGGCCGCGCCGGCGGGCGCGAAGGTGAACGACTCGAACGGTTCAGCCAGCATGTTGTCCAGGTAGTCTTTCGGAGCGACGCCGATGCTGACGTGCGGGTTGTAGTGCGCGCCGGTCATCCTGGGCACGAAGGTGGACACGTACTGAATCATGGCCGCGTCGGTGGCGGGATTGTCGTGCGGAGCGGTGAAGGCACCGATATTAGCGGTTTTTTGCATGAACGGCTCCGCCGCCGCGATGACGTCTGCCTGGAGCTTGATGATCTCTGGCGTCGGCTTGGCGCAGATACCGGCGACCCCCGTCCCGGCGCCCGCCGGGGCATAGTAATACTTAAACGCCTCCAACTTCATCGCGTTGACGTTGGCGGCGGCGAACACCTTTTCCTCAGCGGCATAAACCTTGTCGAGATCGGCGGTGCGGACGAAGCACTGCAGCATCGTGATGTGCGGTGTGTGTTCGGCATCCAGCGCAAAACCCCACGGATAAGCGGACAGCAGGCGGTCATTCCCGGTGGCGGCGTGCTGGAGCATGGTCGCGTCGGGCTTCAGCAGAATGTCAATCGCGGTAATCTCGGACCGCGTGGGGTAAATGGTCTTCCAGTCGTCCTTCATACTCACCACGGTCCAGCCTTTGGCAGCGGCTTCGTCCAGGCCCTGGTCGAGCCTGGCCAAAGCGTCCTTGCGGTCATAGGCGTATTCACGCGCGGCATCATCGTGGTGGACGTAGAGACAGAACCGCGCGCCGCTGCCGGCACTGGTGTATTGAAGCATCTGCAGATCACCATCCGAATTGCCGAACGCTGCGATGGGCCGGCGGCCGATGTGCTCGTTGATGCCTACGGGCTTGCCGCCCTTATCGTCGTTGAAGTTCAACTCGGGCAGGCGCACGAGCACGGGCTGGCCGTCGCGCAATTCAAACTTCGTCTTCACGCTGCTGCCGACAATTTGTTCCGGCGGTATGCCATAAACCGGTTCAGTCCAAGCGCGCATGAACTCGATGCCTCCGCCGGAGACGATGAAGGTCTTAAAGCCGTTCGCACGCAGGTAAGCGAGCACTTCGAGCATCGGCTGATAAACCATTTCCGTGTACAGCTTGCCGGTTTGCGGATGTTTCGCGGTGGCGATCCAGTCTTTGACGATCCGCTCAAACTCCTCGGTGGTATTGCCGGTATGCGTGGCCATGAGCATTTCCACGAGCCCGCGCTCACCGCCGGCCATCAAGCCTTTCGGGTCGCCCTTCAGGATGGAGGCAAAGGGTTCGTTGGTCTGCCATTCAGGATGCTGCGGCGCGAGTTCCTTCACGCGATCCAGCGCGAAATAGACCTGCACGGGCAGCGGCTTCTCGCACCAGAGCGTGCCGTCGTTGTCGAACGTTGCAATGCGTTCCGGCACCGGGACAAAGTCCGGCGAACCGGGGGTCGTCACCTTCGTGACAAAGTTGATGATGGATTGTTTGGTCGGGCCGTCGTTCCAGGAAGGCAATGGGTCGGCCGCCTTCGCCAGGGCTTCGGCGGACAGGGCGGCACCGGCGAAGGTAATGTTGAAAGCCAACGCAGTGATAAACGCAATGGCGATGGAGTTTTGCCTGCCGCGCCAGAGCGCTGCGAAGGCGGGTTTTCGTATGGCTTTCATGGTTTTGGTTTGTTTTTGCTATGGGCAGTTTGATCCAGTTCTGGCGGATGGATTTGGTACTCAGTCTTTCAGCAACAAGTAGTCGTTGACCAGTGATCGGGTAGCTTTCCTTACTGGGGGTGAAGCTTTGTCCGACGGCGTTTTCTCAGGTCGGACCTCTCCGTCAGGCTTTGCAGATTCCCCGTGCCATAGCCCCCCGCACAAAACGCAGCACGCAACAAACAGAATAAGATTAAATGGCGTTATCATATCAGTAATGAGTTTGTTTATCCTTTCGGGAACAGGAAGGTGATCGTGAAACGGAGCCCCCAGTTCGGGCCGTTGGCCGGTTTCGCGGCGTAATAGCGGGGGCCGAATTCAAATTGAACAGGCGCACCGCCGATCTTCACCAACTGCTTGACGGTCATGTTAAGCGGCACGGTCCACCGGTCGTTTTGCCAGTTGAAGCTGGTTTCCGAGTTGAGCGCGAAGGTGGTGTGCGTCTTCAACGTGTAGGCCGCGAACGGCTGGAGGAACGTATTGTTGACGTTCTGGGAACCCCAACCGGCAAAGGACCAGACGTGATTCACGAGCCCACCGTAGGTCCAGCCATGATCCTGCTTGAGCACGACCGCGGTCGGGCCGGCCCCCCATTTCCCCATACCCAACAAACTATCCGTGGCCGTGGGGAATTGGAATACGGGCCCGGCACCCCAGACCCAGCCATGGAAAGGCGCTTTCGGCGAAAAGAAGAAGCTCTGTAGCGTGTCCGACAACCCCCACTGGGTGGTCGTGCCGATGTAGTTCTGCTGGTAAACCACGGGCAGAATCGTGCGCGAGATGACGTTCCAATCCTTGCTCAACGAAATGGGAATG
This sequence comes from Candidatus Acidiferrales bacterium, assembly GCA_035499615.1. Taxonomy (GTDB): domain Bacteria; phylum Verrucomicrobiota; class Verrucomicrobiia; order Limisphaerales; family UBA11358; genus UBA11358. The sequence continues at coordinate 47,190 of DATJYM010000196.1, read as the reverse complement.
ACCGGTTGTATCCTGACAAGGTATTGGAAACCGTCGCCGTTGGGGCCGGCCCCGAAGTCGAAATTGTTCTGGATCGGGGCGCTGATGAGGTTGGCGATCGGGTTCTGAAGTTTTTTGGCGAGTTCGGCCTCGTTGTTCAAGGGTGTGCCGCCTTCAACCAGCGCAGGCCCGGTCGCGGCCTCAACTTTGTTGGTGAGTGCGACGGTGCCATTGGTGGACGCCGCCTCCTCTTGTGCTCGCAAAGTGGCAGTCGTGAAAGCCAGCGCGCCAACCAGCGCGGCGGCGAGGAGGCTCTGCTTGCCGCGCCAACTCGTCTCGCCATAGCGTGGTGGCGACGGCGGAAGCGCTGCGAAGGCGGACCTGTGTTCGGTTTTCATAGTTTTGTTTTTTTGGATTTGAATCGGCGGTAACGGAGTTTTCCGGTTCCACCACTGTTATCTGGGTTTGATTCTGTGAATCCGGTTTTTCATCGGGTTAACGGCGGGCAGCCCTTGCGAGCCGCCCGCGTTATTGTCAGTTTTTCTTATTCACCGGTGCCGTGGCTCTTGGCCTCGTCCATCTTCTGTTGAAGCTGGGCCTTGAGCGCGGACAGGTTGAAGCTCGCGCCCGCCTGCATCGGCGGAAAGTCGATGAAGGTTTGGGCTTCCTTGCCCAGCACCTGCTGCGCGTAAACGAAGCGCCAGAATTCGAACGCGAACCATTGGTAGTAGTTGATTGATCCCGTAATCCCTGACCGCTCGAAGGGATCCAAGCGCAGGTTGACCAGAATCGGCCAACTCGGCTTGACGCTTCCGCCAAACCATCCGTTGGGCTGGTCAACGAAACGATATTTAAAGTCGTCAATGCGAACCGCTCCCATCGTGGACTCCGCAAAGTAGAAGATTTCGTGGCGCTTCGACTCGCTCTTGCCGGTGATGGCGTCCATCTGGTTGTAGCCATCCAGATGATTCTTATATGTGCGGTCGCCGAGCTTCACGCCCTGGAGCAACTGATCGGTGATGTCCGGATTGCCGGCCGCAGCGACAAACGTGGGGAACCAGTCCAGGCCGGAGAAGATGCCGTTCTGGGTGGAATCCGCCGGGACGTGGCCGGGCCACCAAAGGATACACGGCACACGAAAACCGCCTTCCATGACCGTTCCTTTGGCGCCAGCAAACGGGGTCTGGCCGCCGTCTGGCCACGTGAAATTCTCCGCACCGTTGTCCGTGGTGAAGAGGACGATAGTGTTGTCATCAATACCTTTGTCCTTGAGATATTCCATGACCGCGCCCACCTCATCATCGAGTTCGGCCATGCCGGCTTCATAAACGGTCCAGCCATTCTCCGGCGTGCGCATCGCTTCATACTTGGGCGAGAGATGCGTTATGACGTGCATCCGTGTGGGATTGAGCCACAGGAAGAACGGCTTTTTGGCAGCGATGGCCTTGTCCATCCAGGTGGTGGAAGCGGCGATAAAGTCCCAGTCCACCGTCTCCATGTTGTATTTGATGCCGGGCATGGGATGCGGCGGCAACGGGCCGGCGTCTTCAATCTTCTGTTTGCCGATCTTGCCCCAGCGCGGCATCTCGGTGGTGTCGTCCGTGTCGGTCGCCCAAGAGTGAACCAGGTTGCGCGGGCCTACGGTGTTCAACTCCTCCTTCGGATAGCCGGGGTGGAACGGGTCTTCCATCGCGTCCAAGTGATACAGGTAGCCGAAGAATTCATCGAACCCGTGGAGGGTTGGAAGAAATTCATTCTTGTCGCCCAGATGGTTTTTGCCGAACTGGCCGGTGGCGTAGCCCTGCGCCTTGAGGGCGGTGGCAATCGTGCAGGCCTGCGCGGGCATGCCTATGGCCGCGCCCGCCTGGCCGACCGTGGTCATACCGGTGCGGATGGGCAGTTGGCCGGTGATGAAGTTTGCGCGACCCGCCGTGCAGCTTGCCTCGGCATAATAATCCGTGAACTTCATGCCTTCCCTGGCCAGCTTGTCGAGGTTCGGTGTTCGGCCGGCCATCATGCCCATGTTGTAGGCGCCGATGTTCCACATGCCGACGTCGTCGGCCATGATGACGACGATGTTGGGTTGCTTGGCGTCCGCCGCCTGCGCCGTTCCACCGGCACCCATAAGCGCCGTCGAAGCGGTCAGTGCAGTCAGACCGTATTTTAACAGGTCATTTCGTTTCATATGTTTGTTGTTTGTTCTGGTTTTGGTTCTTCTGTCCGTGGCGCCGTTTGAGTCAGTCAGCGACGGCCAAATTGTTTGAGCTGGTTTCATAAGTTATATTTTCAAGCCACCATGGCCTTCGCGTCGCGAACCCGCCGCAAAATCGCCGGCATATCGCGTTGGATGTGGGCGTAGAACTTTTTCAAACCCGGGCACAGATAGTTCAGCCCGGCCTCGCCAGAGGGGGTGCGGACGAGCCGGTTTTTGGGACATTCGCCCCAGCACAGCTTCAGGTGCGGGCATTCCCGGCAATACGCCGGCAATGTGTCGCGCTTGGCGAAACCAAAACTTTTCGCCTGATCGCCGTAAGCCAGTTCGCTCCAATCCGTGTTCTGGATATTGCCGACGCGGTATTCCGGATAGACGTAGTGGTCGCAGGAGAAGACGTCGCCGTTGTGCTCGACGGCCAGGCTTTTGCCGCAGAATTCAGCCGTGATGCAGCGTTGTGAGGGCAAGCCCATGGACTGCGCCACTGCCGTCTCGAATAGATCCACATGCACCTTGCCGAAGTCGCGGGCATACCAATCATCCCAGACCTTGCACAGGAACGTGCCCCAGTCTTCCGGGTCCAACGAACAATCGGTCACCACCGAGTCGGGCGCGCCCGGCCGCGCCTGGGCCGTGCCGACAACCGGAATGACGGACGGGTCCCACTTCTGCGGCGCGACGGAGCGGAAGACCTTCGGTTCGACGCACGAGATCAGTTGCACGCGCCAGACGCCCAGCTCGCAGGTGAGGAACCGATAAACATCCAGCGGGTGCCGGGCGCTCTTACGGTTCACCACGCACAGGCCGTTGAAAGGCACGCCGTGCTTCTTTAACAGCCGCGCGGCCGCCATCACGCGGGCATGGGTGGGCTGGCCGCCCTTGGTGACGCGGTAGTGATCGTGCAATTCCTTCGGGCCATCACAGCTCAAGCCCACGACGAAGCGGTGCTGCTTGAGGAAAACGGCCCATTCTTCATCGAGCAGCGTGCCATTGGTTTGGAGATCGTTCTGGATGATCTGGAACGGCTTTTTGTACTTCGCCTCCAGCGCCACCACCTTGCGGAAGAACTCCAGACCCAGCAGCGTCGGTTCGCCGCCCTGCCAACTGAAAACCACTTCACTGCCGGTCTGCGCCTCGATGTATTGGCGGATGTGCTGTTCCAGGAGTTCGTCGGACATCCGCGGGGCTCTGGGCTGGTGGAGCAGGCCTTCCTTGTGCAGATAGTAACAATAGGTGCAGTTGAGATTGCACAGCGAGCCGACCGCCTTGACCATCGCGTGGAAGCGATGCCTCATCCCCGCCGGCTGGGGCGCCAATTTCACGGTGGGTTGAACCAAGGTGGTCATGGCTTTAAACGGGTGAAGAAACCTCCGAAGGTCTGTTTGAGGGCGGCCTCAATGGCAGAAAACAGGACGCCCTGATCCACCGGCTTCTTCAAGAAGGCGAAAGAGCCGAGCGAGCGTACCCGTTCCACGGTGCCGGGCTCGTCATGCGCGGTGATGACGATGACGGGCGTTTGAATCTGGCGTGCTTGAAGGGCCTCCAGCACATCAAAGCCGTTGCCCTCCGGCATGTGAAGGTCCAGCAACAGGCAATCGAACGGCTGTGAGCCCAAAGCCGCTATGAAAGCGTTCCCGCACTCATATTCGTCGACTCGGAATCCGCGGCCGGAGAGTAACCGGCGAAGTGCCTTTCGCCATTCCGGCTCGTCGTCCAGCACAGCAATGACTGGTATCGGAGTTAGCATTGGCCGCCAGCATGACGAGGGTGGCGGTCCAGCGCTACTAGACCTTAGTCAAGTATAGGGAAAGGCGAGGTGAGTGACCTTCACCGGCCAATCGGATTACCGATGGCTGGTTTGTTAAGGCCCAATCGCTCTGCGACGCGCACGAGGTCAGCAACGGATTCGACGGCCAGCTTTTGCATGATGTGATGCCGGTGCAGTTTGATATTCGGCTCCCCGGTGCCGAGGTCGGCGGCAATCTGTTTGTTGAGTTGTCCGGCGACGACGTGTTCCATGACTTCGCGCTCGCGGAGCGTGAGGGTGGCGAGGCGGGCCGCCCATGCCGCGGTCTCCACGATTGCCTGGTGCCGCGTCCGGGCCGTCTCAAGAGCGACGCGCACGGCACGAACCAGCACGGTTCCGTCCACAGGCTTGGCCAGGAAATCCGTCGCTCCGGCCTTGATGGCGCGCACACTCATCGGGATGTCACCGTGGCCGGTGAGGAAAATGATGGGGATAAGCATGCCCCGGTGAGTGAGACGCCGCTGCAACTCCAGGCCGTCCAGCTCCGGCATCGCCACGTCCAACACGAGACAGGCAACCTCCTGCGGCTGGCAGGTTGCCAGAAACGCACGGACCGAAGTGAAACCGCGGACCTCGAAATGTTTGGCGCGCAGCAAACGGGTTAACGCCTTGACCATTTCTGGCTCGTCGTCGAGAAGATAGACAATGCCGCTTGCGGTGGTCATGGCTGGATCGGTGTATCGGGAATGGGCAACTCAAAATGGAAAACGGCACCGCCTTCGGGATGCGGTTCCGCCCACAACCGACCGCGATGCGCGGTGATGATGGAGCGGCAGATGCCCAGGCCAAGACCCAGCCCGTGTGGCTTGGTGGTAAAGAACGGTTTGAAAAGATCCTCCACATCGGGCGGCAACCCGGTGCCCTCGTCCCGCACCGAGGCGAGCACGATCGAGTTACGCCATATGGTGGTGATGTAAAGTCGACGCGCACCCGGCGCATTCCCCGCCATGGCGTCAGCAGCGTTGAGAATGAGATTGAGCGTGAGCTGCTGCAGTTGTATGCGGTCGCCGATGATCGGGGGTAAGTCCGGGGCCAGGTCGCGAATGACCGTGACGCCGCGCCCGATGAGGTCGGAGTTGACAAGGCCAAGCACTTCCTCAATGAGCTCGTTGAGCGAGAGCGGCTGCAGGGACACCTCGCCGCGCTTGAGCAACGAGCGTAACCGCTTGATGATCTCAGCCGCGCGGCGATCTGCCGCCACGATGTCCGTGAGAATTTCCTTCACCTCGGTTACGACCGGCGGGTCCTGGAGAAGCAATTCCTGCGCGGCCTGGGCGTTGCTGAGAATGATGCCGAGGGGCTGGTTCAACTCATGCGCCAGCGAGCCGGACAACTCGCTCACCGTGGTGACCCGAGAGAGGTGGGCTAATTCATTGCGTTTTTGCTGGATCTCAAGTTCCGCTCGCCTGCGATCGTCTTCCGCCTTCCTGCGTCCAGTAATGTCGACTGCAACGCCGCGCAACCGGAGCGGCCTGCCCTTGGTGTCATGTTCCACTTGTCCGCGAGCTATAACCCAGTGTCCCCCGCCGTCACGGTCCATCACGCGATATTCGGCCTCGAATTCGCCACCGCCCTCGAGCGACCGGCGCACGGCTCGTTCCGTCGGTTCCCGGTCGTCGGGATGAATCGCTTGGAGAAAGCGGGCGAAATCGATACGCTCGGATGCATCAACCCCGGCGCGCTCGCGGCCTCTCTCGGTCACCCAAATCCTGTCCCGAATAATATCCCACTCCCAAAGGCTAAGGTCGGCGGCGCTGGCGGCCAGCCGCATGCGTTGCTGACTTTCCAACAGATCACGTGACAGTTGGCCCGCCCGCAACACATCCAGACTCAGTTCATAGCCCATCAGAAGAATGAGTAACAGGACAATCTGGCTGGAAAAAGTACTCGGCAAAATTCCGTGGGCATACAACGCGTAAGACGCGAATGCCAGCGAATATCCGACCGCCATCAAACCGCCCAGCACCCAGGCACGAGCTCCTTTTCCCCGCTTGGCGGCGGTGCGGGCGGCGTCTATCGCGAAAATGATGATCAATACAAAGCTGAGTGGCATGAGCATCACCCAGGGATGCAACACGCCATGCGGGCGCGCAATTAACTCGCCCAGCAGGGGCGTCTGATTCAGGCTGGTGATCTCGCGGAAATAGAAATTGGGACCGGGCACGAAGTTGAGAACCAGCATGAGTGCCCGCAAACCACAGAACAGCCATAACAGCCAAAGGCGTCCCGCCCGTAAATACAGGCGGACGAACCAGGCAATTAGGACCCCCTCCAGTATCCCCAACGAGAGCGCCCATCGCCACAACTCCGCATACTCAGACAGTGTCTGTATACGCAACGCCACCATGTCCAGAACGGCATAGCCTGCGGCAGCTACTGCGGCGATGGAGAACACCAGAGTCGCCCACTCGTTGCGGCGGCGGGTCCAAACGAGAAAATGCACCGCCCCGAGGGTCAAGCTGATGCCAGCGGTCAAGGACCAGATGAAGGTGACCCAACTCATGAATACCAAAGTTTAGCTTATCGTCATCCAGAAGACCAGCCCGTTATGGAGGCGCGCGGTTGAAGTCGGCCTCGAGCAACGGAGTACCTTCAGGAAGGAAAGAGAAAAATTCTGGAATGCATCGTCGATGGGATCACTTTTTCGGAATCCACAATTGATAAAACATCTCCTAAATGCGTCTTCTTAAAAACTCACAAAAAGGCAACGAGCCCTATCGGGTCCATCGCCGCGACGAGCAGGAATTTAAAGAGGAGGCGAGGGTCGGTTTTCAACTAACCCCTAAAAACAGCAAAATCTGCATAAGTCGTTGGAGGCGAGGGTCGGAATCGGCCAATTTACCCCGCGTTTGCAGGTGGATAATGCCCGATCTTATTGGTTACTCAAGTATAATCGGGTTTACCTGACTATACTCCTTTTAACTCCTTTGGTGTCCCTTTTGGTGTCCGCTGTTTCCCCACAGTCGTGCTCGAAATCAAGTTTTTTGGCCAAAGTCTCAACTCGCATTGTTGCACATTGCAAATTTTGTGCCGCCCCAATCATGATGAGGAGTCCGGCGGATAAGCCAGTATGACTTTTTTCAGGCGAGCCGGTGGTTTTTGTGAGTGTAGCGGGCATAAAACCAAACTCCGCTGCCAAGCAATATCAGCCACGATTGCGACGGCTCAGGCGTGGGCTGGAAGGCCAGTCCGTAAGGATACTGAGGCAATGTGGCCACTAAACTTCTGGTGCCGTCCGGCGTGAATTCGTAGATGGCCACACTACCGGCGTCCGACACAAGCAAATCGCCCGCGCTGTTAAAGTTCAGTCCCGTAGGGTTACCCAAGCCGGAGGCAAAAGTGCTTTTCATCCCGCCTGGCGTGTACTCATAAATGCTGTCGCTGGCATTATCCGCCACAAACAGGTTGCCCGAGCTGTTAAAGGCCAGTCCAGTAACACCAGACAACCCGGAGGCAAAGGTGGTACGCACTCCACTTGGCGTGAATTGATAGATGTTGCCGCTATCATCCGCCTCAAATAGGTCTCCTGCGCCATTAAAAGCCAATCCCTGAGGAATGTTCACCGCGGTAGTAAAGATGTTTTCCGTTCCACCCGGCGTCAATTCATAGATTGCGCCACCTTGGCTTCCCACAAACAGATCACCTGAGCTGTTAAAGGCCAGCTCAACAGCGCCAGCTGGAGCAGAGGCAAAGATACTTTGCATTCCGCTTGGCCTGAATTCATAGATGTTGTCGCCGCCATCCACCACAAACAAATCGCCCGAGCTGTTAAAGGCCAGTTCACGCGCACTACCCGGAAAAGCGGCAAAGCTGCTTTCCAGTCCGCTTGGCGTGATTTCAAGAATGTTGGCACCGGCTGCCACAAACAGATTCTGCGTGTGCGCGCTGGTCGCAATGAGCAGGGCTGCTCCACCCAAAGCAAGGCACATGACCCGAAGCAAGGACTTGGACTTTATCCTGGAGTTTGCGGCGCTCAGCCTGGATTCCGCCGCGGTGAATTGAAGTTCTTGCATAAACTCTTATTGTATGGGTTGGGATGGAAGGTTAAGTGGCGCGAACGTGGCATCCTCGAACTCACCGACGCCATTGGTTATTACATTGGCGTTGATGGCCCGGGTTACAAAATTCGTACCATTCCAGTTCACGATGAACAGTTCACTTGGATAGTTGCCATTATTTCCTCCCTCTTGAGTAATCAGCAGATCGCCGACATAGTTTGTCAGGAAGGTGTGAGACATCTTCAATATCCTGACATCATTAAAATCACACACATACAGGTCTTGGTTCGCCGGAATCAAAGCATAATGTTCAGGTGCAATTCCCAAGTCGTAAGGGGTTATAGTTCCGTTCGTAGCGATTGTATAGAGAATACCCCAGTCTTCATCGCCGGTCAGAATTTTGCCTGCCCAAGGCCCCCATTGGTTCGTATTGTTAGGCAGTGAAATGACGCCTTCCAAATTGTCGCCACTATTGGCCTCAATCTGGGGTCCAATCTGGGCCAGCAAAGTGGGGCTGCCGTTGGAGTTTACCAGCCAGACCTCCGGCGACATTGGTGCACTGGGCATACTCGCCAGTTCAATCAATTTATTGCCGAAGACTCCGGTCTGGTCAACATAGAGGCCGCCGCGAAGGTGCATGGTGTTGGCGAGCGTGCTATTGGTCAAAATGCACCAGCTTTGGTTCGATTGCGTGCCATCACCCGAAAGCCAGCCAACGTTAGTGTCGCTGCTAAAAAACACGTCGCTGTTTGTAAAACCGTTGGTGCTCTGCTTCACGATGACCACTTCCACTTCATCCTGCAAGCCGGCGACACTCGAAAAGTTGGTCATGGTCAGCGCGTCAGCGGCATTGGTGCCCAGTTGAACAAAATTATCATATTGAAAATCCGGATCGCCAGTACCGGAAACAATCAGCGCATTTTCCTTTGGTGAATAATCAATCCCAATGGGTCCGCCAGTGATATTCGTCACCACAGTAAACGGACCGCTTGTGCCTGAGTTGGTCACGGTAATGAACGCGAGGAAACTTGCAGCATCGCCGCAGCCGTTGCTCACCTGGAAGACAAAACTGTCTATCCCGCTGAAGCCGTTGGTTGGCTTGTAAACGGTTGTGAACTGGGGCGGGTTGGCGACCAAATTGCTCAGTGTTCCGTGGGCCGGATAGAAGGTTATCACCAGGTTGGTAGCATCGCCACAGGAATTGCCGGCGTTTATCGTGATGGTCAAAGCAGTGTTGACGGGCGTTTGCGCCGGGGATGGAGTATAATACGTACTATTGAACGCATGAGCCACCATCACATACACCGTGGCTGGGGGCGACGTGAAAAGGCCATCGTTCATTTGATACGTAAAACTGTCCGCTCCCTCATAACAAGGGCTCGGCGTATACTTATAATCGCCTGCATTATCCGTATTTGTCAAGCTGCCGTGCTGCGGTTGGCTAGTGGAGTAGGTCACCGGCAACCCCCACCAGTCCAAGGTAGAATTATTCCAGCCTTGGTTCGGCCCGGAAAGGCTGATAGACGAGGGGGTATTCGGGCAAAACGGGCTGCCATAAGGACCGCCATAATTATTAAAAGACTGCGCCTGCAGCGGGGCCGCATGATGATAGCCTATGTCCACGGCAGGGCCGTTGTCTGGCATCTGATTGGTCTGGGTGGTAAAGATACCCAAGTCCCGTGTCGTATAGCCGGTCAAATCTTGAATAACAGACGCGGCCTCGTTGCCGGCATCAATCAAGGGACTACCCGGTGGCAGATAATAATTTCCCATAAATCCGGTCTGCCAGTTGAAATTGGTTTGAGCTGACAGGTCATTCTCCTCACCCGGCAATTTGGTGGCGTTGGTCAGATAGGCGTCGTGATCGCCGGAGATGTCGGCGGTCCCATTCGGGGTATTTGTAGTCGTAATTTCCGTGCCGTCAAAAGCGGAATCACCAACCGTGATGGAAGCATTTTCGGATGGATTGGACTGGCTCAAATACAAACTGCCGCCGTGCAGGGTGCAATTTTGCATCGTCAGTTGCCAGAATGTACTGGTGGCAGTGGTATAGTAAGCCGTCGAACTGCGGTCCAGAAGACAATTGACCAGAAAGAAATCCGACCCGATTCCTCCGTTGGGAACATTACCGCCCAGCAGACCATCCCAAAACTCGCAGTTGTAAAAATAACCCGGATAAAGCTGGCTTGCGTCAAAGAAAGCGGCCAGATCACCCGCCGCCGAGAAGCGTGTGAACGTGGCTTGCACAGGGGAGGAGGCATTAAGGTCCGGACAGGTAATGCCGGTGGCGTTGGTGTCGCCGCTCTGGTCATTCTCCTGAACGGTGTTGCAGCGCACAAAATAACAAGGACTGGCCACCAGACCATCAAAGTTAAGGCTCGAGCCATTGGTAAGAGACACTCCCAGCCCATACCAGCCCACGGCGGTGCCCGGTTTAAAGGTTATAGAGCCGCCAGAGGTGCCGTCCACTCGGCACTGGGAGAATACATAATCCAGGATGGGATAATGGTAGCCCAAATCGGGCGTATTTGTATTGGCCAATCCCAGTGGAGCCAGATTAGTGCTTATGGAAATTGTCTGGCCGACAAAGGCCGTGTTTGGGGGATACGTGGTGGTGGTCCGCAAATCAGCAAGCAAAGCCGGATCAATATTGTTGGTTCCAACGCCAAGGAAGGGGCTGTTGTTGGCCAGATAATAATTCGCGCCCGCGACGATTTGGAAGGGAGAGCTGCTTGTGCCGAATTGATGGCTCCCAAATCCGATATAAGCCGGGTAGAAACCATTGTAGTCCGCCGTCAGATAATTACCGACGAGGGTTGCCCTGGCCAGAATGCAATTCGTCAAGCTCATGCTCCAACTGGTATCGGACCCTGCCCCGACCACCGGCGCGAAAGTTGTGTTGGTGTTGGCGAAGGTTACGTTCTGAGCCGAGATACCCACACCGTTTTCGAAGAGTTCCGTCAGGTTGATATTGGTCTGCAAATCCGCCATCAAAACGTTTCGCAAATAAAGATACAGCGACTGATAGCCGTTATCGAACAGCACGCCGTTTTGGCAGTTGACCATCTGCACATTGGTCAGACTCAAGGTTCCATAAGCCCCGATGGCATATTGGGCGTGCAAGATGCGCACATTCTGAATTGAAGTGTTGCCGGCAAGACTCAACGCGGTGGGATAATAGTTGGTTGGATTGCCCGTCGAGCCAGGAACGCTTTCGCCTACCGTGTTATCGTTCATGGAAGTAAAAATCACGGGACGATAGGGGGATCCGGGCCACTGGCGGGAAGCCACCGAATATTGCAACCCCATTGAGGCGTTATTTGTGTATTTGATTACTGCGCCACCCTCAAAGATGTTTGTGCCGTACAAGTACACCGGAGCACTGATTAAGTAGGTGGTATCTCCTTGGAATGTATAGTTCGTCTGACGGCTGTTAAGTATTTGATAATCCAGAACTAACCCTTGATCCGACAGGCTGCTTTTCGCCAGACGCATGTGGGAATTGTCGCGGGCCGCCACCGATGGCCGCACTGGCAACAATCGTCGGGCCGAAACCACATCCAAAGGCGGATTGTTGTGGATGGATGCTGTTCGAGGCGCTGGCAACTGGGACAATCCATTCGTAATGAACCGGAATGGAACCTCCTCAACGAGAAATTGCTGGTTGTTCACCAAAAGCCATTGTTTGACCACGCCGACCGGCGAAGAATTGGTGCCCAACAGGAATGCCTTGCCCTGTCCCATCGCCATTGTCCCAAAGTTCAGGTCGTCATCCTCCAGGTTGCCTGCCGTTGTCGGCACCATGTTGGTGGTCACGACCGGTTGCGGGGGATTAAAGAATTCAGTCAACACTTGAATCCGCGTATTTTGCGAGTTGAGACCCCAAGATGTAGGATCAGGTGGCTGCGCCCGCAAGATGACGTCTTGTTCAAAACCAGCCCGCGTGTAGGTGTAGAGCAAATCGGCGTTCAAACCGGCAAAGGCGTTCGTGTACATCACCTGATTCCCTGAAGTTAGAATCTCTCCCGTCGAGTTGGTCAACACGGCGATGAGCACGCTATTGCTGCCATCAAAGTAACTCAGTCCTATGGGCTGGCTTACCAGTGTTTGCTCGTCGGGCGTCACCAGTTTGATCGCCCCGTTGTCAATGTCTCCCGGAAAATAGACCTGGTGCTGGCCGTTGGTCGCCGACGCTGAACCGCCACCCGGAGAAACGTCAATTTCTTCCGTGCTGGGCACATATTGGCCGTTGACGAAATGATTCAATCCAGTCGCCAATTCCACGTAACGATTGATGTGGGGCACTATGTTGCCGTTTGGCCCTTGTTCATAAGTCTCCCGCTGCTAGACGGTTGAATTGGCTTCCCGCGAAACAACGACGTAAGGCGTTGGAACGGGCACGGCGGAGGGGTTGGTTGTGGCCTGATTTAGGGTTTGCGCCTGAAGCACACAAGACACAGAGAGCATTCCCAAGAAGGGAATTGTTGTCATCGGATTGGCTCTGGTTGAAATTTGGCGGATGGCGGAAAATGGCGCACCGGCTTTACGACCGGTGACTGGATATAATCCTTCCCTTTTGTGAACTACCGTTACAATCCTTTGTAAGTCGCCAACGGACATATTCCTACGGGCCTCAGTCATCGCTGACGCAACTTCTGCTGACTGCCGTCAGCCAAACAACTCATTAGTGAAAACCTGAAGCGATTTGATAGCCTTAACATTTCCTCTCATACTGTCAAGCAATTTATGTCATGTCATCGATTTGTAACGAGTTCGGCAGTTCGCCTTAGTAGCGATTCCAGAAGAAAGAGGGCTTTTGGTGCTAGCTGAAATCACACCCACCTTAGCAGCAGAATGCGAAAGGACGACGAAGTCGTTCCGGCCCCCGCTACCAATCAGAACCGTAAATATTCCGCGACGGAAGCGGCGTTGCCGGGCGGAGAATTAGCTATAGGCGGTTTCGGAGAACGGTTACGCCGCTTCGGTCGCGCCAATATCGGGTCGGCGCAAAGTCTTTTGGTGTGACTTTGAAACAAGTCAGCCCGAAAATCTTTGCGCCGAGGGCCAGTTGCCTGGGTTTTACTGTGTGTGGAATGGACTAGAAAGTGTTTGGATTAGATTTTTGACGCGCTTCTTGAATACGCCGTAAATTACTGCCGCGAGTGAATACCAAAGCATCCATTTCAATCGCGGGTAAAGTTTGGGAATGGCAATCAAATCGTGAAAGGCTCTGATCTGCCAAAGGAGGATGAAAGCCCAAAGGTCTGCTTGGAACTCCGGACCGAACTTCCGATGTAGAAAGTCCTTGGTCTCCTGCGTGGAATCGGTCATGAATTTTGGCTTCCACGGGTGGTCCAGATAGCGCGGTACAAGATAAAGAGGTGGGCGGTCGAGGTGCATCACATAGTGAGCGAGCTCATGCGCGATGGTAAAAGCCTGGTCGCTCCGTGATTTACGGGCGTTGACAATGATATGGCCCGACTCGGCCCCGGCCTGGAGAATGCCGGGTACGTTATCGGGCAAGTCGTTTACATATTTGATTTCCAAATCGAAGTGGCCAGCTAATGCGATCAATTGTTCCTCTGTTTGCAGCGTCATTTACCCTCCGTCCCGTGGCGATTGGCATATCGTTCCGCCACTTTCTGCACTTGGACCATTTCTTCATCTGTTAGCTTTGCCAGTGCCCGCATCAAAATCCGTGCGCCGTCTCTCTTCAGTACCTTTGAAGCAACGGAATCATGCCGTCCTGCAGCGTCAAACAGCAGGCCGCGTGGTTGAATGTCCAGAACTTCCTCCAATTTGATGATTGTTTCATCAGCAGGCAGCCCACGCTGCTTGTTGACCAGCCGAGACATGTAGGCGGTGGAAACCCCAATGCGCCGGCCAATATCACGGAGGGAAAGAGTCTGCGCCGCAATAGACTTGCGTAGCAGCCTGACGAATGCATCAGGAGCGGCGGTTGGTTCTTGTATCGCCATTTGTGCCACCATACCAGGTGCGTCCTGAAAGTCAACACAAAAAGACGGTGAGGTGCTTTTTTGATTGCGTTTGCCTTTCAGGTATCGCATTCTCTCCGTATTGCTATGATAAAAAACAGCATTGCCCATTGGCGGTCAACCATGAACAACGGAAAAGGGATCTCGCAAGCACATCTCGCCCGTCAGGTAGGGGTTGGGCGTTCGACTGTGACAAAGCTGGAGAAGGGTAAGACGCAGCCGGGTTCGGAGTTGATGTTCCGCGTGGCCCGGTATTTCAAGCAGCCAATTGAGGCGATTTTTTCGCTCGTTGACCAAACAGAAACAAAGCCATCTATTATTTGCGCTACAGTGATACCTGTTAGTCAATCAGTTGAATTCACATCGGGGTCGGCCAAGCCGATGTGCCAATCACCGGCCACCCTGCCCGCTCGTCCGGCGGGAATGGAATCACCAAAGGACAAATCGTTGGTAGGTCCAACGGCGAAGGCTGTGGCGTCGCCTGTCGCGTGGTAAGCCAAAAGGAAATATGAAACAGACTGAAGCAGTAAATCAATTCTTGGCGGGCCGTCGCGTGGCTCTCGTCAAGTTTGTAGCTCACCGCTACAAGGAGGTTCAAAACAAAGCAAAGAAGGTCGTCGGCATTGTGAACCTTTACGAAGTTCAATGCGCCGACGGAAAGGCACCTACCGTCCAGGTGTGGTGCCCTCGCAGCGTCCAGACGATGGAACAAGCTGCGGCCGAGTGTCCCTGCCAGTTCAAAGAGGGGCAAAAGCTGGTGGTCGAGTTCGATCTGATGGAACCGAACGGTTTTGACGCCAAGAACGGCGTCATCATCCGTGCCGGTTCGGTGGTGCCCTTGGAGTAGTTCGTATTGTGGTCACGCATGGCGACCCCAAGGGAAGGGTTTGGCGGAGGCAGCCGCGGAGCGGCTGCCCCGCCAACCCATCCTTGTCCGAAAGGTGTGTCCAGACACGGAGAAGTGAAGGTCAAATATGAACATAGCACGGTACATTGAGCCGGCTGATCGCGTCAAAGCAGCGGCGTTGGCAGTTGAAATGGGTGACTGGGTTTATTCTCTGGCCCCGTGGCAGGTGATTTCGCATCTGACGTTTGCCTGGGAGGCGTCCATTTGGTCGGCGCAGCGGTGCTACGAGAAGTTCATGAAGCGGGAAATGTGGGGCGTGTCGTATTTCTACGCGCTCGAACAGAATCCAGGGCGGGACGGGTTTCACGTCCATGCGCTTTGGTGCGACTGTAAAAACAAGTTACGGCGAGACATCTGGCAAAAGTGGTTTGACCGTTACGGCCGCAACCGGATCGAACCGGTGGACAGTCGGGATGATGTTTCTGACTACTGCGCTAAGTATGTGACCAAAGAAGGCGCGTGGTGGGGAGTTAAGCTGGTAGGTCACCGGCACCCGGCATTCAAGGATTTCAAACTGGTGATGGAATGAGAGAGGACCAACAACAATTTATGCGGCTGCTGGGGCGGTTGCCAGGGCGTCTGACGGCAGAACAGACGGCTTGGGTGTTGAATTGCCAGCCGCATGATGTGCCGGTCCTGGTGGCGGCGCGGTTGCTCAAGCCGTTGGGCAATCCATCGCCATATAACGTGAAGTTCTATGCCGCGTCAGAACTGTTGGAACAGGTCGAAAATCGGGCATGGCTGGCGAAGGTCACGAATGCATTGAATCAGCACTGGCAGAAAAGAAATGCCGGCAGGAAACATTGTCTAAAGGAAAGTTTGGCCGGCGGAAATTGATGGCTGGCTGGGATTTGAATATCTGAAAGATTCGTTCGCGCGTTTGCCCGCCGCCAAAATCTCCCAGATCAAAGAGTTCACGCCAGCGGCGGCTGGAGTCAGTCTACCAGCCAAACGAAACTTGCCGTAAATGGGGCAAAAAGGATTGCGCCCTCTGTTCAAGCGTATTATAATTAAGCAGCTGCGACTAGGGCAAAAAACCATGAAAACTAAACTAAAATCCCTATTGATCGGGCTGGTGACAGTCGCTAGCACCCACCAGACCACGGCTCAAGTCACGAACCTGGGCATCGCCCCAGTCGCGGGCGGACAATCGCTGCTTTACTGGCCGATGAGCACGACGAATTATGTTTTGCAGACCATCACCGACCTCAGCTCGACCAACTGGGTGACGGCGAGAACGGCGTTTGCGGTCAACACGGCAGACGTGACGAACTCGACGCCATCGGGTTTCTTTCGATTGCAACCCACGTCCACGCCAGCAGGTATGGCATTGATTCCGGGGGGCTGGTTCACAATGGGTGACACGCTGGACGGCGAGAGCGACGCTATCCCCACCAACATTTATGTGTCGGCCTTTGTCATGGACGTGAATCTAGTCAACTACGGGTTGTGGACGAACGTGTACGCATATGCCACAAGCCAAAACTACAACTTTGCCCATGCGGGTGCGAATGGCGGCACGGGCACGAATTATCCGGTAACCACGGTGGACTGGTATGATTGTGTCAAGTGGTGCAATGCGCGGTCGGCGCAGGCGGGCTTGATGCCGGTCTACTACACGGATGCGGGTTTTACGCAGGTGTTCACGAATGGCGACAATGGCACGACGGTGTATCAGAATTTAGCGGCGAACGGCTATCGGTTGCCTACGGAAGCGGAATGGGAGATCGCGGCGCGCGGGGGCGGGATCGGGCGGCGGTTTCCGTGGGGCAATCTAATCCATACCAACCAGGCTCAATATGCGGCCTGCACCACCTGCTACAACTATGATTTGGGGCCGAACAATACAATTCCAGGCCCGAGTCCGGTGGGTTCGTTTGATGTCAATGGCTACGGCTTATATGATATGTGCGGGAATGAGTTTGAGTGGTGTTGGGATTGGTATGGGACGCCGTATGGCCAACCCAGCACAATCAATCCATTGGGAGCAGGGCCAGGGATCTACCGCGTGCAGCGCGGTGGTTATTATAGCGACGTTGCCTATTACGCGCGGTGCGCCACTCGCAGCTACACCACCCCGAACCACGTCGTCAGCTTTTTTGGCTTTCGGTGTGTGAGGGGGCTTTAGTTTTTACTTTTAAACCATTAACGCTTTTGGTAGCCCGCTGGCCCAGAAAATGGTCACGTCACCTGTTCGATCTTCTCTGCTGACCGGTGTTCGTAATCTTCCAGCGAAGGAATTTTCACCTTTGCGCGTTTGGCGTAGGCGCGATGCACGGCTTTGCTATTGTGCCCTAGAGCCTCTTGCGCAAACCGTTCCGGGTAACCTACCGTTTTGGCCCGTTCCGCCCAGGCGTAGCGGTAACTGTGCAGCGTGATGCCAGTAATGCCAAGCTGCCGGCAGCGTGATCGAAACTCCGTGGCGCGGTAGTTGGCTTGCACCCGCGACAGGTACGGAAACAATATGCCTTCGCTTGGCAGGTCTTTGAACAGGTTCAATGTTTCCGTGCCCAAGTGGACGATGACGGGCACGCCGGTCTTTTTGCGCACGAAACTCACCGTGCTGTTTGTCCAGTCCACGTCCTCGCCTTTCAAGTTGGCAATGTCGCCCTGGCTCGCGCCCAAGTGCCAGCACAACTGATAAAGGGCTTTCCGTTCCGGGTTCACCTCGGCAGCTATGATGCGCTGATGTTCCTCCAACGTAACGGCGCGTTTGTCCTTGTAATGAACGGCTGGCCATTGGCGTTTGGGAATCAGCGGCCACGGCAGCCAGTTCATGTCCACACAAAAGTTGTGCAACCGTCGAAGGAAAACATTGGTGGACACAGTGCCGGTTTGCAGCACCTTCAAAAGCAGTTCGCCTGGTGTTTCTATGATGATCCTCGGCATCAAGAGAACGAACGCCTTGTCTTTGGCTGCCGTTTGCCAGCGGTGCTGATTGGGACCCTGCTTGGTGCCGGTGAGGGCTTCAATGGCGTTCTGCCAAGTGCGCGTGGCAATGCCATTGTCGGTACCGGCCAAATAGGCCTTAGCAATTTGCAGATTGAGAACCGGCTGACGTTCGGATTGGTTCTTGGCTTCAACGATCTGCCGGGCGGCTTCCTCGTTGGTCGTGCGCAGGCTGGTGCGTTTGCCGGTGGTGGTGTCCACGCAATAGAACCTGTCTCCCCGAATGCCCCGGCGGGTTAAGCGGTAACGTGTCTTCATGGTTTTCACGCAACCGCGAGTATAAATGAAGCCGGTTCCGAAGAGGTAGCGAGTAGGTGACGAGTAAACGCCGGTTAACGCTAGTTCTTACGGAGTAGTAAATATGGTGTCCGTTTTGGTGTCCGTTGCGGACCCCGCGTCTCCAATGTCCTTGCTGCAAAGTCAGTTAAGACTGGAGGCGAGGGTCGGAATCGAACCGACGGATGAGGCTTTTGCAGAGCCCTGCCTTACCACTTGGCTACCCCGCCACCCGAATGCGACAAACTAAATTCCTTTCACACCCGAAGCAAGTTCAAGTTTCGACGGCCACCGTTTCATCCGGGGAAACCCAACTCCTTCCTCCGTTGCCATAGTTCCCTCGGCTTGAAGATTCCCAGTGGCGTGATGATACCCGTCACCAATCCCGGCGGCGTCACGTCAAATCCCGGGTTCCGTGCGCCGCTGGTTGGATTCGCCACCCGTACATACTTCAATTTCGAATTTCGCATTTCGAACTTCGAACCTCCAATGGCCCCCCACGCGCCCAGGACTTCGCTTTCGTCGCGCTCTTCAATGGGAATGTCAAAGCCGGATTTCAGTTGCCAGTCGATGGTGGAAAACGGAATCGCCACGTAAAACGGAATGCCGTGGCGTTTCGCGAGGACGGCCTTGGTGTAGGTGCCAATCTTGTTTGCGACTTCGCCGGTGCGTCCGAGCGTGCGGTCGCTCCCCACAATAACAAGGTCAATCTCGCCGCGTTGCATCAAGTGGCCGGCCGCATTGTCGGCAATGATTTCGTGAGAGATTTTCTGTTGCGCCAATTCCCACGCCGTCAAAGTCGCCCCCTGGGAACGCGGCCGGGTCTCGTCACAGAAAACGTGAAATTTCTTCCCCTGAGCCTGCGCCGCATACATCGGTGCGGTGGCCGTGCCAACGTCCACAAACGCAAGCCAGCCGGCGTTGCAGTGGGTGAGGATTCTCGTGCCATTGTGAATCAGTTTTGCACCGTGGCGTCCAATGGCATCGCAATCCGCCACGTTTTGGTGCGCAAATTCCTCGGCAGCGGCGAGTGCAAGTTGTTGCCGTTCCTCAACCGTCTTGCCGGCACGCATCGCGAGGCGCACGCAGTTCATCGCGTTGACAGGGTCAACCGCCGTGGGCCGAGCCGCTTTGAGATTTTGATATACGGCGTCAACGTGGCGCCGGAATTTCTGCAACTCCTGTCCTCGAAACGCCCGTGCGCCCTGGGCCAGGCCATAAGCCGCCGTTGCGCCTATCGCCCCGGCGCCACGCACAACCATGTCGTGAATGGCCGCCGCGGTTTCCGGATAAGTTTTTGCAGCGACAATTTTGAATTCATGAGGGAGCCGGCGTTGTTCGATGAGCCGGACTTCATTCCGAGCGAGATCGAAGGTAACGGTGCGATAATGCCGGGTACGTCCGCGGACGTGGACATTCATTGTTGAGTAAATCGGTGACTGGTTAAATGAGTGGCTGGATAATAGTGTACCGAATCAACTCGGCTAACCAATCACCGATTTAACAGACCTTTATTTTAATCCGGCGGATTTTGGCCTGGATATCCCGGTAAACTGGTTGGCTGCGGAGTTTGCGGAGGTCGGGGTCTTTGGCCAGCCAGTTGAAGTCGCGGTAGCCCAGGTTGAGTGCCTGTTCCAACGCGAAGGCAGCCCGGTCGAACTGGTCGGTGAGGGAATAACTGCAGGCGAGGTTGTAAAAAACCAGAGCATTGCGCGGTTCGAGCCGGGCGAGGCGTTCGTCCACTTTCAAACCTTCCTGGTACCGTCCGCGCTGGGTATAATGGTCGCCCAAAAGTTGCAGTGCATCCACATAATCGGGATCGCGGCGGAGCAACCCCGCCAGGAATTCGATCTTGGTGTCGAGATCACGCTGGCTGGCGCGGCTCAACTTCTTGCGGGTACTACTTTTGACCGGCATACAACTAACCCCATCTTTTCCCAGTCCGCGCTTCAAGTCAAGCGGCCGCGTGCAAAAATTTTATGGCTTCTCGGGGTGCGCCGCCCCAAAATCCGCAGCGTTTCTGCCAATCATGAATTGTTTTGTCACCGGGGCTTCCGGCTTCATCGGGTTGAACCTCGTTCGCGAACTCCTCGCGCGCGGTCATCGCGTGAAGGTTTTATTGCGGCCGGACAGCAGGGAGGAGGCGCTCGCGGGCCTGGCATGGGAACGTGTGACCGGCGACATCAGTGACCGGAAACTGTTGGAACGCGAACTCGCCGGCTGCGACTGGTGCTTTCACGCCGCGGCGAGTTATTATTTGTGGCTCCGCGATTACGCGCCCATGTACGCCACCAACGTCGAGGGTACGCGCAACGTCATTGAAGCGGCTGGCGTGGCCGGCTGCCGTCGCATCGTTTATACAAGCACGGTCGGGTGCATCGGGCTGACGCAATTGGTGCAGGGCGACGCTGTTCCGGCGGATGAATTTGAAGAAGTGCCGGAAACGCAATTAACCAATCATTACAAACGGTCGAAGTGGCAGGGGGAAGAAGTGGCACTAAAGCTCGCGTGCCAAGGCCTGCCGGTCGTTATTGTCAATCCCTCCGCGCCGATTGGCCCATATGATGTGAAGCCGACGCCGACCGGGCAGATTGTCCTGGATTTTTTAAATCACAAATTGCCGGCCTACCTCGACACGGGATTGAACTGGGTCCACGTCCGCGACGTAGCCATCGGGCACATTCTGGCGGCCGAAAAGGGACGGATTGGCGAACGTTACATTCTCGGCCACGCGCAGGGCAATTGGACGATGCAGGAAGCACTGGTCGCGCTGGAGGAAATCACCGGCCTCCCGGCCCCGAAAATCCGGATCCCTTACTGGTCTGCCTTGGCGATGGCCTACGTCAGTGAAGGCGTGGCCTTTGCCACCGGCATGCCCCCGCGGGTCCCGCTGGCCGGTGTGCGCATGGGCCGGGACAAAATGTGGTTCAATCCCGCCAAAGCCATCCGCGAGTTGGGCCTCCCCCAGACGCCGCCGAAACAGGCGTTTGCCGACGCCGTCGCCTGGTTTCGGGCGAACGGATATGTAAAGCGATAATCCGTCGCCACATTTGCCAATTTACGCGAAGCAATTGGCAAAGCTGTTCTTGCCTTTGACCGGCGGGTCGTGAAACATTTCACAAAGTATTATGGCGCACGTCAAATTACACATTCCGGGACCGGTCGAAGTCAGCGAAAAAACCTTCAAGGCATTTTCGCAACCGATGATCGGCCATCGCGGCCAGGGTTTTAAAGACCTCTATGCCGCCATCCAACCGCAACTTCAGCAACTGCTGTACACGAAGCAGCTCGTTTATATCTCCACCTCGTCAGCCTGGGGCGTGATGGAAGGCGCCATCCGCAATCTCGTCGCCAAAAAAGTCCTCAACTGCATGTGCGGCGCGTTCTCGGACAAGTGGTTCGATGTATCCAAACGCTGCGGCAAGAACGCCGAGGCGTTGCAGGTGGACTGGGGCTCGCCCATCCGCGCCGAGGCGGTGGATAAAAAACTGGCGACCGGCCAGTTCGATGCGCTGACAGTCATCCACAACGAAACCTCCACCGGTGTGATGAGCCCGCTGGCCGAAATCGCCGCGCTCAAGAAAAAATATCCCGACGTGATGTTCATTGTGGACGCCGTCAGTTCGATGAGCGCGACCAAAATCGAGTTTGACACGCTGGGCATCGATGTGTTGCTGGCCGGCACGCAAAAGGCTTTCGCGCTGCCGCCCGGCACGGCGCTTTTTACCTGCTCTCCGGCGGCGCTCACCCGGGCCGCGACCCTCAAGGACCGGGGTTATTATTTCGATTTTGTCGAATTCCAGAAAAACGCGGAACAAAGCATGACACCCAGTACACCGAGCATCGGTCATGTCTATGCCTTGCAGTCGAAGCTGGAAGATATCTTCGCCGAAGGGCTGGAAAACCGGTTTGCCCGACATAAGAAGCTGGCCGAGATGACCCGCGCCTGGGCGGCCAAACATGGCTTTACGCTCTTCCCCGAAAAAGGTTTTGAGTCCGTCACCCTCACTTGCGTGAACAACGGTGCGAAACCGGGCGGTCGGGTTGTGGATGTACCAAAGCTGCAAAAACTGGTTAAGGACCAAGGGTTTCTGATTGACGGCGGTTACGGGAAAATCAAGGGTAAAACCTTCCGCATTTCCAACATGGGCGACGAAACCGAGGACTCAATGAATCAGGTTTACGCGGCTTTAGACGGGGCCATGAGCCAAATCTGAGTTGCGCGATGGGCGAAACGTGCCGAAGATTGGGCTGATGCCGGCACCGAACCAAGCCATACCCGTTTCGCCTTCGCCACCCTTGCCCGGTTGGGTACGGGTCGTTTTAATCGGACGCAACTGGAAACTCACCCTGGCGCGCCTGATTGTCCTGGTCGTCACCTGCTTCATTTTTTTTCGTTTCATCCTGCTGCCCGTCCGCGTTGAAGGCATCAGCATGCTGCCGACCTTCCAGAACGGGTCGGTCAATTTTGTCAACCGGCTCGCTTACCTGCGGCACGGCCCAACTCGCGGCGACGTGGTAGGCATCCGCCTTTCGGATCCGAGTCTCATGTGGCCGAGTCTCATGTATTTAAAACGGGTCATCGGCCTGCCCGGGGAGAGTGTTGCCTTCACCGGTGGCGTGGTCTACATCAACGGCCAGGCCCTCGACGAACCCTACGAAAAAGGCGATTGCGATTGGGACCTGCCTCCGGTCAAACTCGGCCCAACCGAATATTTTGTGGTCGGCGACAATCGGACCATGCCTTCCCAATTTCACGTGTTTGGAAGGGTGGAACGCGATCACATCGTCGGCAAGGCCGTTCTATGAGAATTGTTTTTCGCGTCCTGGGGATGGTCATTCTGGCGGGGCTGGGAGTCTGGCTATGGACGATTTTATTTCCCAGTCCGCAGAAAATCATTCGCCAGCGACTGGAGGTCATCGCCAAATGTGTCTCATTTAAACCCGGTGAAGGCATGTTGGTGGGCCTGGCCGGTGCCGAAGGCCTGGCCGGCTACTTTGCCACCAACGCCGAAGTCAACCTGGAAGTGCCCGGACGCGACCACTTCGTCATCTCCGGTCGCAACGAAATCACCCAGGCCGCCTTGACCGCCCGCTCCGCCGTCGGCAGCCTGCAGGTGAAGTTTCTGGACATCACGGTGACCGTCGCCCCGAACCGGCAATCCGCCACGGTCGATCTGACCGTGGACGCAAACGTCTCCGGCCAACAGGATGTCGTCGTGCAGGAAACAAAAATCCTTTTGCGGAAAATCAACGGCGAATGGCTCATCACCCGTGTTGAAACCGTCCGCACGCTTTCCATTTTGGACTTTGAACCGGTGCCCGCTCTTTCCATAGTGGGCACATGAACGTTTTTGTCACGGGCGGCGCCGGCTACATCGGGTCCATCTGCACCGAAGAACTGCTGGATGCCGGCCACCGGGTGACGGTTTACGACAATCTCACCGAAGGACATCGTTCGGCAGTCGACGCCCGCGCAGAATTCATCTTCGGCAAGCCGGAGGCGGAGGGGGACATCCTCGACGCCGTCCGAAGCGCCCGACCGGATGCCATCATGCACTTCGCCGCCAACGCACTCGTCGGCGAATCCATGACCAACCCGGAAAAGTATTTTCACAACAACGTCGTCAACGCGCTCAAGCTGGCCAATGCCGCTGTCGAATGTCGCGTGAAAAAATTCGTCTTCAGTTCGACATGCGCGACCTACGGGCCGCCGGATAAAGTCCCGATGACCGAGGATTTGCCGCAGCGCCCGATCAATCCTTACGGCGAGTCCAAGTTGATGTTCGAAAAAATCCTCCAGTGGTACCAAAAAATCCACGGCCTGGAGTTTATTGCCTTCCGTTACTTCAACGCGGCCGGCGCGAGCGAGAAATTTGGCGAGCACCACCGCATCGAGACCCACCTGATTCCGCGGTTACTGCAGGTGGTGCTTGGGCAATTGCCTCGCGCTGAGATCTTTGGCACAGACTATCCGACCCCCGACGGCACGTGCATCCGTGATTACATCCACATCCTGGATCTGGCGCAGGCGCACATCCTCGGACTGCAGCCGGGCAAGACGGGCTTTTACAACCTCGGCAACGGGGATGGTTATTCCGTGCGCGAAGTCATTCAAATGTGCGAAAAAGTGACGGGCAAAAAGATTCCTGCCGTGGAAAAACCGCGCCGGCCTGGTGACCCGCCCAAACTGGTAGCCTCCGCCGAAAAGGCCATGCGCGAACTGGGCTGGAAACCGAAATTCCCGAAGCTCGAAGACATTGTGACCACCGCTTGGGCGTGGCACAAAAAGCATCCGACCGGCTATCCGGATTGACGCAAACTCGCAACTCCCAATGAGTTCCCCTCGCCGCGCTGAAGTCTAACGCATCCGGGTTTGCGTTCACGACCGGATCATCGTAAGCATCATCTTGAACGGCTTGAGGGCCTTAAGTGCGTGCGGTTGACCGGCCGGCAACAGCACCATCTCACCGCCCTGCAGGCGATGGGACTGGCCGGAGACCAGGATTTCGGCCTCACCTTCCAACACCTGCACCAACGCATCGAACGGCGCGGTGTGCTCACTCAATCCCTGAGCCTCGTCAAAGGCAAAAAGGGTCACATTGCCGGTGGACCGCTTGACAATCTCCCGGCTGACGACCGCGCCTTCCTGATATTGGACGAAATCAGCGGTCCTGGCGACTTGCACGCCGGGCAGTCCTTTGGGTTTGGAGGAAATGGTCATGATTACAATTCACTTTCCCGTCCCGCAAAAACTACGTGAAGACGGCTAAAGATGCAATTGCCCGCCGCGGCGACATATCTCGCCAAAATTCGGGGACATCGTCGCCACCACCTTGGCGTGGCACAAAAACATCCGGCCATCTTTGTTTTACTTCCGCCTTCTCCCGGAGTGCGTGATTCGGCGCAGCGAAATGATGTGGCAAGAAAAGTGGCAGAAAATGGCCGGTTTTCGTCAATCGGCGTGTGGCTGCATCCGTTCATTAATCGCATACTAAAACGAGAGAATTGAATCAGCGGAGTTTGTTTTGCACCGAACTCGAAATTCGGGCAACTTCGCCAGAGTAAATTTATGATTGCAGCCATCACCGGATTGATTGCCGGCCTGATTCATGTGTTGACGGGACCGGATCATCTGACGGCGATAGCGCCGCTGGCGGTGCGCCGCCCGAAGGCCGCATGGATTCCCGGCGTGCGCTGGGGACTCGGTCATTCGTCCGGCGTCGCGGTCGTGGGCGTGCTGGCGCTATGGCTGCGCGATCGGTTACCTGTGGATTTGCTGTCGTCCTGGGGTGATCGCATTGTGGGGGTGGTGCTCTTCGGAATCGGTATCTGGGCGTT
The DNA here is from genome assembly GCA_035499615.1 of Candidatus Acidiferrales bacterium. Classification (GTDB taxonomy): domain Bacteria; phylum Verrucomicrobiota; class Verrucomicrobiia; order Limisphaerales; family UBA11358; genus UBA11358. Next base: position 21,725 of record DATJYM010000196.1, on the reverse strand, counting down.
GCGCCGGGCGCTCAAGCACAATGTTCACGCGCATGAACACGAGCACCACGGCGAGCGCCATATTCACATTCATGTTCATAATCATCCGGCGCAGCACAGTGAACCGGAGGCGCACGACCGGCACACGCACACGGCGTTTGCCATCGGCACGCTGCATGGTTTGGCGGGCAGTTCGCATATCCTGGGCATATTGCCCATGCTGGCCCTGCCGACCAAGGCACAGGCCATCACCTATCTGGTCGCGTTTGGCGGCGGCACCGTGCTGGCCATGGCAGGCTTTTCCTCGGGCATCGGCTGGCTTACCCGCCGTTATGCAACCAATAGCGTGAACATCTATCGTGGATTGATGAGTACCTGTGCGGTAGCGGCCATGGCCATTGGTTGCGTCTGGTTTGCGGGCGGAAGCTGGTAACGGCCCGTAATCGTTGTCTCGCAAGTCCTCGTCTTTGAATTTCCCGGTTAAGGGAACGATCAATTTTTTGCTTGCCAAGGGCTGTGGTCAGGCTTCATTTTCCGACATGGCAGCAGCGCGTCAATCCGACAACTCCGACAACTCCGACAGCCGGTTCTACCAATCGGCGGAAGAATTCTTCCCGGCCAACAACAAATTGGGTCTGACCTTCGACGACATCACACTCGCCACGCTCTATTCGGAAATCCTCCCGCGCGACACCCAGCTCGACACGTCGCTCGCGGAAGGCCTGCACCTGAACATCCCGGTCATTTCGTCGGACATGGATACGGTGACCGAATCGCGCATGGCCATTGCGATGGCGTTGAACGGCGGCCTTGGCCTCATCCATTACAACATGCCGGAGCGCCAGCAGCTCTCTGAAGTCAGCCGCGTCAAGAACCACGTCCACGGCCTGATCCAGGAGCCCATCAAAGTATCGCCTGACCAGTTCATCGGCGACGTGCTCGCGCTGATTGAGCAGAAAAAGTTCGGGTTCAGCACTTTTCCGGTCGTGGATAGAAAAGGCCGGCTCGTCGGCCTGCTCTCCGGACACGTCGTCAAACCGCGTTATGCCAAAAAGAAGGTTTCCGAGGCGCTGACGCCGCGCGCCCAGGTCCATACCATCAAGAACAAGGAATTGGGCAAGGACCCGATTGCCCGGGCTGACAAATTTTTCACCGAACACATTGGCATCCATAAACTGCTGGTGGTGGACGACGACGACGAGTTGCAGGGGCTCATCACCATGAGCGACGTCGAGCGCATCACCCAGGAACGCAACGCGCAGTTCAAGCCGGCACGTGACGCCCATTTCCACCTCATCTGTGGTGCCGCGGTCTCGGCCACGCGCAATGCCTTCGGCGAACTGGACCGCGACCGCATTCTCAACCACGTGGGAGCGCTCGTCGAACGCGGCGTGGATGTGGTGGCGGTCTCAACCGCGCACGGCCACAGCAAGGGTGTGGGCGACACCGTGAAGGTTTTGCGCGACGCCTTCCCGAAATTGCCCATCATCGCCGGCAACGTGACCAGCGCGACGGGCGTTGATTTTCTGGCCGACTGTGGCGCGAACGCGATCAAGATCGGCCAGGGTCCGGGTTCGATTTGCACGACGCGCATCGTGGCCGGAGTGGGCATTCCGCAAATGACCGCCCTTTATGTCTCCGCGCGCGGGGCGGCGAAGAAGAAGGTTTCGATCCTGGCCGACGGCGGCATCACCAAGTCCGGCGACATTGTGAAGGCGTTGACGTTATCGCACGCGGTGATTTGCGGCGGGATTTTTGCCGGGTGCAACGAAGCGCCGGGCGAGGTGGTTGAAATCGGCGGCAAATTTTACAAGCAATACCGCGGCATGGGCAGTTTTGCCGCAATGAAAGCCGGCTCGGCAGCGCGGTACGGTCATCTGCCCAATCCCACGCAGAAGGTGGCCCCCGAGGGCGTCGAGGCGCTCAAGGAAGCCTGCGGTTCAGTGGACCGCGTGCTGGCGCAGCTGATTGGCGGCATTCAGAGCGGCATGGGCTATCTGGGTGCGGCGAATCTGCCGCAACTCCGGGATAGGGCGCGTTACATCCGCGTCAGCCCCGCCGGGATGCGCGAAGCCGCCCCGCATGATGTGGTGGAATTAAAGACGGGGAATTAGTCGGTAGTCAGTAGTTAGTGATCAGCAGCTATTTACCTTGGTAGTCGCGGCCGATTGATTTCCACTAGGAATTGAGCTGAGGCGCGAGGTTGTCCACCAACGGCTTGATATTCGTTACATCGGCGGGTGTGAGAAGCTTTCGCTTGAAAGCGCACCGGAGAAAATGTTGGGGCTCATTTAATAAGCCGCGCGGGATCATTACAAAACGCCGATTGTCCTGGAAATCGTGGCGGCCGGTTCCCTCGGCGGTGTTCGCTCCGATGCTGTCGGCGCACCGGACGATTTGCCTGCCGACCGTGTCCCGGGCAAATCCGCCCCAACGAAGAGCGATGTTCCAGATTTCGTCTGCGAGTTCCCCGGACAACTTGCAAACCCGAAGGTTTTCAAAATTTGTCCTGTTCATGGTTCCTGGCCTTCCGGTTGACGACAGTTTCCGGCTACTGACCAGTGACCACTGACTGCTGACTAACTTCTAAAACTCAATCGGTTCATTCAGTTTCCCACATTGAGCGCAGCGCGAGCGGTCCACGTCCGGGTCGTCGGTGTAAACGTAACCACAATTGGCGCATCGGAAAATACGGTCTTCGGCGTGCGTCGGCCAGAACCGGCGCCGGCGCATTTCGGAATAAATCCCCAGGGCACACAAGGCCCCGAGCGCCAGCGTCACATAAATTACAATGAGCCAGTCGGCGGACATGCTATAAAGCGGCGGGGGCGTTCGTTGCGGGCGGCGCCACCGTACGCCAGTTGAAAATCAGTTTGCCGAAGGTCAAATCCGGACCGGATGCGAACCGGGCGGCGCGGGCCAGTTCCAGCGCAAACTGGTCGGCATCCGTATCGCGGACCTCGCTTGTATTATAGGGCGGCAACAAAACCGCGGAAACCACGTCGCCCGCGGCGTTCACGAGCACCTGAACACAACTGGGCGCGATAACGTCGGCGTGCGCCCAGGACGGCAATTTCAGGGGCGTCAGCAATGGCCGATGGGTAACGCCACCTTCGAGGCGTAGCGTTGAAGCGTCGGCAAACTTCGGTTCCAGCGGCACAAGGGGCACGGTGAACGGGGCTGGCGGTTTCAATTCAAACGTGAAGCGGGCAAACCGGTTGGTCTCCATGAACCGGCTGAAGACGACGCCCAGTTCGCCGTCGGGAAGTGGCAGCCAGCGCGGCGGTTCGGTCCATTCCTGCCGGTGAAAATGCAAAGGCGGCGGCTCCAGCCAGGCGGGCCCGGCAAAACCCCCGCTATTGGGCAGTGCGAACAGGGTCGGGTCGTTCAGCAGCAGCCATTCGCTCGAACGCGCCGCCAGTTCCAGCCTCGGCGCATCTTTCACAACCGTCGGCGTGATAGGGTTGCGAGTGCCGAAAATGAAAATCAATACGATATGCGCAACCAGGACGAGCACGACAAGGAACAACCAGCGGCTCCAAGGCCATGGACTCCTGGTTCGCGGCCTGGTTTCCCCGGACGCAACCGGTTCGCCGGAAATGGTCTTCATGGCGGGCCGGGTTCGCTGGTGACCCGCGGGAGTGTGGCGAGCAGGACATCGCGAATGCCGACATCGCGCGCGAGCAGGGTCAGATGAACCAACTGGCCATAAGTCACTGCTTTGTCGGCCTCCACCACCAGGGTGAGCGCTGCGCCGGAATCTTTCTGCGCCATCGCCAGATGTGATTTCAACTCGTTTTCCGAGACGATTTGATTCGCAAAAAACAGGCGGCCGTCGGCATCGACGGCGACCGTCACCGTGGGCTTGTCCGTTCCGGGCAAATCACTGGCGGCGGGCAGGCGCAAAGACAATCCGGGCGTGGGCAGCAGTTCAGCCAGAGACAGGAAAATGACCAGCAGGAAAAAAACCACCGCAAACGGCGCCACGTCCAACGTGCTGCGCAACAACCGGGCATTGCGCGGGAATTTCATGGGGATTTGGAGCCGCCGTTTTCGGTGACAATATTGACGATATCGGCGGCGGCGCGTTCCATGTCCAGGACGATTTTATTGATGCGGCTGACGAGATAATTGTAGCCGGCGTGGACCGGGATGGCCACGGCGATGCCTGCCGCCGCACAAATGAGCGCCTGCCAGATGCCGGCGGACAGCGAGTTGAGGTGCGCGTAAGGGCCTTCCGCCTGCAATTGCATAAACATACGGATAAAGCCGATGACTGTGCCGAGCAGGCCGAGCAGCGGCGCCAGTTGCGCGATGGTGGCCAACAGATTCAGGCGTTCCTCGAGCTGCGGCACCTCGGTGAGCCCGGCCTCTTCCACCGCCTCCCGCACCCGGTCGCGGCCATGGTCGCGATTGAGAATGGCGGTTTTGACCAGGCGCGCCACCGGCCCGGGCGTGGCGTCGCAGATGGAAATCGCTTCAACCACGTTGTCGCGCTTGAGCACGTTGCGCACGCCGTTGAGAAATTCCGCGGAATTGATTTGCGAACGGTGGCAATACAGTACGCGCTCGATAAACACCACCAACGCCACAGCGGCGGCGAGCAATATCAGCCAGATCACCGGGCCGCCGTCGGTCAAAAATGTTGGCAACATGCGACTTTTATAGGCTGACGCCGCCCAAGTTCAAAGCGCAAAATGGCGCGGTTGGATCCAGTGTCTGTTGTTTTACGATTCCAAGGTGTTGGTGTTCAGCCTTTACGGATGTTCCGGGCGATGAACCTGCTCAAGCATGAACTCCAAAGCGATGTGCTTTCAATGCAAAAGAGCCTGCCATTGATCGTCCGCGTCATCGCCCTCGTTCTCGTATTCGAAAATCCGGGGACGAGAACGAGGACGAGGAGGAATTTTGCCCTCGTCACCCGCCGCTGAATTTGTATTCTTCGTCCATGGAAAAGCCCGACCAACTCCGCGAATTGTTCCGCATGCAAAAGGCCCTCAACGAGCGCATCGGCGTCCGGACCGACGGCATGAGCGAGGCGGACCAGACGAAGTGGATTTTGAATTATTGCCGTGCCCTGACGCAGGAAATCGCCGAACTCACCGACAGCGTGCCCTGGAAATGGTGGGCGAAGTACCAGAAATTTGACGCCCAGAATGCGCGCGTCGAGGTCGTGGACCTGTTCCATTTTCTCATCAGCCTCGCGCAGGTGCTCGGCCTGAGCGCCGACGACGTGTTCGGTGCGTACGTCAAAAAGAACGAGGTGAATTTCAAGCGGCAGGAAAGCGGTTACACCGTGAAGGACGAGAGCGACAACAAACACATCTGATTTGTCCATTGCATGGGTTGGATTTTCAAAGATGAACCGGCCACACCGCCGGACGCCAAAGCCGAGCGCACACGAGTGATGCTGTTGGCGCTGCCTTTTGCATTGCTTGGGCTGGCAGCCCTGGTGATGTTCGTCCACGACCTGTTCGGCGGCATCCCGAAGCAAAGAGCCATTACCATCCTGAGCTTCATCGCGGCCTGCATCGGATTTGTGGCACTCATCTTCGGCATCAACGCCAAGAAACTGGCGCTGAAAACCGCCACCCTCAAATCGTCCGCGCCGGAAACTTCGGAGAAACCCTGGCTCAAACGAGATGACTGGGCCGCGGGCCGCATCGCGTCCGGCGCGCGCAAATCCGTCATTCTCCTGTGGATCTTCGTGATTTTCTGGCTGGTTTTTTCCACCGTCATCACCTTTCTGATCGTCCCGCCGGAATGGCATCGCGGCAATCGCGCTGCGCTGATCGCCCTGATTTTCCCCGTGGTCGGCCTGGCCGTTTTAGCGTTTGCCGTCAACACCACGCTTGCCTGGCGGCGGTTCGGCCAATCCTTTTTTGAAATGGCGGCGATGCCCGGCGCGCCCGGCGGCACGCTCGAAGGCTTGATTCAGGTGCCCGCGCGCCTGCAGGCCGAACACGGGCTGCACCTGCGGTTGAGCTGCCTTCGCCGCACCACGAGCGGTACCGGCAACAACCGCTCCACCACCGAGAAAATCCTGTGGCAGGACGAAAAGTGGCTGCGGCCGGATTTGCCGCAAACCGATTTGAACGCCACCGGCATTCCGGTTTATTTCAAATTGCCGGCCGACCAACCGGAATCAACTACTTCACGAGGCGACGGAATTCATTGGAAATTGGAAGCTTCGGCCAGGGTGCGCGGACCCAATTACCACGCCACCTTCGAGGTGCCTGTGTTCAATGTGCCAGGCACACCGGTCCCCACCGAAGATCCGACGGCGCGATACCAAATGTCACTGGACGAGATCCGGCAGCAAATCCATTCGCATGTCCAGGTCAACGACTTGGCCGGGGGCGGAAAGGAATTCATCTTCCCGGCCGGGCGCAATCCCGGCTTCGCGACCGGCGCGACCGCATTTCTCGTAATCTGGACCGCGGTCATCGTGTTTCTCCTTTGGAAACACGCGCCGTTCCTTTTTCCGCTTGTGTTTGGTGTGATTGATTTGTTGATGGCGGTATTCGCATTTGACCTCTGGTTCCGGCGCAGCCATGTGGTGGCCACGCCCGCGCAAGTGCAGATTGAAACCGCCTGGCTCGGCTACAAAAAACAGCAGACGGTCAAGGTTGCCGAGGTGACGAGCCTCGCGACCGACGTGGGCGGTTCCGCGGGCCACACGGCCTATTACGATCTGAAAATCCGGACGCGCGACGGCCGGGATTTTACCGCGGCAAAAAATCTCGGCAGCAAGCCGGAAGCGGACTGGCTCGTCCAACAACTGGCCGCGGCGGTGAAGAACTCGCCGTAAAAAATACTCGCAATCGGCGCGGGCCTTTTCACAATTCAACCGGATGGCCCAATTCCGTTCCATTAAAGTCCCGCTGCGCTGGCGCAAAGAAGTGGCGCGCGTGCTCATCTCCGAAGCGCAGCTCGCGCAGCGCGTCCGCACCCTGGCACGGGAAATCGAGCGCGACTTTCACGGACGCGAAATGGTCGTCATCTCGCTGCTCAACGGCACAGTGGTATTTCTGGCGGATTTACTGCGGCATCTGAGCCTGCCGTTGCGGCTTGATTTTCTGGGCGTCTCCAGCTACGGCGAAGGCGTGAAGGCCGGCGAACTGGTTTTCACCAAGGAACTGAGGCTGGACGTGCGCGGGCGCGACGTGCTGCTGGTGGACGACATTCTGGACACGGGCCAGACCTTGAACCGGGTGCTGCCCAAACTCCGCGCGCTGAGGCCGCGCCGGACCAAAATCTGCGTGTTGCTTGACAAACCCGCGCGCCGCGTCGAAGCCGTCGAAGCCGATTACGCCGGGTTCACCGTGCCGGACGAGTTTGTGGTCGGCTACGGGCTGGATTTCGCGGAGCGATACCGCAACCTGCCCTTCGTGGGCGTGCTGCACCCGCACATTTACAAGCAGGTCTGCAAACACATTTGCAGAAGGTAATACGTTTCAAGTTCATGGACACCGGCTCAATCGCGGCCTGACTCGCAGGTGAATCGCTCAAGTTCGGCTTCCGCGCGATGATGGGCGGCGTGCCCGCCCGCCATTTAACCGTAATCATTGCAGGATTTTGTCCTGCATTCTTACCATAAATCACACAACTCGCCTGCCATCAACGCACTAAACATTACGAATTGCATTGACAACTGTTTTATATACAACTATTGTACTGCCAATGAATAAACCGAACATTAGCGATCTGGGTGACCATGTCGGTTATTGGTTGCGATGCCTGTCGAACTTCGTCTCTGACAGCTTTACCGAAAGGCTGGCAAAGGAGGACGTGACCGTGCCGCAATGGGTTCTGCTGCGGACGCTCTACAGTCACGACAACATCACGCTGAACCAACTGGCGCAGCGGGTCGGCTTGGACAAAAGTTCCGTTTCGCGCATGGTCGAACGCCTTGTCCAGCGCGAGCTGATCAATCGCGCCGAAGGCAATGACCGTCGTTCGCTCGGTTTGAGTTTGACGCCGACGGCGAACAAGCTTGTACCGCGACTCGCGAAGCACGCCGACCTTAACGACGAATCATTTTTCAAGACACTTACCCAAAAGCAACGCAAGGACTTTATGGGGACAATCAAACAACTCCTCGACGCCAACGGCTGGGAATCAGCCGAACGCGGGCGCTACGGAATTGAATAACCAGCACAAACCAAAAAAAGCAGACAAACCAGGAAGGCAAAATATGAACACAGAAATCATCACGGGGGTCGCTCGTAAAACTCTCGACGGCACCATGTCATTTCCCGAAGTCGTCAGTCAATTACTGACGGCAGGCGTGGAATATTATCAAGTGGATTACGTCGGCATGAGAAAAACCTTTTACAGCGCCGAAGGCGACGCGGTCGTCACGCCGATCAATTATGAAGGATTGCCGCCGGTGGCTGCGGATTTCGATGCGGCGGCGGTTCGCGCGGACATTCTGGACAGCCAACGGAACGGACAAAAATATCGCGAATTCACCCGCCGCGCGATGGAAGCGGGCGTGCAGGGATATTTTGCCTTTTTGCACGGCAAACGCGTGACCTATTTCGGACGTCAAGGCGACGAACACACGGAATGGTTTCCGGGCGCGCAACCGGTGCCGCTTACATAGGAAAACATTACGGCAATTTATTCCCAGCCGCGGACCGGAGCGGACTTTCCGGCTCTCATACGGGAACTCAATGGCGCTGGAGTCACTTCCGATGGCCACATGAATGAGACGGGCGCTAATATCTTTCACGGCTGCAATGGGGAAGCACTGTCCTTGGAAAAGTTGGGGCGCCATGTCCCGTGAGCGCCCGACCAGATGTGGAATCGCCGAATAGAATCATCTCGGAAATCAGCAGGGTCTTTCCAACTATCCGACACTTTGTCGTCTGGCGGGCGAAGTCGGGGTAGAGAAGTGGGTATGTGATTTATCTGCCATGAGCTGCTCCTACTTCGATAAATCCGGCCAGCAGCTGCACGTGGAATTGATTCCGGACGGCGAGTATAAAAAGGATTAAATTCGCTGCCTTTTCTCCAGCATAGTATGAACACGGGTAAAACGCGAGCGCACTCAAAGTTTTACTTCCGTGTTCATTCATGTTTATCTGGGAATTGATATGGCATTCCTCAATGACAATTATCTCAAGCTCAAAGCCGGTTATCTGTTTCCGGAAATTGGCCGGCGCGTGAAGGCATTTGGCGACGCGAATCCCGAGGCCGCGCAGCGCCTCATCCGCTGCGGCATCGGTGACGTGACGGAGCCGCTGCCACCCGCCGCCATCGCCGCCCTGCACAGGGCCGTGGACGAAATGGCCGTGCGCGAAACGTTCCACGGCTACGGCCCGGAACAGGGCTATGAATGGCTGCGGCGTGCCATCGCGCAAAACGATTTCCGCAACCGCGGTTGCGACGTGGCCGACGATGAGATTTTCGTCAGCGACGGCACCAAATGCGACACGGGTAACATCCTTGACATCTTTGGCCACAAAAACAAAATCGCCATCAGCGACCCGGTTTATCCGGTCTATGTGGATACGAACGTGATGGCCGGCCACACCGGCGAGGCCAACGAAGCGGGCGCTTATGCAAAGCTGGTTTTTCTGCCGTGCCGGCCCAGCAACGGTTTCATGCCCGAACCGCCCAACCGGCACGTGGACTTAATTTATCTGTGCTCGCCGAACAATCCGACCGGCGCGGCGGCCAACCGTCCGCAGCTTGAGGCCTGGGTAAAATACGCGCTCGAACACAAGGCGGTCATCCTGTTCGACGCGGCCTACGAAGCATACATCGCCGACCCGGCGTTGCCGCATTCGATTTACGAAATTCCCGGTGCGCGCGACTGCGCCATCGAGTTCCGCAGTTGTTCCAAGAACGGCGGATTCACCGGCGTGCGTTGCGCCTTCACCGTCGTGCCGAAGTCGGCGCGGGCGGCCACCAAAACCGGAGAGATGCAACCGCTCCATGGCCTGTGGCTGCGGCGCACAACGACCAAATTCAACGGCGTAAGCTACATCGTCCAACGCGCTGCCGAGGCGCTCTATTCGCCGGATGGCAAGGCGCAAGTGCGCGCGCTCATCGAACATTACCTCGGCAACGCGAAGGTCCTGCGCGAAGGCGCAAAAAGGGCCGGGCTGAAGGTTTTCGGCGGGTTGAACGCGCCGTATATCTGGGTGAAGGCGCCGAAGGGCGTCACGAGCTGGCAGGCGTTCGATAAAATTCTGAACGAAGCCAACGTGGTCATCACACCCGGCAGCGGTTTCGGTTCGAAAGGCGAAGGTTATTTCCGCATCAGCGCCTTCAACAGCCGCGCCAACGCCGAGGAAGTCGCCCGCCGGTTGCCGGCGTTAAATTGGTGAACCGAATTATTCCCATCGCGGCGCCGTACATTTTCAATTTGGCGGTTCTGCTGTTGATTTGCACGCGCTGGATCACGGAGTTCTGGCTTTCGCGCTTGAATCGCCGCCATGTGCTCGCGAATGCCGATGGAGTCCCGCCGGCTTTCCATGGGATTATGGACGCGCCGACCTACCAAAAGTCGGTTGCCTACACGCTGGCCAAAGGCAAGTTCACCGAAATGGAAGACGGTTACCATGCTGCCGTATTAATCATCTTTTTATTCAGTGGCGTTCTGCCCTGGGCGTTTCAACTTTTCTCACACGGACTGGGCCAGTCGGCCTGGGCAATGGCGGCTTTTCTGTTCGCGGTGGGCTTTGCCCTGTCGCTGCCCGATTTGCCCTTCGACTGGCATGCACAGTTCCGGCTGGAGGAAAAATTCGGGTTTAACACCACGACGCCGAAAATCTGGTGGATGGACCGGGTAAAAGGCCTGTTGCTCGCTTCCGCATTGGGCTATCCGCTGCTGGTGCTCATCCTGAAAATGGTCTCCTGGGCCGGAGCCTGGTGGTGGTTCTTGGCCTGGACCGCGTTGCTGGGGTTTCAATTTCTGATGCTGGTGCTGGCGCCGGTCCTGATTCTGCCCTTGTTCAACAAATTCACGCCGCTGCCGGAAAGCAGTCTGCGCGAGCGGCTGCTGGAGCTGGCGAAACGGACGCGGTTCCGGGCGCAAAACATCCAGTTGATGGACGGCAGCAAACGCTCGCGGCATTCGAATGCGTTCTTCACGGGTTTCGGAAGGTTCCGCAAAATCGTGCTGTTCGACACGCTGGTCCAGCAGTTGACCGAGCCGGAACTGGAAGCGGTGCTCGCGCACGAGATCGGTCATTACCAAAAGAAGCACATCCCGAAGATGCTGGCGTTCTCGGCGGCCGGTTCGCTGGCCGGCTTTTATCTCATCTCCGTTCTGACCCGCCAGGAATGGTTTTATCGCGCTTTCGGGTTTGCGCCGGGGAACGTCGCGCCCGCGCTGCTGCTGTTTGGCCTGTTGGCGGGCACGGTCACATTCTGGTTTTCGCCGCTGATCCATTGGTGGTCGCGGCGCTACGAATACCAGGCCGACGCGTTCGCCGCTCAGGTGATGCGCGAGGCGCAATCTTTGATTGGCGCGTTGCGCAAACTGAACGAAAAAAACCTGGGCAACCTCACGCCGCATCCGCTCTACAGCGGATTTTACTATTCGCATCCCACCCTGCCGGAACGGGAACAGGCGTTGGCGGAAAATCCAATTTAGATGTCGGCATCCGGAGCACGGCTTTCACAGTCGCAACCGGTTGGGAACGCTGGAAGAGACCTCTGCAAAACCGGAACGCCGAGCACTGTCTTGGCGCGATGCGGTGGATTTTCCCAACGAGCCGAGGCAGTGCTTGGCGCTCCGAACGCATGCATAACGGGTTTGGCAGAGGTCTCCAGCAGCGTGCACATTGATTCCATCCTGTTTTTGATATGGGAAATCTGCGCCTGAGACAGGCGCGCTCCGCTTGGTTTTCGCCGTCGGCTCTTGTCCGTATCGGGGGTTTGTGCCATATTCGCCCTGACATTGTCGGCCACCCGCAGAAGGTACCGGCGACTGCCCGGGTGACCCAGGGATTGGTAAACCGGGGCGTTCCGGGGATGCAATCCAAAGCACCGATGTCAACCGTCGTGGACAGGCAACCCGCTTCGCACAAAAAGTGCGTGCTGATCGTGGACGACGACCTTGAGCTGTCGTCGATCTATCAGCATCTTCTCGAGACATTCAATTACGAAGTCAACACCGCGGCCAACGGCAAAGTGGCGCTGGAAAAAATCCTCAGCCGGGACGTGGACGCCGTCATCTGCGATCTCCGGATGCCGGAACTGGAGGGCGATTTGTTTTACAGCACGATCGAGAGGGTGAAACCGTATTTGTGCCGCCGTTTTATCTTTCTCACCGGCGCGGCGGACGATCCCAAGTATCATTCATTCCTGAGCCAAGTGAAGTCGCCCGTGCTGCACAAGCCGGTCCACCCGGAACGATTGCTCCTGGAATTACAGCGGTTGCCGGAGGCGTGAGGCTTCGTCCGTCCCCGCGGAAGGTTCGTTTGGCGGGAATGGTGTGGATGGGACCGGATCGGCTGAAATTTCGTCATTGCCGGGACGGTTTAACCTGTTAGAATCAGCCTTCGTTTTTACCGATAATTTAACCGAAGAAAATTTATGTCACAGCATCGCAGTCTGCGCGCGGCAACCATTTTGGGCGGCAAGCGCAATGTGCTCAAACGTTTCGAGCGCGTCGAGATACTCAAAAAGCGCGGTCAGTGGAAAGACGGCGACCGTATCACTGGCCTGCGCAAAACCAAACCGGGAGTGTAAAACGTGACGCGTGACAAGTGATGCGTGACGCGGAATCCGCTCTTGTCACCTGTCCCTTGTCACATGTCACCTGCCATACGTTTGCAGAAATTTCTGGCGGAGGCAGGCGTGGCTTCCCGGCGGGCGGCGGAACCCCTCATTCTGGCCGGGCGGGTCCAGGTGAACGACCGGTCGGTTCGCGTGCTCGGCACCCGGGTGGATCCCGACCGGGACGCCGTGACGTTGGACGGCAAACCGGTCCGGGCCCGGCGCAAGCTCTACGTGGCTTTGCACAAGCCGGTCGGTTGCATTTGTACGCGCCGGGACGAGTCGGGCCGGCCGACGATTTATGATTTTTTGCCCAAGGAATGGCAAAATCTTCACTCCGTGGGCCGTCTGGATTTTAACACGGAAGGATTGCTTTTTTTGACCAATGATGGACAATTTGCCCTGCGCCTGACACATCCGCGCTATGGCGTTGGAAAAAAATACCTTGCAACGGTCGAAGGTTGCGTGGAAAAGGCGATTTTGGAACGATTCTTGCGGGGCGTATGGCACGCAGGCGAAAAACTCCGGGCGCGGGCGGCAAGTCTCATTTCAGCCGGCCGTCGGCGCAGCGTTGTGGAGCTTGAATTGGCTGAAGGCAAAAACCGCGAAGTACGACGGCTGTTTGCATCGCAGGGGTTGGCGGTCGAACGGCTACAGCGGACACAAATTGGTAGAATTAAACTAGGCGAATTGAAGCCCGGCCGTTGGCGGGCATTGACAGAAACCGAGATTAAAACTTTACTTGCAGAAATATGAAAACGAATTGCTGGTTGATGCTGGGCGTGATGCTGGCCACAAGCGCCGTTGCGCAGGACAACTCAAATTCAGGTGCGGCCACTCCCGCACCCACCGCCGCCCCGCCCGCCGAAGCCGCCCCCGCCACGGTGCCGGCCGCCACCGGAACTGCGGCGCCCACGGAAAAAGCCAAGCCCGTCAAACATAGACACCGCGCCCCCGCCAAAGTGGTGCCGCTGTCCGAACCCACCGTCACGCTGGTTTCCGGTCCGGCCCAGGTTGCCGTCAAGAGCCTCACCGTCCGCGGCCAGGCCGGTCTCAAGGGCGAAGTGGTGGCCCACCTCAAACAAGGTGACACGGTGACGGTTTTATCCCAAATCAATCTCGACAAACACAAGGCCAACGAACCCGCGCAATGGGCGCAAATTGCCTATCCGGCGAGCGCCCACGTCTGGGTTTTTGCCAAGTTTATTGACAAGGACAACAAAACAGTTTTGACAAAGAAAGTGAATCTGCGTGGCGGGCCCGGCGAAAATTACAGTGTGCTGGGGACCATTGAACACGGCACGGCCGTAACTGAAATCCGAACCAAGGGTGAGTGGATGGAAATCGAGCCGCCGGCCAATGCCTACGCGTTTGTCGCCGCCATGTATTTGACGCAAGCTGCACCCGCTTCGCAACCGACGCCCGTCGCGGTGGCCCAGCCACCCCCGCCGGCCCAACCGGTGGCCCAGCCGCCGCCGACAGACCGTGTGGTGTCGCATGAAGGCGTGGTGGGACCGGTTTCAAGTATAGCCGCGCCGACCAAGTACATGTTGTTCGATCCTGATACGTACCAGACGATTGATTACCTATACACGACGGCGCCGGATCTCGACTTGGGCCGCTATGTCAACATGCGGATCATTGTTACCGGTGTGGAAGGCATTGATCAGCGTTGGCCGAGCAGCCCGATCATTGCCATCCAGAGCATCCAGGTGGTTTCCACCAATGCCATCAAACACGTTGACCTCAGCAGTCCCCGACAACGTGGCAACCGTCGTTGATGGCCGCGCCATAGCCGCGCAAATTCAGCGCGAACTGGCCGGGCGCATCGCCGCGTTGCAAGCACGCGGGATCGTACCCGGCCTCGCGTTTGTGCGCGTGGGCGAGGATCCCGCGTCCAAGGTTTACGTCGGACGCAAGGAGAAAGCCTGCGCCGAACTCGGAATCGTTTCCGAAACGCACGTCCTGCCCGAACAAACGAGCGAAGGCCAGTTGCTCGCGCTGCTGGGAAAATTGAATGCCGATTCGCGCTTGCACGGAATCCTGGTTCAAGCGCCCCTCCCTAAACAAATCCGGGAATCCGTGGTCTATTCGAACGTGTCGCCGCAGAAGGACGTGGATGGATTTCATCCGGTCAACGTCGGCAAGTTGATGTTGGGTGACCCCCTCGGCTTCCAGCCGTGCACACCGGCGGGCGTCCGGGAATTGCTGGTCCGGTCGCAGGTAAAAATCAGCGGTGCGGAGGTGGTGATTCTGGGCCGGGGCAATATTGTCGGCAAACCGATGGCCGCAATGCTTTGTCAGAAGGACAAAAACGCGAACGCCACCGTGACGCTCTGTCATTCCGCCACGCGCGATATCGCGGCGCATTGCCGCCGGGCCGACATTCTGATTGCCGCGATGGGGGTTGCTGAATTCGTAAAGGCGGACATGGTCAAGCCCGGCGCCACGGTGATGGACGTGGGAGTGAACCGCATAAGCGACCCGGGCGCAAAAAACGGGTCCCGCCTGGTGGGCGACGTGGATTTCGCGGGCGTGCAATCCGTCGCCGGGAAAATCACGCCCAATCCCGGCGGGGTCGGACCGATGACCATAGCCATGTTGATGTCAAACACGGTGCGTGCGGCGGAGATGACTTTGTAGCTGTAGCGGCGGTCGGTGACCGCCGGATTTAAAATAAGAAGCTGCGGAGCGCGCTCAGCACCGCTACCATAAAAAGAATATGCAACCCACTCGAATTCTGCCTGATCTGCAATGCTCATTGGTGTGCGAGGATGTCCGCCAGGAAGCTTCCGGCAATCTGATTCTCATCGGCGTCATTAATTTTCTGCGCGTGCCGCAACTCCCCGTCGTGGCCGCGCGGCTCTGCATCTTCAACCGCTGGACCGCGGGCATCGGCCAGTTCATCGAAAGCATCAAATTCATCGCTCCCGACCAGACGACCGTTCTGCGGAAAGGCGAGATGAAATTGGAGTTGAAGGACGCGGCTCTGCACGCGACGAACGTGATGGTATTTGGCCAGATTGAATTCAAAACCGCCGGGACTTATTTTGTCGAGGTGCTCGTGGACGACGTGATGAAATTGCGTTATCCCATCCCGGTTCTGTTTACGCCGGCCCCGGTGCAAAATCCGCCGCCCAAACCGCCGGAGCCGCCGGAAGCCAACCCGGCCTGATGAGGCGGGCGCGTTAAAGCGCATTGCCGGGAGCGCAAAGCATCGACTCGGCACGATGCGATGGATTTTCCGACGTGCCGAGGCGGCGCTCGGCGCTCCGAACGCCAGCGAAACGGGTTTTCTTTAACAGTCCAATCCTTTCAAGTAATCTGCCTCCGATGAGTGCACCTGCCGAATCAACTCGCGCCTGGGAACCCTTCACCCCGCGCGGCATCGCGGCTTTTGCGCGTGCGGGGTTCGGGCGTCTGCTGCTCGTGCAATTCATCGCAGCGGTGCTGGCCGCGGGGGCGGTCGTTTGGTTTATCGGCAGCAATTATTTCCCGGTAATAACCACCGCCATCCAAAAATTGCCGGCTGCCGGCCAAATCCGCGCGGGCAAACTGGACTGGCAGGGGGGTCCGGCGGAGCTGCTGTCCCAGGGCCATTTCCTGGCGCTGGACGTGGATCCGGACCACTCCGGCCAAATCGGCCCGGCGTCGGATGTGCAAATCGAGTTTGGCAGAAAGACCGTCCGGGTTTATTCCCTGCTCGGCTACCTGGAATGGAATTACCCAGCTGGCTATTTCTTTGCATTCAACCGCAACGCGCTGGAGCCTCTTTGGGGCGCCTGGGCCACGGAACTTCTCTTTCTGGCCGCAGCCGCCCTGACGGTTGCTCTCCTGCTGTGCTGGTCGTTGCTGGCGACACTTTATTTCCTGCCGCTCTGGTTGCTGGGATTTTTTGCGAATCGAGAGCTGAACTTCCGTCAATGCTGGCGGCTGGCGGGTGCGGCCTTGATACCAGGAGCCCTGCTGATGGCGGCGGCCGTTTTTCTCTACGGTATCGGTTTCTTGAATCTGGTGTCCTTCGGTTTTATTTTCGGCGCTCATTTTGTCATTGGCTGGATTTATCTGTTCGTCAGCCTGCTTTTCGTTCCGCGCACAGTAGCAGCTACAAGTGGGACTAATCCATTCCGGCGGTCGCGCACGAAACGCGAATGAACCTCACGCACTTCGTTGACACTTGTCGGGTGCGTGTCTAGCCTTCCTCCATGTCTCGACTGCCGTTTGAACTGCTCCTCGCGCTGCGTTATTTGCGGCCCAAACGGACTTTCGTCTCCATCATCACGCTCATCTCCATCCTCGGCGTCGCGCTCGGCGTCGCCGTGCTCATCATTGTCATCAGTGTCATGAGCGGGTTCGACCGCGATTTGCGCGCAAAAATCCTCGGCTTCAATGGCCACCTGCGAATCGTCGCCACCGGCCAGACGATGGCCAATGACGATGCGGTGATGAATCTTGTCGCCGCCAACAAAAACGTGGCGGGCGTGGCGCCGTATGTCCTGGGCCCGGTGCTGATGGAAACGGAACCCGTCGGGAACGAACAGCCTTTCTTTGCCGCGCCCTATGTGCGGGGCGCAGATCCCGCCCGCGAAAATTCGGTGAGCGTGCTGCCCCAGAGCATTATCGCCGGGAAATTCGACCTGAGCCGGCAAGGCATGGTCATCGGTACGGCGCTGGCCCAAAGCATGAACCTGGCCGTGGGCGACCGGGTGTCGATTTATTCGCCGAACGAGTTGAAGAAATTGAAGGAACACCAGGGTAAATCAAACGAGGAAGCCGTGCTGCCGGATGATTACACCGTCACCGGCATCTTCGATGTCGGTTATTACGATTACAATTATTCCGTTGTGGTGACTTCGCTGGAAAACGCCCAGGAGCTTTACGACCTCGGCGACAATGTTCACGGGCTGATGGTCATGTTGCACGATCCCTACCAGGCGGTGACCGTGAGCAACGAACTGGCGAATGCGTTGGGACCGAGCTATACCATCACCACCTGGATGCAGGAAAACTCCGCCCTCCTCGGCGCGGTGATTGTCGAAAAGAATGTGATGTTTTATCTGCTGTTTTTCATCGTAATCGTGGCCGCGCTCTGCATCCTGAGCGCCCAAATCACTTTCGTGGTCCAGAAAACGCGTGAAATCGGAATGTTGAAGGCGCTCGGGGCCACCAACCTGCAAATCTCCGGCGTGTTTCTCGCCCAGAGCGCCATCATCGGGGTGCTCGGCGTCCTGGCCGGTTACGGTCTCGGTATCCTCGCCCTGACGTATCGCAACGAATTCCTGCATTTCATGAATCGTTGGACCGGATTTGAGTTGTTCCCCGCCTCCATCTACGGCTTCAACGCTTTGCCCGCGGTGATCGACTTCCGGGACATCGCGGTGATTTGCGGGAGTTCGTTTATTATCTGCATTCTGGGAGGTGTGCTTCCCGCGTGGCGCGCCGGCCGCCTGAAACCCGTGGAGGCGCTGCGTTATGAGTGACATCCTCGATTTGCTGCTTGGGATTGATGATTTTGGCAACGCCACCGCCTGCTTTAAATCGTCAATCGTAAATCATAGATCATAAATGCCATGAGCGAATCGTTGCTTTCCGCCAAAGCGCTGACGAAATCGTACACGATGGGCCGGCGCACGCTCGAAGTACTGCGCGGGGTCAATCTCGAGGTCGCGCGTGGCGAATTCCTCGCCCTGCGCGGCGCGTCCGGCGCCGGCAAAAGCACGCTGTTGCATTTGATCGGCGGGTTGGATTCGCCCAACGGGGGCGAAATCCATTTTGCCGGGCAGAACATCGCCGCGTTTTCCGAACAGAAACTGACGGACCTCCGTAATCGCCGGGTGGGTTTCGTTTTTCAGGCATACCACCTCTTACCGGAACTGGACGCGCTGGAAAACGTTTGTCTGCCGGCGCGCATCGCCCGTGTCCCCGTCGCCCGGGCCGTGGCGCGCGGACGTGAATTGCTCGCCCGGGTGGGCCTCAGTGACCGCGTGGAACACAAGCCGTTTGAGCTCTCCGGCGGCGAGCAACAACGCGTTGCCATCGCCCGCGCCCTGGTCAATGAACCGGAACTGGTCTTGGCCGACGAACCAACTGGCAACCTGGATTCACACACGGGCGGGGAAATCATCGAATTGCTCAAGAAACTGCATGTCGAACGGCAAACCACGCTCGTCATCGCCACGCACGACGCCAAGGTGGCCGCGCACGCCCGGCGCGTGTTTGAACTCGTGGACGGCTGCATTGTCGAAGAGTTGCCGCAAAATGGCCGTTGAAAACGGGCTTTCCGGCGATTAGTTTGCGTCCGCCATGCTTGAAGATCGTGATTATATGCGCCAGCCGGTTCATTACCGGCCTTATCTGTCCCTGACTGTGGCGTTACTGGTGGCCAACGCCATCGTTTTTCTGGTCGAGTGCATCCTTTCCTCCAACCCGATGCGGTTGGTCCCGGACAATCCATTTATTTACAATTATTTTGCATTGAGCCTTGAGGGTTTGGAGCATGGTTTTGTCTGGCAACTGCTAACTTACCAGTTCATGCACAGCGGTTTGTTGCACATTCTGCTGAACTGTTGGGCCATTTACGTTTTCGGGCGGGCCATGGAGGAAACCCTGGGTCCCGGGAAATTCCTGATTCTGTATTTTTCCAGCGGAATACTGGGAGGATTGGTGGAAATGTTGGGAGCATTGGTCTGGCCCAGTCATTTCGGCACGGCCGTGGTGGGCGCCTCGGCCGCTGCACTCGGGCTGGTTGCGGCATTCGCCACTCTTTATCCGGAGCAACAACTGACCCTGCTCCTTTTTTTTGTGCTGCCCGTTACCTTGCGGGCGAAATACCTGCTATGGGGCACGGCGTTGGTGAGCGCATTCTGCATCCTTTTCCCCGATTCATGGCTGGCAGCGTTGATGGGAGGTAACATCGCTCATGCCGCACATCTCGGCGGCATGTTGATGGGTTTTGTTTTTGCGCGGCTATTCATCCAGGGCCGCTGGTCCCGGTCGCCATGGGGAGCGCCGTCATCGCGACCGGCCGCGCGGCGCGAATTTGCCGTCACCCGCTCGGGCAAGGGCAGGTTCTGGCATTCGACCGCGGGCGAATCCGACGAGGAATTGCCCACCGACGAGTTTGTAAAAAGCGAGGTGGACCCCATTCTCGACAAGATTTCCGCGCACGGCATTCAAAGCCTGACCGCGCGCGAGCGCGAAACTCTCGAAAAGGCCCGCAGTAAAATGGCGAAACATTGATCCGGTCGAGGCTCGAGGGTCGATAGACGAGAGCTTTTTCTATGGCACTCGCCTCTCGACTCCCGACTCTCGACGTTTTAGGCTCGTGCCATGATAACGCGCTATTCCCGACCGGAGATGCGGGCCATTTGGACCGATGAAAACAAGCTCCGTCTCTGGCTCCAAATCGAGCTCCTCGCGAGCGAAGCCCTGGTCAAGGAAGGCGTCGTGCCGCGGGCAGACTTCTCGAAGATAAAGCGAGGCGCGGAAAAATGGTTCGCCGATTTGCCCGGCCTCGTCGCGCGGCAGAAGGAATTGGAGAAAACCCTCAACCACGACGTCATCGGCTTTACCACCGCGGTTGCCGAAAAAATAAACGGTCCGGCCAGCCGCTGGTTCCACTTCGGCCTGACCAGCAGCGACATAATTGACACCGCGTTCGCCGTGCAGATGGTGCAAAGCGCCGACCTTCTCATTGCCGATGTAAAGCAGCTGCTGCCGGTTCTCAAGCGGCGCGCCAACGAATTCAAATTCACGCCGTGCATCGGCCGCAGCCACGGCATCCATGCGGAACCGACGACCTTTGGTTTGAAGCTCGCGCTGATGCACGATGAATTTGTGCGGTCGCTGCGACGGTTGGTGGTGATGCGTGAGGCCGTAGCGGTCGGCAAGCTTAGCGGCGCAGTGGGCACGAGCGCCCATCTTTCCCCGCGCGTCGAGTCGGTGGTTTGTAAAACACTGGGCCTGTATCCGGCACCGATTGCCACGCAGGTTATCCAGCGCGACATCCACGCCGAATTCATGACCACGCTGGCCCTGGTCGGCGCGAGCATGGAGCGCTGGGCGGTCGAGTTCCGTCACCTTCAGCGCACCGAGGTGCTCGAAGCCGAGGAACCGTTCACCAAAGGCCAGAAAGGCAGCAGTGCCATGCCGCACAAGCGCAATCCCATCACGTGGGAGCGTCTCAGTGGTCTCGCCCGCGTGCTGCGCGGCAACGCCATCGCCGCCCTGGAAAACGTCGCCTTGTGGCATGAACGCGACATCAGCCACAGCAGCGTCGAGCGCATCATCTTTCCCGATTCCTGCACATTGCTCGATTACATGTTTGGCCTGCTCATCCGGGTCATGGACGGCCTCGCCGTCTATCCGGAAAACATGAAACGCAACCTCGGCCTGAGCCTGGGCATGTGGAATTCGCAGACCGTGCTCCTGGCGCTCATCAAAAAGGGCCTGACCCGCGAAGCCGCCTACCAACTGGTCCAGGATGCGGCCATGAAAACGTGGGACGTGAAACACGCGGGCCGCGACGATGCCGATTTCGTTGAACAATTGAGGTCCGACCCGGCGGTAGCTGGACATTTCAAGCCGGGTGAACTGGAGAAACTCTGTTCGCTGGACTTCCACTTCAAGGAAGTGAACACCCGTTTCAAGAAACTGGGACTGTAATCTCCCTCTTCCCCGTGCTTGAAATAGCAGGAAGAATGTCGGTGTTTGTCAGCCTTTACGAGGTGGCTTTCAACAGCATGGTCACCCTGCCCCGCCCGAGGCGGAGAGGGTGAATCAATCGAGTAGTATTTATTTTGGGAGGTTCTCGCGGCTTATTCGTTCCGCCGGGACGCGAAAATTAACAGAAAGATTTCGTTTCATCCTGGGCTTGCTTCAAAAAAGCGGACACTGAAAGAGAGCTGGCTCATGACTTAGTTGTTTTGGTTTTCGAAGTCAACGGGCGAAAGGAAATTCAGAGAGCTGTGCAGGCGGCAGCGATTATAAAAGACCTCAATATACTCGAA
>DATJYM010000195.1:0-14406 GCA_035499615.1 Candidatus Acidiferrales bacterium | reverse complement strand
TACAAATAATCCTCCAACTCACTTGACAACCCTCATAGGGGCTCCAGCGCGGCGTTAGAGGTCTTGCTCAATATTTTCTCTGTGGCCGAGCGATAGCCTTCGATAAAATCAGCCCGAAACGAATGGTCACGCATCCACTCTACTACTTGTGGCGCAGCCGACCGTAACGCCGAAGCGCCAGGCTTAAAACTTACCTTGCTGACCGTTGGCACTGCGTCAAACATCAAAATTGACTGCACCAAAAACGCGGCAACACCTTCGCGTCCCCATCTTATAAATTGTTCTTCAATTCCATAGTAACGTCCTCCGAAGTTTGAACAATTACCGACTGTATAAAAGAACACGAATCGGCCTTCTGAAGTGATGCAATTATACATCTTTTTATCGTTAGCTTGCAGAAAATCAAACCCTTCGCTAATCATCTCCCACCTATTTTGTGGTGTCCAAACAACGCTGGAACCAAAAGTCAGCTTTCTATATTTTACCTTTTAATCAGGCAATGGTAATATTCATTGATTGATAATCTCAATCTAAAACTCAAGGGGCAGTCGGCGCTGGCTCCAGCGCCGTGTTAGGCCACGTGCTTTTCATTTCCCTGTCTCCGATGGGATATGACCAATGTTAGTAATAATGGCAGTAAAAATACAGCAACCACCGCAAGAATGTTGGCAACCAATCCCGAATACATGACTTGTGGGGGCGTAACAAAGTCAATCCAATTGCCGTTCTCAAGGTGAAAAAATGCCAAAGGCACCGGAAAGCTGGCGCATCGCAGCGTCGGAGAAATCTGATATTCGAATCGGAGCGCAAGCCAGCTACCAACTGTAACTCCAACAATAGCTAGTGCAATAAAAGCGAACCACCAACTGCGTCCCGCGCCAGTGCGACGCAAACGCCAAATTGTGGCGGACACAACGCAGAAACTAAGAATAAACACGACTATTATGATGGGAAAACCCATGAGCGTTCGAGCAGCCTAACGTTTCAAAGCTGAACCACGCCGACGGGCAAGTGGCTCCGATGGCTCGATAATTATTGTATAACTCAAACCATCCATAAACTAAAGGGGCAGTCGGCGTTGGCTCCAGCGCGGTGTTAGGCCTGGGTCTCAAAGTGGACTGACTGGTCATTGAGAGTGCCTTTCTCAAGGTCAAAATACAGCCAATAAAGGCCAAGCTCACTCTGCGCTTTTGAAATATAACAAACTCGCCGCAAATCATCTGCCGAAACCAGAACCGTAGGGCCGCCACCGAAGACAAACCGCGCCCGCTGAAATCTGTCATCCGTGATGCAATCTTTCTCAATAATCGTTCTCCAAATCCCATCTTTGCAAGTGGTGATTCTGTGAGTCCAAGTGCCGTCTTGTATCTTGGAATCTTTCATGGCTCACGAGGCCTAACAGTATAATGAGCCTAAAATCTGAGGCCCATCCAATTCCGATTTCGCTTCAACTTTCATCCGCAAATCTCTTTTTGTCAATCGTATGCACCAAAATCCAACCTCAATATCAAATTCATGAATTACCACACCTGTTCCAACTAGCCCCACTCTTACTCAAGTTCTCCTTGACGGCCTTCGCTCAGAACAAGCTTGCATTCTTTGGGTTACCCGTGTAGGTCTTGTCCGGTTTCGCAGCCGTGGCATTTGCCGAAGCGCCGTCCGCCAACGCGCGATACCCCGCCGTCGCCGTTAACGCCGACAATCCAACAGCCAGCCAGTTTTTGGTTCTGGTCATTTTCATGTTGTTCCTTTCGTTTGTCCACCGTGTGCGTCAAAACCATTCTCCATGGCTTGCGATCGCATCAACCCACGGCGGACGCCGTTGATTTTAATTTATCCTCCGGACCTGGGGATTCATCTTCCTGAGGTGGCACGCGGTAAGACACCATGGGTCGCCCGGCGAAACCTGTCAGGCGCTTTATTGCCGATTTTTCCAAAAGGTTGTGGATGGTGTGAAAAAGCCTTGTGAAATTGAGAGGCCTTTCCAACAAGGCGCCGAGGTCCGAGGCTAATGTGTGAAGAAACATGTTGGGCCGGTCCCCAATCAGGATAACCGGCAGCATCGGACTTTGGGCGGATAGCCGGCCGAAGGTTTCCCACTCATAACCGCCCTGCGTCTTCAAATCCAGCAAAACGAGGTCGAACTTCATGAGATTAACCAGTTGGAGTATTCCGGCGCAGCTGGCCGCCGTCAGTACCAGAAAATCCTCCCCCGTTAGCAGCCGGGACAGGACCTGACGCATGATGCGATCATCGTCTACCAACAAGATTCTTCGTTTTGCCGGCTTCATGTTGCTGGATTTCGCAAGCGGCCTGGGTGACTCAAAGGTCGCATTCATAAAGTCCTTTACTTGTCAGACATGATTGATTTTTCCGCGGCTCGCGGCGCGGTTCACTGATTCTGTCTGTACGACAACTTTTAGCGCCGGGCGTGTCAACATGCTAAAAGAAGAGATCTTCGACTTTTTTGGGGGAATTTGCGTGATTGGACCGCGCATCACCGCTTGCAGGTGGTTCATCTTGTTCCACCGGTGGCATTTCTTTGGCCAACGCTGCCGTCGCTCAATCGATTGGAAAAAATGGTTGCCGTTAGACGCCGCACGCGATGCAAGTCGGTGTTGGCAATTCCCACGGCGCTTGTTAACTTCCGCCCGCATGTCTGACGCGGCTGCGGCAGCCCAATCGCCCTCGAAGGCACAGGTGTTTCTCCGCCGGTTGATCACCACGGTGATTCTCTGGACGGTGATCCTCGCGGGGTTGTTTTCCCGCAATGCGCTCATCTCCAACGGCCTTTTCCTGCTCATCATCCTCCTGCTGGCCATCGCCGGACTCGCGGAATTTTACGGCCTGGCCGAAAAATGCGGCCTCGCCTGCTACAAATATTGCGGCCTGATTGGTGGCGTCCTGCTCATGGCCGGCACGTTTTTGGAACTGACCGGGCAGATCTCGGCGTTCACCACCGGTCATCTGGGCGTTTATGATTCCCCGGCCCGGCCGAACGACTTTGAAACCGGCTTCGTCATCCTGTTCGTGCTCGGCCTGTGCGTGCGCCAGCTCGTTGCCCGCGGCAACACGACCGGGATTGTAGCCATTGGCACAACGCTTTTCGGGCTGATGTACGTGCCCTGGTTGCTGAATTTCATCCAAAAAATCAATTTTTTCCCCGGGGTGGACGGTCGGTTTTACACCTTGTACTTCATCCTGGTAACAAAATTCAGCGACACCGGCGCCTATGTCGTCGGCTCCCTCATCGGGCGGCATAAAATGATTCCGCGCATCAGCCCCGGCAAAACGTGGGAGGGTTTTGTGGGCGCGATCGCGATTTCGACGCTGGCCAGCGTGGCCTTTACATATTTTTGTGGAGCGAACATGGCCGGGATGAAACTGCGGCACGCCATCATTCTCGGAATCATCCTGAGTGTTACCGCTGTCATTGGCGATTTGATTGAATCGCTGTTCAAGCGCGAAGCGGGCGTGAAGGATTCGGGCCGATTTTTCCCAGGTATCGGCGGCATTTTGGATTTGCTCGACAGCCTTTTATTCAACGCACCCATCATGTATCTCTATCTGCGGCACATTCTGACACACCCGTAACAAAATTTACGATTGATGATTTATGATTTACGATTTCAACCGGAAGTCCCTCACGGCGAGCAAATCATCAATCGTATATCGTAATTCCTAAATGAAAAACGTCGTCCTGCTCGGTTCGACCGGGTCCATCGGCACCAGCACCGTCAAGGTGGCCGAGGATTTGCCGGACCGCATTCGTCTGCATGCGCTCGCCGCAGGAAACAACGCTGAATTGTTGCTCGAACAAACGCGCAAACACAAACCAACGGCAATTTCCATCTGCGACCCGGCAAAGAAAAAGAGACTTCAAGAAGCACTTGGCGCGGCAACGCAGGTTTTTTCCGGCGCGGAGGGTTTGTTGAAACTCGCCACGTTGCCGGAAGCGGACATCGTTTTGATTGCCATCGTCGGAACGGCCGGACTCAAACCCGCGCTCGCGGCGATTCGGGCGGGCAAGGACATCGCCATCGCGTCCAAGGAGATTCTGGTCATGGCCGGCGAAATTGTCATGGCCGAGGCGCGTAAACACGGCGTCCGCGTGCTGGCCGTGGACAGCGAACATTCGGCCATTTTCCAATGCCTCGACGGCAAACCGGCCGGTTCCGTCCGCAAACTCTGGCTGACCGCCAGCGGCGGGCCGTTTCGCAAACTGCCCCGGGAGGAATTTCCCCAGATCACCGTCGAGCGCGCGTTGAAACATCCGTCCTGGGTCATGGGCCGGAAAATCACAATTGATTCGGCGACCCTGTTCAACAAGGGGCTGGAGATGATTGAGGCGCGCTGGCTGTTCGACGTCGGCATTGAGCGGGTGGGTGTGCTGGTGCATCCGCAAAGCATCGTGCATTCCATGGTCGAATTTGTGGACGGCTCGATGCTCGCTCAGCTGTCCACCCCGGACATGTGCCTGCCAATCCAGTACGCCCTCACCTATCCCGAGCGCGCGCCAAACGGACGCGTGCAAACGGATTTCGCCAAACTCGGCACCCTGACGTTCGAAGAGCCGGACGTGGAGAAGTTTCCAGCGTTGAACCTGGCCCGACGCGCCGGCGAAACTGGCGGCACTCTGCCGGCCGTGCTGAACGCGGCGAACGAAATCGCCGTCGAAGCCTTTGTGAATCATAATATCAATTTCCTGCAAATCACCGAAACCGTTCAACACACGATGGATGCGCACGAATTTGTCCCGCATCCCACTTTGGACCAGATTTTGGAGGCCGATGCCTGGGCGCGCCGGGAGGCGTTGGTCATGACGAATCACCAATGACAAATGGAACAACCGAGAGCCCGGAAGATTGTTCGGCCGATGAAATCGTGATATGACTTGCATTGCATAAGCAATAATTCGATTTCGCTTTACCCATGCGTCATTCGTTATTCGTCATTCCGAAGGAAAAGCCGTCATTGCGGGCAGGCTTTTTGCTGCTATAATCTCCCTGTCCCATTGCGGGGCAGGTTTTTTACATGACTATTTTGACCATTATTTACGTCGTTGCGGCCGTGTTCGTGTTGTTTGGCGCGGCCATTTTCGTCCACGAATTCGGCCATTTCTGGGTCGCGCGCAAACTGGGGATGAAGGTGGAGGAATTCGCCATCGGCTTTGGACCAAAAATTTACAGTTGGGAACGCGGCGGCATTCAATATTCCCTCCGCTGGATTCCGGCCGGCGGTTTTGTGAAGCTTCCGCAAATGGTCACCTCCGAGGCCCTCGAAGGCCAGACGACCGAAAGCGTGCCGCCGGCGCCCGCACTTCACAAAATTCTGGTGGCCATTGCCGGACCGTTCATGAATGTGGTCTTTGCCTTTGTGATGGCGACGATCATTTATTTCGTCGGCCTGCCCGTTCCCGTAAATCCGCCCATTATCGGCTACGTCGAACCGGGCTCGGCGGAAGCCAAACTGGGCATTCAAGAGGGTGACGTCATCAAGGCGGTCGACGGCAAGAAAATCAATTCCTGGCAGGACGTGATGATCGACACCGTGGTGGCCCGCAGCACCACCATGCCCGTCGTCATCGAACACGACGGCCAGGAGCACTCCTATCAACTTCTCGCCACGACGGACAACGCCATCGGCCTCAAAATGTTGAATCTCGATCCGCGCGACCATCCGCAAGTGATGCAGGTGATGTCTCACAGTCCGGCGGACAAAGCCGGGCTCCAGGCGAAGGATGTTATTCTATCATTCGCCGGCGTGCCGGTGGCCAGCCGCGAGCAATTGATCGATCTGATTCACAAGCGCGGCGGGCAGGCCACCGAATTACGGGTCCAACGCGGCGCGAAAAAAATCACTCTCAGCGTCACCCCGACGCTTGATCCCGAAACAAAATTTGGCCAGGTCGGTGTCATGTTGGGATCGGATTCGACCCAGGTATATATCGTCCAAAAGCCGGGACCGACACCCTGGGAAAACGTCAACGGCGTCGTGGACCAGACCTTCATGGTCATCAGCGCGCTCATTCACTCCCACCAAACGGGCGTGGGCCCCAAGGATTTGACAGGCCCCATCGGCATTCTGAGCATGCTCGCCGTTTGGGTGAAAACCGATTACCGCCTCGCGCTTAATTTCCTGGTGTTGCTGAACATGAACCTCGCCATCATCAATCTGTTGCCCATCCCCGTCCTGGACGGAGGACATATCGTGATGTCGCTCATCGGCAGCTTCTCCTATGTCCGGCGAATTCGCCGCCACCCCGTCAGCATCAAGTTCGTGGATTATCTCATCACCGGCTTTGCCATGTTATTGATTTCCTTCATGCTTTATGTCGCATTTTTCGACATCAAACGGTTTCCGCTGTTCCACGCCATGTTCAACACCAGCGCACAGATCGAACAAACGACTTCCCCCGCCGCAACGCCACCGGCAGCGGACAAGTAATCCATGCGCTATTGCCCGTCACCGTACTTCTATCAACGACGCAATACGCGCCAGGTGGTCATCGGCGACCCGAAGAACGGTGGCGTCATCGTCGGCGGCAATCATCCCGTCGTCATGCAGTCCATGCTCACCTGCGACACCATGGACACCGCCGAGTGTGTGAAACAAACGCTCGAACTCGTCGCCGTCGGATGCCAGTTGGTCCGTATCACCGCACCCACGGTGAAAGACGCAGCCAATCTTCAGAACATTATCGCGGAACTCCGCCAAAGGGGTTGCCTGGTGCCGGTGGTCGCCGATATCCATTTCAAACCGGAAGCCGCGATGGAAGCGGTTAAATGGGTCGAGGTCGTCCGCGTTAATCCCGGCAATTACGCTGATAAAAAGAAATTTGCGGTCATGGAATACACGGATGCGGAGTATGCCGCCGAGTTGAAACGCATCGAGGAGGCGTTCGCGCCGCTCGTGCGGGAGTGCCTCCGGCTGAAACGCGCCCTGCGCATCGGCACCAATCACGGCTCACTCAGCGACCGGATCATGAACCGCTACGGCGACACGCCGCTCGGCATGGTCGAGAGCGCGCTGGAATTCGCCCGCATCTGCCGCAAGCACAATTTCCACAATTTCAAGTTCTCCATGAAGTCGTCCAATCCCAAGGTGATGATTGAGTGCTATCGCCTGCTGGTGGCGCGATTGGAGCAGGAAGGACCGGACTGGAATTATCCAATTCATCTGGGCGTCACCGAGGCGGGCGAAGGCGAGGATGGCCGCATCAAATCCGCCATCGGCATCGGCTCGTTGCTGTGCGACGGCCTGGGCGACACCATCCGTGTTTCACTGACGGAAGATTCGCCGCGCGAAATCGAGGTTTGCCGCGATTTGCTGGCGCAGATATCGATTCTTTCAAATTCCGATTTCCGAATTTCGAATTCCGAATTCCCCTTTGATCCTTTCCATTTCGAGCGCCGTACCACGCCGGAAATTGAACTGGCCGACGGCGTGAAATGCGGCGGTGAAGAAACCGTCCGCGTGGTCGTCACCCGGGCGACGTGGGACAAGGTTGCGCACAAGATCCGTCCGAAAGACGACGTGAAACCGGAAGCGGTTTACGAAGATTTGAACGTCGCAGAAATTGACCCGACGCAGAATTTTGAAATCAATTGCGAAACCCAGCTGGTCACGGTGAAAGACGGCCTCAGCCTGCCGGCCATCACCGCGTTCCGTCTGCTCGCAGCCAAACTCAAGCAGCTGGGTCGGAACAATCCCATCCTGTTGAAGGATTGCATCCATTTTGGTGGCGCACCCCGCTCCCCATCCAATCGAGAGAAGGCGGCGAAGCCGGGTGAGGGGTGGCCGTTGGAACCCAAAATTGCGCTGCTCCGCGCCTCCGTCGTCATCGGTTCGCTGCTGGCGGACGGCATCGGCGACGCGATTTTGGTTCGGGGCGAGTCGGGTGGCGGGCAATCGCTGCGATTGGCCTACAACATTTTGCAGGCGGCGGGTTGCCGCTCATTCAAGACCGATTATGTCGCGTGCCCCTCCTGCGGGCGGACGCTGTTCAATCTCCAGACGGTGACGGCGCGCATCAAGGCGCGGACGGAGCATCTCAAGGGCGTGAAGATTGCCATCATGGGGTGCATCGTGAATGGTCCCGGCGAAATGGCGGACGCGGACTTCGGCTATGTGGGTGGCGCGCCCGGCAAGATCAATCTTTACGTGGGCAAACAAGCCATCAAGTTCAACATCCCTGAAGCTGAAGCCGTGGAACGTCTCGTGGACCTCATCCGGGAACACAACAAGTGGGTGGAACCGGAGCAAAAAGAAGCAACGGTTCAGGCTTAAGTAATCTTTGCAGCCGGACGATTTATGTCCTCCCTCACCCTGCCCCTAACCTCTGCTGGTTTTTGCACAATTCTTCAGAAGATGGCAGGTGCGTGAAGGTTATGTCAATTTCACCGTTGCCGATCACGATCTTTTCAATCAAGGCTTCAACGATCTTGCGTTTGTCCTCAAACGGCAATTTGGGCCAACGGTCATGGAGGGTATTGGCCTCATGGAGCACGTCGTCAGTGGACAGCTTGTTGACTTTAAGGAAATCCACATCGGCTTCCAGTTTGGGCAGTTCGGCCTGCAACTGCTTCATCCGTTCCTCGGCGGGTGTGTAGAGGTCGCGGAAACCCTCGCCGGAAATCTGTTTGCGCAAATACAACTGGTGCGTCTGGTGCATTTCCTCTTTGACCTTCTGAATCTCCCGCCGGTGGGCGTCCAGCAAGGCGGATTTTTCGGCCAGATTCCGGTCGGCTTGCCGCAATTGGCCGGCAATCCTTTTGGGCTCACCGAAAAAGACCTTTAGCTCATTGCGGGCGATGTTCTCAAGGTCGGTAATCGGAATTCGATTGGTGCATTTCCGACAAAAGTATTTCGGGCTGTTGGCGGCGACATACATCCTGTGGCCACAGGAACAGTGTGCCAGGCCGCTGAACAGGTGAACGGGGGGTTTGCCGGGCTTTTTCCAGGACTTCAACTGTTCCTCAATGATCTGGTTCACCTGATTCCAGAGGGCTTCGGAAACGATGGGCGGGCATTGGGCCCGGCCCCATTCGCTTTCGGGCTTGGTTTCAGTGCGCCATTTCCCGGTCATGCGCATGGTATTGAACACATACACGCCTTTGGCGCTGGATTCGTTCAAGATCCGCAGAATCGAGGTATCGCGCCAGATGTTCCCATTGCGGGTGCGGTAGCCGGAGGCATTGAGTTCCTTGGCAACCTGGCCCTTGCGCCGAGTTTGCAGAAATAGTTCGTAGGCTTTGCGCCGAACAGCGGCTTCCTCGGGACGAATGATCAGTTTGCGGTCTTTCCAGACATATCCATAGGGGGAGGTGCCATTGATGGATTTACCGAGTTTGGCGCGGGTCAACACGGACGCATTGACGCGCTCGGTGATCTCCTCACGTTCCCATTGGGCGAACACGCCCAGGAGATGGAAGAACATCCGGCCACCGGCAGTACTGGTGTCAATGGCTTCGGAGAGCGAAATGAGGTCGGCATGGTGCTTGTTGAAGAAATCCGAGAAGTCTTCCAGTTCGCGGCGGTTGCGGGACAGTCGGGCCAATTTGGAGAACACCAAGCCGGTGATGTGGCCGCGCTCGATATCCTTCATCATGCGCTTGGCCTCCGGGTGCTGCATGACGGCCTTGCCCGTCTGCCCGGCAAGGTCATAGACCTCCTTGACCTGCCAGCCCTTGCTTTTGGCATAGCTCCTGGCGCGTTCCTCGTGGTGTTCCGGGCTTTCGCCCTTGGCCTGGTCCTCGGTTGAAACCCGGATCCAGATGCCAACCGGTTTGTTCAAGGCACTATTTTCCTTCATAGCACGAGTTCATATCAAAAATCACCTGGGCAAGGCAAGAAAAAAGTATGGCAATCTTACTTACTTGTTGGCATCGTGGAAAATATGGCAAAACGAAAAATGTATTCCGAGCCGGAACTGGCGCTGTTGGCCAAGCGGTTCCGGAAAAGATCGGGTAAGACCAAAGCTGAACTTGCCCGCGAATTGAAAGTCACACGGGCAACCATGCAGGACGTGGAAGAACGCCCTGAAAGAAACTTGACCAAACTGCGCCGCCGGATCATTGAAAAATATTCCTCCTTTCACGTGACTGGTCCGGTCTTTTACTTAGAAAAACAATGATGTTTCCGCTGTTCAAAATTACTTTCGGCGCAGCGCCTCGGCGATGATGCGATTGGCGATATCCTCCTTCTGCTTCAGTTCCGATGCGGAAAGCTTCGGAGTGGAGCGTTTAATTTTGTAACCGCCGTATCGGGTTTCTGTCGGTTGTGGTGCGGGCGGCTGCAGTGCTTTCAAATACATGATGAATGGATCGGGCTGGAAATACTCTACCCGTGCCGCCAATTCCGCACCAAGACTGCCGGTGACGCCTTTATTAATCTTTCGCAAGCGTTCCTCGTCCAAACAAATCACGGCTACCTTCGGAACACCGGCCTTCAAACATTTGGCGACATTGCCAACTTCATGGTCAATTGTGGTCGAGATGGAGATTTCGCAGGCGATGGACTGGCCCACACGTTCCAGCCATAAATCAACGCTGCCTTGCCCGTCCAAAACGGGCTTTTCAATGACGCTGCGGAAACCAAGCTCTTCCGCCGCCTTTTTGATACGGTGTTGGATGGCTTGATGTTGTGCTCCGCCTCGGCCCAAATCACGCGGTGTTACGCGCTGCTCCGGCTGCTTGCTAACAACTTCGTTGACAACCTGGTTAACGACCTTTTCCTTCGGAACCTCGGCAACTTTCGGCGTTTCCGCAGCCTGCGGCGGTTCTGAAATGACCGATACGATGGGAACCGGGGGCATTCTTGGCTTCGGCTTAATCGGCTCTGGCTGTAGGGACGGCAGTGGTTCCTCCAGTGGCGTTCTGGATTTCGCTAGCATCGCTTCCACGTCCGCCCGTGCCATCCCATATTTTTTCCCCGAACGCATAATTACTTCTCGCCGCCGCGCTGCCACCGCGGTCGCCTTCGGCTCAGCGGGAAGCGGGACAACCAGATTGAAATCAAAATCACTGCGTTCAACGCGGACTATGGCCTGCCCGGTTTCCAGGTTCCGCAAATCCTTCGCTTCAAAAAAAGAAAAGCCTTCGGCCAGCTTTTTCGCGTCGTCATCGCCGACGCGAAACACGATCCGGGTGCAAGGATGCGTCATTACAGCGCTGGCCACGTCGGGACTGCGTTGCAACTGCTGCAACTCATGGTGCGCCAGCGTCAGGCCAATCCGATACTTCCTGGCATTGGTCAGAATCTCCGCCATAGTCGGCGTGATAAAATTGGCGAACTCGTCAATATAGAGCCAGAAGTCCCGCCGGTTGGTGATCTGCTGGGCCTGCCGGCTCATCGCGATCTGCTGAAACTTGGACACCAGCAACGCGCCCAAGAGATACGAATTTTCTCTCCCCAATAGTCCCTCCGGCAGTTTGGCAAGAAAGATTTTGCCGCTGTCCATGATCTGTGAGAAGTCCAGCCGGTTCTCTGGTTGCGAAACCATATACCGAATGGGCTTTTTAGAAAGAAAGCCGTCCAACCGAGTCAGGATTGAGCCGATGGATTTACCACCAGTCAGATGTGGAAAGCTTTTTTGCCAGTAATACACCACCTGGGAATCGCGGACGGATTTCAGGAATTCATTCCGAAACGCCGGTTCAATCAAGAACCGTTGCAAATCAGCAATCGTGCCGCACCGGTCGCTTTCCAAAAAGGCAAGAACGGCGTTTTGCAGGACGCTGTTCATCTGATCGCCCCATGAAGTGGAGAGTCGCTGGAATACGGCCACCAGGTCGGAGGCCAGCAAGTTCTTTTCCAGTTCGCTGTGGGCAGACAGGATGTTGAATCCTACCGAATACTGTTCATCGGATGGATCAACCAATACCACATCGTCAATCCGTTCGGGTGGGATGACACCCAAAATCTTGTCAATCAAATCGCCGTGGGGATCGAGCACGGCAACACCTTCACCGTTTTCAATGTCCTGTTTTATAAAATTAAAAAGCAGCGTACTTTTGCCGGTGCCCGATGCGCCTATAATGTGGCAATGTCTTACACGCTGTTCGGGCGACAATCGCACTGCAACATTGTGGCCGGCGTGTTCATTGTTACCTAGCAGTAATCCCTTACTCTGCCGGACAATGGCCGGCGCGGCTTTGGTCTTGCCGATTTGTCGCGCAAATGCTGGCGAACGGACGGCACT
The DNA here is from genome assembly GCA_035499615.1 of Candidatus Acidiferrales bacterium. Classification (GTDB taxonomy): domain Bacteria; phylum Verrucomicrobiota; class Verrucomicrobiia; order Limisphaerales; family UBA11358; genus UBA11358. Next base: position 2,204 of record DATJYM010000195.1, on the reverse strand, counting down.
ACCCGGCAGATGCACAAAGCCCATGAGTTCATCGCCATTTATCAACATCCCGGAGCGGCGGGTCTGCCGGCAGAGCATGTCCATGACGTGCTCCTCACGGGGATAATCCTCGATTTCGTTTTTGAGCGGAACCAGTTCATTGCCCTGTGGATGGGCAAAGACGCGGAGCGAGCTGGCCAGGTCGCGCGCAATTTCCAGCGCCCGCTCGAACGTTTCAGCTTTGGTGGCAATACGGACCACGGCGGCAAATAACGGTTGTGTCACCTTGTCCTGGGCCGCCTTCGCCAGTTCCGGCGAATTGACAAAAAACGGTTTGCCGTCCTCGCGCGTGACCGAACGCACGATGTTCTCCGCCCAAGGGTTTTGAACCGGCTGCCAAAGGACTTGAAACAAACCCAGTTCATTGGGTTGCAATTCCGATAATGCGCCGATGATGCCGATGAAGGGGTCGATCTTGCCGCTGGCCAGGGGCAACATGAATTCACGGCCAAGACCGAATTCAACCACCAGTTCTTCTTCCCCCGAACACGTCAGCCATGTTTCCTTCAGTGCACTTGGCTGGAGAATGAAGATCGCTTCGGAAAAGAACGCCTGCAACTGGCGGCGAACCAATGGCGCGTCATCTTCGCCGGCCGTAAATTGCGCGCTCACCAGCCCCGCCTTGCCGAGCAATTCAAAGGCGATGGGCTCGCGGCACAGCGACAGGTTCAAAAGAAATTGCCCAAACGCCTCCGTCGAGAGATCCAGATCAGCCGGCAGGGAAGTGTGAAGTTCAATTAAGTTGCTGCGAACCAGCGGGGTCGGCCCCGGTTCTTCGGCGACGGGCGGCGGTGTTGGTGGGGCCGCCAATTTCCGAAACAACGAGCTTAGAAACGTCGGCCTGCGTCCATCATCAATGACCGGTGTTTCCGGTTGGTCATGTCCATCAAAGGAAACAAAGGGGGGCTCTGGACAAACCGGTTGGCCATACACTTGCCAGCCTCGCCCGCGGCGCTCCCAGCGGTAGAATTGTTCGGAGAGCTGGTCGTGAACCGAACGCATGGCTCATGTCGGCTGCGCCTTTGGCAGCATGGGCTTGTATAGCTCGCCAAAAATAGGCGCGTACCGAAATTGCTGCACCAGTTTTGCGCCCTTCTCCGCCGTGATTTCCCCCGCCACTTTCCGGATGACTTCGGGAATACGCTGTAAATAGATCGCCCGTGTGTCCTCCCGCCAGTACGTTTCGCTACGAAACCAATCCTGATAGACGGTTGAAACTGCCGGTATTTTGAGCAATAATGCATCCACGTCGGCAAACGCCGATACCGCCGCGTTGCGCATCACCCCGGCCAGCGCAAATAGGAGCGCAACAACAGCAATAATCGTGAAAATGAATCCCAGCGGCTTGATCAAAAGTAAGCCGACCCCGCCAAAGAAAACCAGTGCTGCGATGATATGCCACAGTCGCACCAGGGCCGGGACGTGAACCACGCGACAGGACAGGAAATAACCTGTGCCAAATGGCGCGGCGCAGGTGTAGATAAACAGCCGTTCGCGCAGGAGGCGCAAATATATCCGCTGGTCGGAAACCAATCCGCCTTCGGAAAATTCCTCGCGCGAGATCTCCATGCCCGGTACTTTTCGCGCCTGCAATTCCTTTTCAATGGCGGCGTAAAAGTCCTGCGGCGGGAAATTCAAGGTATCGAAGAAGGCGATCCAGTGGTCGAGCACTTCGCCTTTTTTGTTTTCAAAACCGAAAATAAAGTCAATCCACACGCGCAGAACCTCGCCTCTTTTGGGCTTGTTACCGGGGGTTGCCATAGTCAGATTAACCGCATCCTGTAGTCCGGGCTTTGGTTGTCAACGCAAAAATGCGTTGAGTGGATTCTGCAAGACTATGGAACAATCAGAAAACCGTTTCCGCTATATCCTACGCGTGCTCCGCCCGCTCCTGTGGTGGCTCATTTTGGTCCTGGCCCTCTTTGCCATCCGCACGCACCAGCGTTTACTGGAACAAACCAGGTTAAGATTCAGCGTGACGTTGCAAGGCCAGCCGGTTGATGCTTTGGCCACGCTGGATGGAACACTGGCATTCAGTAATCAGAAAATCCCGCTGGGCGGCCATATATTCTCCATCACTTGTCCCAAGGCGGAATCATTTACAACGAACCTGTTCATCTGGTATGGGCCTCACGATTTGGGCCGGATTAAATTGAAGCGGACGA
>DATJYM010000194.1:0-12036 GCA_035499615.1 Candidatus Acidiferrales bacterium | reverse complement strand
CATTGGATCACGGCCACCGAGACACGCGTGCGCCTGGGCAGCGCCGTCCGGCTGGCGTTTGCCATCTTTGTTCTGCTTCTGGGATTGACCGCCTTTCGTGCCATGTGAATCCCGGACATCGTACTCGCGCCGATGGTCCTTCTTTTCTTTCTGGTTCCCGTTCGCCATTTGGTTGTAACCTGAATGTAACGTGAACAACGGACGCCAAACGGACTACACTCCAAACTGGAAATGAATAAAACCATCCTTGCACTCCCGCGCATCGGTCGCTTGGTGGCTGTAGCTTCAGCCGTTATAAATTCCAAACGCCATGTCGCCATTCTCGGTGGCTTCGCCTTGCTCGCCCTCCAAACCGATGCCCAGACCCTCATCAACGGCGCCGGTTCCACGTTCGATTACCCGGCCTTTTCCAAATGGTTCGAGTCCTATAGACAGGTGGATCCCGACGTCCGCTTCAACTACCAGTCCATCGGCTCCGGCGGCGGCCAGAAGCTGTTGCTCAATCAAACCGTGGATTTTGGTGCTTCCGACGCGCCGATGACCGATGCTTCGATGTCCGGGGCTCCGGGCAAAATCCTCCATCTGCCCATCGTGTCCGGCGGTGTGGCCATCATCTATAACCTGCCGGGCAATCCCAAACTCAAGCTGGATGGCGATGCCCTGGCCAACATCTATCTGGGCAACATCGCCAAATGGAATGATCCCAAGATCGCCGCCCTCAACCCCGGCGTCGGCCTGCCCGACCTGCCCGTGATCGTGGTGCATCGTTCCGACGGCAGTGGGACCACCTTCATCTTTACCGACTATCTGAGCAGCGTGAACCGGGCCTGGGCCGACACGGTGGGCAAAGGCACCTCGGTCAAATGGCCCGCCGGCATTGGTTTGGGCGCCAAGGGCAGTGAAGGCGTCGCCGGCCAGGTCAAACAATTGTCCGGCGCCATCGGTTACGCCGAACTTGCCTACGCCGACCAGAACAAAATCCCCTACGGTGACATGAAGAACGCGGCGGGAAATTTCATCTCGCCCTCGCCGGATTCAGTCAGCGCCGCGCTTGCCACCGCCACCATTCCGGCCGATTTCCGGTTTTCCATGGTCAATGCGCCCGGGGACAAATCGTATCCCATCGCCGGCGCGAGCTGGGTGTTGATTTATCAGCGGCAAAAAGACGCTGACCACGGCAGGAAACTCGTCGCCTTTTTAAGGTGGGCCGTCACGGAAGGCCAGAAGATTTCGTCCACGCTCGACTATGCGCCGCTGCCGGACAGCGTCCAGCAGCGCGAATTGCAACTGTTGGACACGATTAAGTAGTGACTTCGCTCCGCCGCCCGTTATTTTTTGTGGGCGTGAGCCGGACGGAGAGCGCCGCTCCACCCGCTCTTCGTCCTTTTGGTTCTGGTGCTTAAGGAAAGTGTGAACACCGTCGTGACAAGCGAGAGAATGCGGGATGCCAGGTCCGTCGGATGGCATTTCGGAGACCGCGCCTTCCAATGGCTGACACTGGCCATGGCGCTGGTTATTTTCGCGCTCATCCTCCTTATCGGCTGGGAGCTGGCGCAAGGTTCGCGGCCCGCCCTGCACCAGTTCGGCTGGCATTTTCTGATCAGCAATGATTGGGATCCGGTCAACGAAAAATTCGGGGCCCTGCCGTTCATTTTCGGCACGCTGGTCACCTCGGCCATCGCACTCGCCATCGCCGTGCCGATCAGCATTGCCACGGCGGTTTATCTCACCGAGCTGGCCCCCTTGTGGCTGCGCCAGCCGCTGATCATCTTCATCGAACTGCTCGCCGCTGTCCCCAGCGTGATTCTGGGTCTGTGGGGCATCTTCGTGATGGTTCCCTGGTTGCGCGACCATTTGTTTCCCTGGCTCCAGAAATGTTTCGGTTTTCTGCCTTTCTTCAAGGGGCCGATTTACGGCGTCAGCATGCTCGCCGGCGGCATCATCGTCGCCATCATGATCATCCCCATCATCACGTCCGTGTCGCGGGAAATCCTGCGTTCCGTCCCCGGCTTGCAGCGCGAGGCCGCCTATGCTTTGGGGGCGACCCGCTGGGAAGTGACGCGCATCGCCGTGTTGAGCTACGCCCGCAAAGGCCTGTTCGGCGCGGTTATTCTGGGGTTGGGCCGTGCCTTGGGCGAGACCATGGCAGTGACCATGGTCATCGGCAATTCCGCGCAAATTGTCGCATCGCTGTTCGCGCCCGGTTACACGCTGGCCAGTGTCATCGCCAATGAATTCAACGAAGCCACCGGCAGCCTGTATCCCAGCGCCCTGTTTGAACTCGGCCTGGTCTTGCTCGGCGTGACCGTGCTGGTCAATGTCGCCGCGCAGTTGCTGCTGAAAACTTTTGCCGGCCCCGGCGTGAAACCGCAACACTAGGAAACTTATGATCTGCGATTTACGATTTACGATTGGCAACTCACCCCGGCCTTCTCCCCCTCCGCCCCTGCACCCTGCCGACGCGGAGAGGGGGAAATATTTCCTGCCCTCCGGCTTTTTCCTGTCGCGCGTCACCCGTCACTCGTCATTGGAATGATTGCTCCCAACCATCGCTGGCGAAATTTCAAAAACGTCGTGGTGCAGGTGGCGACGTCCACGTGCGCCATCCTGGTGGTCACGCCGCTGGTGCTGGTGTTTTATTACCTGATCAGCCAGGGCTTGACTTCCATCAACTGGGCGTTCTTTACCCAGTTGCCCAAACCGGTGGGCGAAGTGGGCGGCGGCATGGCCAACGCCATCCTCGGCACGCTCATCCTCCTGGCCCAGGCGGCGCTGCTGGGCGTGCCGATCGGCGTCCTGGGTGGCGTGTTTCTCTCCGAATACGGCGGGTCACGACTCAACTGGTCGATTCGTTTTGCCGCCGACGTCTTGAACGGGGTGCCGTCCATCACCTGGGGAATGGTGGTCTATGCGCTGATCGTGGAGCCGATGCGCGGCTTCTCCGCGCTGGCGGGTGGCGTCGTGCTGGGGATGATGATGATTCCGCTGGTGATGCGGACCACGGAAGAAGTCCTGCAACTGGTGCCCGGTGGCTACCGCGAAGCCGCGATGGCGTTGGGCATCGCCAAGTGGCGGACCCTCGTGCAAATTGTTATGCGCACCGCGCTCAAGGGCATCGTTACCGGCGTGCTGCTGGCGCTGGCGCGGGTGGCGGGCGAAACCGCGCCGCTCCTGTTCACCGCCTTCGGCAATCTCGGTTGGGCCCACAAGCTGACCGAGCCGATCGCCGCCATGCCCTTGCAGATTTTCATTTACGCCATCTCGCCTTATGACGACTGGCACCGTCAGGCCTGGGCGGGCGCGCTGGTGCTGCTCGCGCTGGTGCTGGCCGTCAACATCAGCGTGCGTTTCCTCACCCGCGACCGGTTTGCCGCGCGTTCCTGAGTCCCGGATCACCATGCCCACCACCACCCAGCAACCAGCCAGCCCTGCGACGGAAATGAAAGCCGCGGGCGCCCCCGCTTTGACGGTCCAAAATCTCTCGGTCTTTTTCAACAACCAGCAGGTGATCAAAAGTGCGTCGCTCGACATCGCCGCCCGGGCCGTGACCGCCATTATCGGTCCCAGCGGTTGCGGCAAGTCCACCTTTCTGCGGGCCCTCAACCGGATGCACGAACTGAATCCCGAGGCGCGCATGGAAGGCCATATCCGGCTGTTCGGTGACGACGTCTATGCGCGCCACGTCGAGGCGGTCGTGGTCCGGCGCCGCATCGGAATGGTGTTCCAGAAGTCCAATCCCTTTCCGACCATGTCCGTGGCTGAAAACGTCACCGTGGGACTGCGTCTGAACGGCGTGCGCAACCGCAAGCGGCTCGCCGAGCGCACCGAACAATCCCTGCGCATGGCCGCGTTATGGGACGAGGTGAAGGACCGCCTGCACGCCCCGGCCATCAGCCTGTCCGGCGGCCAGCAGCAACGGTTGTGCATCGCCCGCGCGCTGGCGGTGGAACCGGAAGTGCTGCTCATGGACGAGCCGGCGTCGGCGCTCGATCCGCTGGCCACCGCCAAAATTGAAGACTTGATTGTGCAATTGAAAAAGGATTACACGATAGTGATTGTGACCCACAACATGCAGCAGGCCGCCCGCGCCTCGGACTTCACCGCCTTCTTCTATCTCGGCGAACTCGTCGAGTTCGGGCCGACCGCCAAAATCTTCACCAGTCCGTCGCAAAAGCGCACGGAAGATTATGTGACGGGCCGGTTTGGTTGAGCTATTTTAACGTATGGAAAATTATTTCGAAGCGGGGCTGGACAGTTTGCGCCAAAAGTTGCTCACCATGGCCAGCCACGCCGAGACCGCGGTAAATCAGGCCGTTCAGGCGCTCGTGCAGCGCGATTACGACCTCGCCTTGCAGGTGAAGGAAAACGACCGCATCCTGGACCAGTTCGAAGTGGAGATCGACGAACTGGTGATTCAATTGCTCACCAAGGCGCCGCTGGCCACCAACCTGCGCCTCGTCACCGTGGCCATGAAAATTTCCCAGAACCTCGAACGCATCGGCGATGAGGCGACGAAAATCGCCAAGCGCGCCCGCGATTTAAGCCAGGAACCGCCCGTGAAAATCAATCTCGACCTGCCGCGCCTCGCCCGCATGGCGCTGGACATGCTGAAGGCCGCGCTGGATGCATTTGTGAGCCACGACTCCGCCGCCGCCCGCGCCCTCGTTCCGCGCGATAAGGAGGTGGATGCGTTGAACCGGGAAATCCACCAGACCCTCGCTCAACATATGGTGGGCAATCCGGATACGATTGGCCGCTGCCTGCACCTCATGGTCGTGTCCAAAAGTCTCGAACGCATTGCGGACCACGCCAAAAATATGGCCGAGGACATTGTGTATCTCTACGAAGCCCAGGACATCCGGCACGCCGGGGCGAAAAACCAGGCCGCCCCCGCCGCGGGCGCGTGACCGGCCGGGCCGTTACAAAACGGCCAGGAGATAAATGGCCACCGCCAGTCCCGTCAGCGCCAGGATCCCCGCTACGGAAAAGGCAAAAGTTTGACCGTAAGCCTCCCGGAATTCCCCCCGGTCAATGGCCTGGACCTGCCGGTGGTGGCGGACGGCCGCCACCACGGTCACCAGAATGCCAATCGCAATCAGCGTGACGCCCACAGGCAGCGAAAACCCGGTATGTTTGTCCTTCACCGTCAGGGTGTTCGCTGCCAGTTCCTGTAAAAACAGGCCGAATCGCGCCACCACAAATCCGAAGCCCATGAGCGCGATGCCGGTTCGTATCCAGGCCAGAAAAGTGCGTTCGGCGGACATGTAGGTGCGCGGGTCGCAAGTCCGAAACCCGCCTTCCGGGGAAGTGTTTTCTTTGGCGCTGTTCATGGGGGCCACCTGTCCGTGGCCTCGGCTCGAGCTTACGCCGCGCCGCCCCAGCCGTCAATCTCCTGCCGGATTCCTGGACCGGTTCACACCAAAATCACGCTTGCCTTTTATTTGGACCGGCGGCATACTTGTTTCGTCATTTGGCGAAATATAAAATAATGCGCGAGTTCATGTCCATTACGAAGGCGCTGGCCGACCCCAACCGGGTCCGCATCCTGCTGGCGTTGCGCCGCGGCGAATTGTGCGTCTGCCAGCTCACCGAACTGTTCGGTCTCGCGTTCTCCACGGTTTCCAAACACCTTTCCATCCTGCACCACGCCGGTTTGATCCAATCACGCAAGTCGGAGCGCTGGGTCTATTACCGGCTGCCCGATCGGTCGGCGCCGGCCGCCGTACGCGGGGCGCTCGCCTGGGTGAAAAAATCCGTCGCCCAAACCGGCGAAGCTGCCGCCGACGCCAGGAAACTGATCCGGGTGCTCAAAACCGACCTGGCCGTCATCTGTCGCCGCCAATGCCGTTGAACCATCGCCCGCCGTTTAATGAAAACGAACACCGCAGATTTCGTCACCAGCCTCGAAATCCGGGCGCGCAAGCCGAAGAAGTGACGTGTGACGAGTGATAGGTGACAACACGAGCAGGAGCAACGCCTTAATGCCTGAAATCGTAAATCGTAAATCTGAAATCATAAATGTCAGACGTCTGGAGTTCTTCGAGCGTTACCTGACCGTCTGGGTCTTCCTCTGCATGGTGGCGGGAGTCGCGCTTGGCAAGCTCGCGCCCGCCTGGACCGCCCAGTTAAGCCGGTTGCAATTTGGGCAGGGCTCACAAGTTAACGTTCCCATCGGCGTCCTGCTCTGGCTGATGATCTATCCCATGATGCTCAAGGTGGACTTCAGCGCCATCGGCGGCATCGCGCGCAAACCCAAAGGCCTGGCGGTGACCCTGTTTGTCAACTGGCTGGTCAAACCGTTCAGCATGGCGTTTCTGGCCTGGCTGTTCATGCAACATGTTTTCGCCGCTTGGATTGACCCGGAAACCGCGAAGAACTACACCGCCGGCCTCATCATCCTGGCCGCCGCGCCGTGCACCGCCATGGTGTTTGTGTGGAGCTATCTCACCGATGGCGACCCGGCTTACACGCTGGTGCAGGTGGCCGTCAACGATCTGATCATGTTGTTCGCGTTCGCGCCCATCGTCATGTTCCTGTGCGGAGTGGCGCACGTCATCGTACCGGCCAAAGTGCTCATCACTTCGGTGGTCGTGTTCATTGTGATTCCACTGGCCGCCGGCTGGTTGACGCGCGCGGCCCTTTTGAAGTTGCATGGCAGGGATTGGTTCGAGCAAAAGTTCCTGCCGAAATTTCATCCGGTGATGATCGCAGCGTTATTGCTGACGCTGGTGCTGATCTTCGCGTTTCAGGCGGAGAACCTGACCTCGCGCTGGTTTGCCGTGTTGCTGCTGGCCGTGCCCATCGTCATCCAGGTTTATTTCAATTCCACGCTTGCCTACGTGCTGATGCGCCGGTTCCGGGTGCCGCACAACGTTGCCGCGCCCGGCGCCCTTATTGGCGCGAGTAATTTTTTCGAACTCGCCGTGGCGGTGGCCATTACCCTGTTCGGGCCCGGCTCCGGCGCAGCCCTGGCCACCGTCGTCGGCGTGCTCGTCGAAGTGCCCGTGATGTTGTCTGTCTGCCATGCCTGCAACCAGTCGCGCGCTTGGTATCGACTGCGCGAAATAAACCAATGAAACATCAAACGTTGAACAGCAAACATCAAATTCTCATTGAAACAGATGCCCGCCGCTTCGACGTTCGACGTTCGGCGTTCGATGTTGGATGTTCGATGTTCTGAAATTAAATGAAACCAACCGTCCTCATTCTTTGCACCGGCAACTCCTGCCGCAGCCATATCGCCGAGGGCTTCCTGCGCGCGGCGGCCGGCGACCTCATCAATGTCGAGAGCGCCGGTTCACATCCGACCGGTTACGTCCATCCGGTGGCCATCCAGGTCATGGCCGAGGTGGGCATCGATATTTCCCGCCATCGCTCGAAGCATCTGAAGGAATTTCTCGGTCAGCCCATCCGTACCGTTATCACTGTCTGCGGCAATCTGGACCAGGGGTGTCCGATCTTTCCCGGCCAGTTGCAGCGCCATCACTGGCCATTTCCCGATCCGGCCAAGGCAACCGGCAGCGAGGAGGAGATTTTGAATTCCTTCCGACGCGTCCGCGACGAAATGCGCCGGGTGTTTGAGGCCTATGCCGCCGGTTTGCAGGATGCCATGGAAGCGGGAACCGTCGAACACTGAACATTGAACTCCGAACACTGAAGTACGCCCGTGACCGGCAACACCTTCGACGTTCGATGTTGGACGTTTGTTGTTCGATGTTATTCGAATTTCTCACCCGCCTTCAACGCATGTCCCGCCAGAAATTCCGCCGCGCTCATCCGCTTCCCGCCTTCACGCTGCAATTCAATAGTCATCAGCGCATCTTTGCCGCATAGGACGAGAATTCCATTTTTGTCAGCCGACAAAATTGTTCCATTTGCGAGTCCACTGCTGTGGAGGGGAGCACCTTCATGGGAAACTTCTTGAGCAAGACTCGCTTTCCAAATCTTTAATAGCTTGCCATCGAAAAACGTGAAGGCGCCCGGCCACGGCGTGAAAGCACGCAACCGGTTCCAAATCGTTTGCGCCGGGCGGCCCCAGTCAATCCGGCCGTCTTCCTTTTTGATCTTAGGCGCGAGGCTGGCGCCATCGGCCGGTTGCGGTTGCGGCTGAATTTTTCCCGCCACATAATCCGGGATGGTCTGCCCCAACAATTCCGCGCCCAGCCGGGCCAGCCGGTCATGCAGCGAGGCGGAATCGTCCTCCGGCGAGATCGGCGTCCGCCGTTGCGCGAGCATGGGGCCCGTGTCCAGTCCCGCGTCCATTTTCATGATGGTCACGCCCGTCTCGGCGTCGCCGTGGGCAATCGCCCACTGAATCGGCGCCGCGCCGCGATATTTCGGCAGCAACGAGGTGTGGACGTTCAGGCAGCCATGCCGGGGCAAATCCAAAATGCTCGGTGGCAAAATCTGGCCATAGGCGGCCACCACGATGAGCTCGGGCTGCAATGCGCGCAGAGCGGCGATGAATTTTTCGTCCCGGGCGCGCTCCGGCTGGAGCAACGGCAGGTCCAGTTTTTGGGCGAGTACCTTGACCGGTGATGATTGCGGTTTGAGGTCGCGGCCCCGGGGACGATCGGGCTGCGTGACGACGGCCGCCACGGAGAATTGCTTGTCGTTCGCCAGCGCCGCGAGGCTGGCGCAGGACAATTCCGCCGTGCCCATGAAAACGACCTTCATTGACGATTTACGCGCATGTCTGTCCGCCTGAACCAATCGTAAATCGTAAATCCTTCAACCGAGTTTGACAACCCGGCGCAGGACCTTCAAAAACGTCTGGGGCGGCGTGCCGTCGGTGTTGATGCGGTGAACGGCCTGGGGACCGTAAAAATTCAGCACGGGCCGGGTCTCGGCCTCATAGGTCTTCAGTCGCGCGCGGATGACTTCCAGGCTTGCATCGTCCAAACGGTTGTCCTTGAGCGCGCGGCGTTGCAGTCGCGCGACCAGATTTTTGAAACTCGCGCTGCGCATGTAAAACACGGCGATGACATCGAGAAAATCGTCCAGCATTTCCGCCTGATGCAGGTTGCGCGGGATGCCGTCGAGCACCAGCGTGTCCGTTTTGGGGTTGAAGCGGCCGCTGGCCGTGAGGCCGTGGGCGTAATTCTGCCAGAGCTCGATGGTCGGCTGGTCCGGGACCAGTTGGCCGCGACTCGAGTATTCCACAAAAATTTTCCCCAGCGGCGTTTCCGGATTCAAATTGCGGAACACCTCGCCGCAACTGCAATGAAAGAACCCCGGGATCGTTCCCAGAATCCGCCCGTGCGTGCCCTTGCCGGAGCCGGGCGCGCCAAACATCAGAATCGTGCGGTACTTCATGCCGGTTGTTAATTTTGAGTTCCTGGTTTTGAATGATCGGCGCGGATCGGAGGTCGCAATTTAAAATTTAAAACTCAAAATTCAAAACCTGAATCACGCGTCCTTGTGTTTGAGTTGAATCTCCTGGATGTCCGCAAAGGGCACCATCACCTCCTGGCGTGCGCCGCCTTGCACAACTTCAAAATGCGCCTCATTGGAGGCAATCCGCGTGATGCGTTGGGCGATCAACGAGGTGCGGCCGGCTTTGATGACCAGGACCAGGTCCTTTTCCGCCGGCCGCCGGACCACGCTGAAGAATCCGGAAAACTTCGTTTCAAAAAACCGGCGGTTGAACATGTACTGGCCGCGCTGGAATACCTGGGCTTCCGGATACCCTCCCTTGCCGCCCGCCGGGACGGCGTGGACGCCGCCCGCCGTCACGCTCTCCGCCACCGGCGCGGCCGCCCCCGGCACCGCGAAGGTTTGCGCTTCGGGTTGCGCCTGCGCCTCCTCCGGCGGGGCCTCCCGAGGCATCGGCAGGGAGAGGAAAATAATCGGCCCCAAAATCGGCAGCACCGCCGCCACGCCCATCACCAGCCCGATTGGCCGGGAGCGGACGATCGCGATTTCATAGCCGGCATAAACATTCGCCGCGTAAATCAACAAAAGCACCACAAACCCCACGGACGACGACAGCAACGCGGCGAACAGGGATTGCTGCGGGGGCAATCCCAGGCGCGACACGTCATGGACGCGGATCTCCTCGGCTTTGGGTTTCGGCGGCGTTTCAATGAACGGCTCGACGAACCCGCGGGCCTTCGGGTTTTGCGCCAATTGCTTTAAAGCGCCCTGGGAGAATTTGGGCCACACCACGTTGGTGTAACTGTCCGTGGGCGTGCGCAGCGTGACGCCGCTGTCGTTGAACATGACAACGTCGCCCGAGATCGCCGTGCCGTCCGTCAGTCCAAAGCTGTCCGCGCGGACGGCGGTAACCCACCCGCACAGCCCGAGGCTCAAAAGGGTCCCAAACAGTTTGCGCACGGGGTTTCTTTAACAAAACCGAGCCCGCAGCGAAAGTAAATTTACAGGGCGATCGGTTTTACCGGTGGGGCGAGCGCCTGGAATGTTCTCACCACGTGGGTGACACTTTTGCAGCATGAGTGGCCTCATGAAGGCAAGCGGAGTGAGCCGCCCTTTCCAATTTGCTGGTGGGCGAGGCTACGGACGAGCCGGCCCGAAAGTTGCAAAATCCACCGCCACCGGGAATCATAGTTCAAAATATTCCACGCGGATTCCCTTACCGTCACAATGCGCGATGGCCACGCTTCGCTGCGACCCGAACTTCGGCTGGCCGGCATAACCGGGATTGACGTAGAGGATGCCGCCCAGCGACTCGCAGAAACGCTTGTGCGTGTGCCCGAACACCACTGCGTCCGGCCGCTCGCGGACCAGGCGCTGTTGCAGGTTTTCCTCCAAATCAAGCGGTTGGACGATGTGCTGGATGAAAAATTTCCGTCCGGCCAGTTCAACGGTTTTCACCGGCGCGTAGTGCAGCGCCGGTTCATCCGTGTTGCCGCCTACTGCCGTGACCGGCGCGATGACTTCCAATTCCGCCAGAATCCGTGGCTGCCCGATGTCGCCTCCGTGCAGGATGTGGCCCACCCCCGCAAATAATTCGGGAATTTTGGGGTCGAGGAAACCATGTGTGTCCGAGAGGATGCCAATCTTCATCGCAGGACAGGGGGCGGAGGGCAGGGAACCGAGGCCGGGATGCCGACTTCGGACTCCTGGCTTCTGACTTCAGGTTTCATGCCTTGGCTTCCTCCGGTTCCTTTTCGGCTTCCGCTGGTTCGGGGCGCACACCTGCCTCCTTTTCCGCGGGTGATTCCGCGGGAGCGGTCAGTTTCATCGCCGCCACGAACAGGGCCGTGAACAACCCGCCGCTCAGCAGCGTGTTCCGGAAAAACTCCCAGGTCGGCGGAAAACCGGGCTGGCCGCTCGTCAGCGCCTGAATCCAGCCGGCCAGGGTTCGGGCATAAACCGGATTTTCCAGCCAGGCGAGTGTGTTGGTGAGCAGATAAAAGGCAACCGCGCCCAGCAACCCGCCCGCCAGCAATTTGAGAAAGGACGCGCGCCCGCCCATCTGCCGTCCGAACCAGATGAGCGCTGCGTACACCAGATAATTCAATAACAAATAGCCGCCCACCGGGGACGTGTGATAATAAAACACGTTCAGGGCCACGTCGGTCGCGCACATGGTGCCCAGCGGCAGCCACCAGCACATGGCGCCGGAAAGATACACCCCCGCGCAGAAAGCCAGCGCCGTCGCCGCGCTGAAGTTGGGAGGGAACAGTCCCGGCCAGCGGCTCAACGCCACCAGCACGACAAAAATCAACGGCAGTCCGCGTTGCCACGTTTTGTTCACCGCCCGGAAGCATAATCCGGCGCGGGAGAATGACAAGATTCGTTCCGTTCAAGTTATGGCCTGCTGACTCCGGTCTGCCTTTCTCTTTTCTGTTCTTTGCGATCTTTGCGGTTAAAAATCCGTGTTGATCCGTGTCGTCCGTGGTTAAACTCCGTCTTTGTTCTTCTGCTGTTTTCGTGTCATTCGTGTTTTTCGTGGTTTCCCCCAAAAATCCTGATCTTTTTTTCTCCGCGTTCACGGCGTTCTGGCGGTAAAATCAGTTTGACCTGCGAGTCGAATATTTGGCGGGGCGAGCGTACTCGCGAGCCGGATTTTTC
>DATJYM010000193.1:0-19368 GCA_035499615.1 Candidatus Acidiferrales bacterium | reverse complement strand
TTTATAAATCATTATGCATTAATTCAAGAAAAATGAAAGATTCAAAACAGCGCCATTATGACGCTCATCGATAGATTGTTTTGTTCGACTGTGCCAGAGTGGCAGCAAGCGATTCGACTCTTTATAGCACGGGCAAAGCGGCTTCCAGCCTTTCCATTGGAAGCCGTCTTAAGAAGATTCAGGTGGTGCTTAATCGAAGGCGTGTCCGGCGCAGCACAGAACATCTTTGATTTTATGCCGGACCAGATCCTTCACCTTGTTGCGGGCGGGGCCAAGATATTTGCGGGGATCAAACTCCTTCGGATTTTCTGACAGGACCTTGCGGATGGCGGCGGTCATGGCCAGGCGCAGATCGGTGTCTATGTTTACCTTGGTGCAGCCGGTACGGCGCGCGATCTCGATGTCCGCTTCCGGAACCCCCGCCGTGTCGGTGCCCAGTTTGCCGCCGTATTTATTGATTTCCTCGGCCAGCTCCTTCGGTACGGATGACGCTCCGTGCAACACCAGCGGATAATCGCCCATGCCGGCATCCATCAATGCCTTCTTGATGAGCTTCAGACGCTCGAGATCGAGGTGCTGCTCGCCCTTGAATTTGTAAGCGCCATGGGAGTTGCCGATGGCCACAGCCAGCGAGTCGCAGCCGCATTCCTTGACAAATTTGACCGCCTCTTCGGGAACCGTGTAATGGCCGCTGACGGAATGGGCGCCGCCTTCTTCACCCTCGTCGAACTGGGCGCCGACGAGATGACCCAACTCGGATTCGACCACGCAGTTGTATTTGTGGGCGTATTCCACCACTTTCCGGGTGATTTCGACATTCTTCTCAAACGGTTCGTGGCTGGCATCGATCATCACGCTCGTGAAACCCTCATCAATGCATTCCTTGCACAATTCGAACGTGTCGCCATGGTCGAGGTGGACCGCGATGGGAATGGTGGACAGACTGACGGCCGCCTCAATGAGCTTTTTGAGGTAGACCGGATTGGCATATTGACGGGCGCCCTTGGAAATCTGGAGCATCACCGGCGCCTTCTCCTCCTCACACGCCTCGATGATGGCCTGAAGCAGCTCCATGTTGTTGACATTGAACGCGCCCAGCGCGTATTTGCCCTTCAACGCCTTCGCAAACAGTTCCCTAGTGTGTGTCAGTGGCATACGATTTCAAGTTGTCCGTCTTTGGATTGAATTTGAATTTTTCCAACGGGCGGCAAGCATAATCAAATCCACCCGAAAGGAAATACAAAAGATGAAGCAAAAAATGCATCCCGACCCCGATAAAATGCTTTGCGCCGGCCGGGCTTTGCGCGAAAAATCCGGCGTGCAAGTGCGCTTCCTCCTCGGCCCGGCCGGCGGCGGCAAGACGTATCGTTGTCTTGTCGAAATCCGCGCCGCGTTGCAGGCTGGCATGGCCGGCCCGCCCCTGGTTCTCCTCGCGCCCAAACAGGCGACCTTCCAGCTCGAACGCCAGTTGCTCGCCGGCGACGGGTTGTGCGGCTACACCCGGCTGCATATTTTTTCATTCGACCGGCTGGCGCGATTTGTTCTGGAACGACTGTCGGTGACGCCACCCGATCAGTTGGACGACGAGGGGCGCGTCATGGTGCTGCGCGCGCTGATCCTGCGGCATGAAAACGAACTGAAATTGTTCCGGGCCAGCGCCCGGCAGCCGGGGTTGGCACAGCAGCTCAGCCGGTTGCTCGGTGAACTGCAACAGCATCAATTCACGCCGGCCAAACTGCGCTCGCTCGCCGCCCGTTTTCCCGAGCGCCGCGAACTTCCGGACAAACTCCATGACCTGGCCCTGTTGCTGGAAGCCTACACGCTTTGGCTGGACCGACACGGATTGCGGGACGCCGACGGCCTTTTGAATTTGGCCCGGGACGCGCTCCGTTCCAAAATCCGGATTCCAGATCCCGGATTCCGGATTTCCGGCTTGTGGCTCGATGGCTTCGCCGAAATGACCCCGCAGGAACTCGACCTGCTCGCCGCTGTTTTGCCGCATTGCGATGGGGCGACCCTTGCGTTTTGCCTCGAAAGCGCGCCGGAAACCGGTGCGAGGCCATCCTGGCTCTCTATTTCGTCTACGGTTGCCAGGACCTATCAGCAGTGCCGGCAGCGCCTCGACCCTTTGCTGGATTGCGAAATCAGCGTCGAATTACTCAACCGGGATGCGGGAAAGAATCGGTTCGCGAAAAATCCGGAACTCGCCTGGCTCGAAGCAAAGTGGTCGAAACCCGTTCCGCGCCCCCCGCCCCCGGTTTCCATCCGCTTGACTGCTTGTACCGATCCCGAGGCCGAGGCCGTGTTCGCCGCGCGGGAGATTCTGCGTTTCGTCCGCGGCGGGGGGCGTTTTCGGGACACGGCGGTGCTGGTGCGAAACCTCGACGATTATCACAATCCGCTGGCGCGCGCGTTCCGCCGTTATGCCATTCCCTTCTTCCTGGATCGGCGTGAATCCGTTGCCCACCACCCGCTGGCCGAACTCACACGCAGCGCCCTGCGCACGGTCGGGTTCAACTGGCGGCACGATGACTGGTTCGCCGCGCTCAAAGCCGGTTTTTCAGCCGTGGACCAGCCGGAGATCGACCAGCTCGAAAACGCCGCGCTTGAATTTGGCTGGCGTGGCGCTCAATGGCGGGAACCGGTTCAAATCATGGCCGACCCGGGGCTGGCCGGGTCCCTCGAACGGTTGCGCCAAAAAATCCTGCCGCCGTTTGAAGCTCTGGCCGGGCAACTGACGCGGTTAAACAACCAGCCGACCGGCCCGCAACTGGCCGAATCCCTGCGCCAACTGTGGAATGAACTTGGCGTGAAAGAAATCCTGGAACGTTGGGGTACGGCCGCGGACGATCAATCAGCAATCGGCAACCGGCGATCGGCAATCCACTTGACCGTTTGGGAGCAGATGAACGTCTGGCTGGACAACGTCGCCCTGGCCTTTTCCGTCGAGGCGCTGCCATTGCGGGATTGGCTGCCGATTCTGGAAGCGGGGCTGGCGGGCCTGACGGTGGGGGTGGTTCCGCCGGCGCTCGATCAGGTGCTCATCGGCGCGGTGGACCGCGCGCGCAATCCGGATTTGAAACTCGCATTGGTGCTGGGCGCCAATGAGGGGATGTTCCCCGAGTCACCCGCCGCTCCCCCAATCCTGACCCCGGCCGACCGGGATGAATTGGAACGACACGATGTCGTGCTGGGCCCGAACGTACGCGACCAGCTCGCGCGCGAGCGTTACCTCGGTTACATCGCCTGCACCCGCGCCGGCGAAAAACTTTTCGTGACCTTCTCACGCCAGAACACAGACGGCCGGGCATTGAACCCGTCGTCCCTCATCGTGCATTTGCAGGCGCTGTTTCCGGGCCTGAAGAGCGATGAATTCCACCCGGACATGGATTGGCGCAGCGCCGAGCATGTGGCCGATCTGGTTGCGCCGCTGGTGGTAATTTGTGGCAGTCCCGCGATGCCGGATCCGTCCGCTCCATCTTCCGGTAAAATGAGTCAGAGCCGGCTCACGTCGGCCGCAACAGGAAACTGGCCCGAACTGCTCACACTGCCTGTCCTGGCGGGTTTGAAAAAAAGCTTGGAGGGTCTGCGCGAACCGGACCCGGCCGGGAACCTTTCACCCGATCTGGCGGAGGCAATCTATGGACCAACGCTGCAAAGCTCGGTCAGCCGCCTGGAGGAATTTGCCCAGTGCCCGTTCCGGTTTTTTGTCCATTCCGGCCTGCGCGCCGAGGAACGCAAAATGTTCGAACTGGACGCTCGCGAACGCGGCAGCTTTCAGCACGAAGTCCTCAGGCTGTTTCACGAACAATTGACCACCGAAGGCCGGCGCTGGCGTGACCTCACCCCGGCCGAAGCGCGCGAACGCGTCGGCAAAATTGCCGCCGATCTGGCGCCCGGCTACCGCGACGGTTTGTTGCGCGCGGATGACCAGGGCCGGTTCACGGCGCGCCTGCTGGGCCGGTCGTTGCAGGACTTTGTGGAAACGCTGGTGACGTGGATGCGCGGGCAATATGAATTCGATCCGGCGGCGGCCGAACTCGAGTTCGGGTTCGATGCCGGCGGGGGGCCCGCCTGGGAATTGGATCTGGGAGGCGGCCACAAACTGGCGCTGCGCGGGCGGATTGACCGGATTGATTTGTGCCGGGAGACCGGCGAACGCGCGTGGTATGTGGTAATGGATTATAAATCCGGCCGCCGAAAGCTCGACCCGATTCTGGTTGAGCACGGTGTACAATTGCAGTTGTTGGGATATCTGGCGGCGTTGCGGCGCTGGCCCCGTTCGCCCGCGCTGCCCGGCGTGCGACAGTTGATTCCCGCGGGTGCTTTTTACGTGAACCTGCGTGGCAAATATGAATTCGGCAGCACGCGGGCCGAGGCGCTCGCCGATGCGGGGCAATCACGGCGCCTGGCCTACCATCACACAGGCCGCTTCAGCATGGACGCAATTCCGAAGTTGGATAACCGGGCCGATGTGAAGGCGGGCGACCAATTTAATTACCGCCGTAAAAGCGACGGCTCGTTGTATAAAGGTTCAACCGAAGCCTTGCCGTGCGTGGAATTTGAAGCGTTGCTGGACCGTATGGAAACGCAGTTGACCGGGATGGGCCGCGCCATTTTTGCCGGCACGGCCAGGGTAGACCCGTACCGGAAGGGCAGTGAAACCCCCTGTGGATTTTGCGATTATCGCGCCGTGTGCCGGATTGAACCGTGGACACACAGGTATCGCGTGTTGCGTGCGGCGCCGAAGGAAGCGGACGCATGAAGCCACGCGGCAGATATTCCGCAGTCAAACCCGTACTCGCTGGCTGCACGCACCCTCGAATTCCCGAACCGTGGCGCCAGGCGGCCATCGAAAAGGCGGAATGGAAGCAGGTTAGTGATATTCCTGCAGCGTCTTCACCTCGTAGCCGGATTTCTTGAGCGCAGCGATGCCGCGCACCGCCGCCTTGGCGCCGCCCAACGTCGTCATAATGGGCGTGCCGGTGTAAATGGCCGTGGTGCGGATTTTTACCTCATCCTCGCGCGGCGCCGCGCCGCTCGGGGTATTGATGACCAGCTGGATTTCCTTGTTCTTGAGCAGATCAATCACGTTTGGCCGGCCTTCGAGCAGTTTCATCACCCGCTGAACTTTCAGGCCCGCCTTTTCCAAAACCGCCGCCGTGCCGCTCGTGGCCACCAGCTCGAATCCGAGTTCGGCAAACTGTTTGGCCACCGGCGCCACGTGCTTTTTGTGCGCGTCACTGACGCTGATAAAAACCTTTCCGCCCAACGGCAGCGACGAGCCCGCCGCCATCTGCGATTTGGCGTAGGCAATGCCGCGGTCGGCGTCGAGCCCCATCACTTCGCCGGTGGAGCGCATCTCCGGCGAGAGCAGGATGTCCTGGCCGTGAAAACGGTTGAACGGGAAGACGGATTCTTTGATGGCCCAATACGCCGGCCGGATTTCCCGGGTGAACCCCAGTTCCTTCAAGTTTTTCCCGGCCATGACTTTCGCGGCCAGCTTCGCCAGCGGCACCCCGATGGCCTTGCTTACGAAGGGCACGGTACGCGACGCGCGCGGGTTGACTTCCAGCACAAACACCTTCTCGTCCTTGACGGCATATTGCACGTTCATCAGGCCGACGACCTTCAGTTCACGCGCCATGGCGTGCGTGTGTTCGCGGATGGTTTCAATGACTTTCCTGGAAAGTGTGTGCGGCGGCAAGACCATGGCGGCGTCGCCGGAATGCACGCCGGCAAATTCGATATGTTCGAGAATGCCGCCGATGACGATCGTGCCTTCGCCGGCCTTTTTGAAATGGCCGACGTCGGCGATGCAATCCACGTCCACTTCGGTGGCGTCCTCCAGAAATTTATCCACCAGCACGGGCCGCTCTGGCGAGGCTTCAACCGCAAAGCGCATATAATGCTGCAGCTCGGCGTCGGAATAAACGATTTGCATGGCGCGTCCGCCCAGAACAAAGGAAGGCCGGACCAGGACCGGATAGCCCAGTTTCTTGGAAGCGTTGAGGGCTTCCGCGGCGTTCGTGGCCAGCCCGTTGGGCGGCTGGGGAATTTTAAGTCTGTCCAGCATGGCGGCGAACAGTTTGCGGTCCTCGGCAATTTCTATGCTCTGGGGCGAGGTTCCGATGATATTGACGCCGTTTTTCTGGAGGCCGAGGGCAAGGTTGAGCGGCGTCTGGCCGCCGAACTGGGCGATGGCGCCCCAGCAACCTTCGCGTTCGTAAATGTGCAGCACGTCCTCGAGGGTGAGCGGCTCGAAAAACAACTTGTCGCTCGTGTCGTAATCGGTTGAGACGGTCTCGGGATTCGAGTTGACCATGATGGTTTCGAAACCGTCCTCCTTGAGCGCGAACGCGGCGTGGACGCAGCAATAATCGAATTCGATGCCCTGGCCGATGCGGTTCGGGCCGCCGCCGAGAATCATCACCTTTTGCTTCGATGTCCGTTTGACCTCGTCGTCGCCGCGATCGTAGGTCGAATAATAATACGGCGTGTAGGCCTCGAACTCGGCGGCGCAGGTGTCCACGAGCCGGTAGCTCGGGATGAGTTTTAATTTCTTCCGCAACGCGCGGATTTTGTCCTCGGTCTGGCCGGTCAAATGGGCGATTTGCCGGTCGGAAAATCCCAGCCCTTTGGCCTTGATCAGCAATTCAGAATTCAGTGACGGCATCGGCGCAAACAGTAAGCCGCAAATATTTCCGCGTGTCCAGCGGCGAGTGACCAAATCCGCTTGCTGCCCGGCGCGCTTTGCTTTACGAAGGCAGGATGAAACGGACGGGGAGGCTGTTATCATGGTTGTTGTTGCTGGCCCCGTATTTCGTTTCCGCACAACTTGACCCGGTCCGGCGCGACCTGCTTCAACTCGGCTACAATCAGCCCCTGGAAGGTCACGCGCCGTTTGCCGGTTATGCCTTTTTTTATCACAACCAGCCGGATTTCCTGCACACCAATCTCACTTTGCGTCTCGCCATCGCGCCGGTGTATCTCGATTCCGAGCTCGGTTTTGTCGGCGCCCTGGGTCCGAACACGGACCTGGGCGTGGGCGTGGCCGGGGGCGGGTTTTCCGACAACTACTATGAAATCCGGGGAGGCACGTATTATCCCGATGAGTCCTTCGACGGCTATGGTGCCGGAGCCTCCCTCGGCATCTACCATTTGTTCAATCCGGCCGCCAGGATTCCGCTGAACTTTGTTTTGCGGGCCGGGATGCATTATTCCCTTTATGCCGACAACGACGGCACGGCGGCCAATTTTCAGTTGCCCGACAACCACGGCACCGTTGCGGTGCGCACCGGATTGCGCTGGGGCGGTGTCGAGCCGACGCTCTTCCCGCCACTGGCGATGGAAGTGTCCGTGTGGTATGAGGGTCAATACCGCACCGCTTCAGGCGCTTACGGTTTTAATAGCGGCGATGAACTCAATTCACAATCGCATTTGTTCTGGGGCGACGCGGCGCTGGCTTACACGTTGCCGAAGAGCCAGCAGAGTTTTTACGTGCGCCTGACCGCCGGCACGAGCATCGATGCCGACCATTTCAGCGCCTACCGGCTGGGCGGTTTCCTGCCCCTGATCTCGGAATTCCCCCTGTCCTTGCCCGGTTACTATTATCAGGAAATCAGCGCCCGGCAATTTGCGTTGCTGAACGCGAACTACCTGTTGCCGCTGGACGTCAAAAAACGGTGGGATCTGGACCTGAACGCCTCGACCGCCTGGGTGGACTATCTGCCGGGAGAAGAACAGCCCGGCAACTGGCTCAGTGGTGTCGGCGGTGGCATTTTGTTTCATTCACCGTCCGACCGGTTGAAAGTCCTGGCCACGTACGCGTACGGCATTAACGCCATTCGTTCCCACGGGCGCGGAGCCAACAGCTTCGGCCTTCTTTTCCAATGGGATTTAGGCCATGAACCGACCCCGGCGTTCAAAGTGCTGCAACCCCAGCATTGGCGCAGTTGGTGGTGAGGGCTTTTCCTGGTCAAAAACACCTTGCGCCGCCAACCCGGGACTGCTTCATTGTTGAGCCGGCTGCGCATATGGTGGAATTGGCAGACACGCTACTTTGAGGTGGTAGTGGGGCAACCCGTGCAGGTTCAAGTCCTGCTATGCGCACCAGTTTTTCCTTGAAAAGCTGCGAAAGCGGAACTTCGGACACAAATCCGACACAAAAAAACCTCAAATCCGGGGACGATGACATGGCGAAGTGGCCAAAGAGGGTCAAGCACCGAAACAAGGTATTGGCCAAGATTTACCGGCCCTGTCGTGGCCGGGACTCCTACCGTGTGACTTGGTACGCCGCGAACAAGCGGCAAATGAAATCCTTCGCAACTTACGCTGGAAAGGGCGGCGCAAAGGAATTCGCCGAAGCTCTGGTGAAAGAATTGGCCAAGAATTCCCAAGCGATAATGCTCACGCCTGCCCAAGCAACCGACGCTCTTGCCGCGTTCGAGAGGCTCGGCACGTTCTACCAAACTACCGGGCGCAAAGTTTCCCTGCTTGCAGCTGTATCCGAATATTGCGAGTCATCAGCCAAGCTGCCGGGGCAAACCCGGCTGTCGGAAGCCATCGAGGGCTTTTCACGCACCGTTGCGACCGTAAAACGGAAGGACCTTGGGGCGGCAGTTGAAGACTTCATCGCTGCCGAAGAGCCCCGAACACAGTCCACCAATGGGGAGCGGGCGCAACTTTCCCCCAAATATCATTACAATCGGGCGATTCAGCTTCGCCGGTTCGCCGGCTCATTCGCGGCCTATGCGGTTTCTGATCTCGGCAAACACGACCTCGACAGCTTCTTCGGCTCGAAGTTGGTTTCCGCGTTTTCATCCAAGAGTCGCAATCATCATCGCGCCGCCCTCGTGCAGTTTTTTTCATGGTGCGTTCGTAAGGATTATCTTTCCGCCGGGAATCGTTTAAATGAGGCGGACACCATGCGTCCAGAGCACGCGAACACTGCGGAAGTCGAGTTCTACACCCCAAAGGAATTCCGAGAGTTGCTGGAAAAGGGGAGCGGCGCAATGCGGGCGATGATAGCCATTGGCGGGCTGGCTGGGCTTCGCACCGCTGAACTGCTTAGGTTGGATTGGGCGGATGTTTGGCGTGTGCGTGGTCATATCGAAGTCACGGCGGGCAAATCCAAGACTCGGCAACGCCGCCTCGTGGAAATCTGCCCTGCTCTGGCCGCTTGGCTTGGAAAGTTTCGTGAGTGCACCACCGGCAAACTCTGTACTTTGCACGAAATCACATTCCAGCAGCATTTCGCCGCGCTCTGCCAAAAGGCAAAAGTGAAGCGAAAAACCAACGGACTGCGCCATGCCTTCTGCACCTACCACTTCTCCTTGCACGGGAACGAGAATTTGACGGCACAACAAGCTGGCAATGCGCCAGCGATGATCCACGCCCATTACAAAGGACTGGCCACCAAAAAAGAAGCCAAAGCATGGTTCGCCGTCAAACCCGCCAAAGCTGCAAATAACATTATCCGGCTCACGCAGAAACGGGCTGTCGGCTAAATACAGTCACATGAACCGACTCAAGATTCACGAATGGAACGGACGGAAACGCGAGATTGAATTTGTCGGCTACAACCGCGAACACACTGCCTGTTTTGTCCGCGATGATCACGGCGCGCGCCAGGCAATCGCGTTGCGCCTGCCGAAAAGTTTCGGCCTGCGTTTCCGCGAAAATCCAATCGGCAAGGACGGCTCGCCACCAGTCGAGATTAAATGGGCGGCGTTGCACCTACCCGCCTGCTTCTCTTCTAAAGAGGAAAAGGAAGCCTATGGGAACCCGGACTCGAACGAAGTGCTGGTTGCAAAAACCATGCAACACAACCTCTGGATGGTTGTGACTCCCCACAAATGTTGTCTTGAACCCAAGCACGATAAAAAACTTTCCGCGCTGCACCGGGATGAACTGAACCGGCAGCGCCGCCTTTACAAAATTCGAGAGAAGGAAACCGCCGACCAGATTGCGGCGCTACCTCTCGGCGAAGTAAACAGAACCGATGAATTGCGCAACAGCCTGCGAAACCAATTCACGACTTTCACCAAAGGGGAAAAAAGTGAATTCAAGTTTCTGAGCATTTTTGATACGACCCTCGACATGGTGTGTCATGGGTGGGGCGGGCTACATGAAAAATTGCTTGAAAAGGAGTGGGCTGAACAACTCGGCTTGGACCTCAAAAGAATACCAAAGGATGCCGCCGCGTTTCACGCCTGGCTTGAACACGCTGCCTACAATGCGCGCGTGCGGACAACGGACTTAGAAACCAAAATGACTGCCATTGGTGATGGACTGCAACTGTGCCCTTGGCAATGGGAAGTGCTCGAAGCCAGCATCGTTTACGAAATCCGTTTTGCCGATGGCACACGATGTTGGTTGGACGATATTGATGAACACGGTGTTAACAATCCGCAGGAAGTTGAGGACTTTGACCGACTTGAAGAGAGTGCCGAGATTGCCGGCGACGAGAAAATTTCGCTGGACGAAGTGCGCCGCAATCTGCCGGTAAGGTGGAAGGGTGAATTCAGGCCAATTGGAGTAAAGGGCCTTCGGAAACTTTGTGAGAAAGCCGGTGTCATGTTCGATTTTCCCATGCGTCGGAGTGTTGTGAAACGGCTGGACGCGCACCGCCACCGTCAAAATCGGAAGCGGACCGAAAGGTTGAAAAGCTACCGGGCGAAGGCGTAACCGCCGCTCGCCCGTCGGCGCGCTGGCGATATTCTTCCTTTTGTGGTTGACACCGCAAAGTTCCCCGAAAACTCAGGCTACTGGGGCATTTAAGCAAGTATCGGCGCGCCTTTTATCGATTGGCTCGCGCCGACAGTTCCAAAAGCTCTTGCGACATCGCTTGGTTCAATGCCATGCGATGAAAACGGAAAGCAAGTGTCTGGCTGAACCGGCGGCCTCTTCACAGACGGGCGACACGATTCCGCAGCAGTCTGCAATACCGGCTGCGCCAAGCCCCTTCACCGACTTCGGCGGACTCGTGCGGCATCTGCCGGCCTATGGACCACGCACGATTCGTACCCTTGTAAAGCGGCGCATTATCCCGTCTATCAGGCCGCCGGGAACCCGGAAACTCAATTTCCATATCCCATCTGTCGAGGCCGCCCTGTTGCGTTTCCAGCAAGGTGGGCCGGGCGCATGAAATTCACCCTGGTAGTGCGCCAGGCTGCCGTCGTTGATGCCGGGCTGATAGGGAAAGTAAATGCCAATGACCTTTGCTTTTTGGACTACCTGCGCGGCTGGTTACTTTCTCAAAATTCAAAGCGGCAGGTCGTGGACGGGCGCAAATTCGTGTGGATTCATTACGAACGAGCAATCGAGGAACTCCCGCTTCTTTTCAATCCACAATCCCAAACCGCCAGCCGAAAAAACCAGCTCGCAGCTTTGATCCAAAAACTACGCAAATTGGAATTAGTTGAAACACAAAAAATTGGGCGGCGTCTTTTTTTTCGGCTTACCGACCTGGCGATTCGCGTTACGCAGCGGAGCGAACGCTTGGCACCAACCGCCGCGAAACCTGCCTCCGTCGTCACGCCCCCACATGATGGAAATGCCACGCCGGCAAATGATGAAGCCGTCACGCTATTGCGTGACAATTACCTGCCTCCCAATATAGATGAAACAGGAACTACCAAATCAGAGACAAAGGAAACACCCCCTATATCCCCCTGGGAGGGGGATGCAGAGAGCATCCTTGCCTTTTGGAATTCGTGTCCTGAATTGCCGAAGGCCATCTCCATCACTGGAAACCGCGCCCGAAAGATACAAAGACGCTTGGCTGACCCCTGGTGGCGCGAACACTGGCGCGAGGGCGTCAAGCGCGCAGCGGCATCTTCGTTTTTAACCGGCAACGGCGCGCACGGCTGGCGCGCGACATTCGACTGGTTTCTCGGCGGTGATTCGCTGGCGAAAGTTCTGGAAGGTAATTACGACAACAGGCCGCGACCGGATCGCATACCCCTCCCGTCCGAACTAAAGGCCCAAATCAAAGCCGTTGAGGAACTGATTGCCTGTCACCCTGCGAATGATGAATCCACATTTTCCCTACGGGATGCGACCAAGGCGGAGCGAGAGGATTTGCGAGAATTGTATCGCCGCCGGAAGGAGCTTGTCCGTCAGCTTGCCGGCCTGCCGACCGTCACACAGCAGCCTGGGTACGAGGACTCGTGGTAGGAATGCCCGCTTGGCCGGTTTCTTGAGCCCATTTTGTGCGAAGAATCATTTTGGCACATTGTGGCGACACCATATTTGGCAGTAATCAGTGTGGCTAGTGTAAGTGAATCCCAGAGATCATGAATTCAAACTTGTCGGGGTCGGCTCTCCTTTAGCTCAAATTTTCCCGCCAGCCAACCGATTCCAAGCGGTATTAAGTGCCGGTAGATAGACCTCCTCCGGCTGGGGCAATAGGAATCGCGGGCAAGTTGACCCCACAAGGTGGGTCAATAGAATTGCCGGTGACTTGCGCCCTCAATTCGGTCCTTCTTTTTATATCCTGCTACCTTTTCAGCGAGGGTAGTTGCGCGTACTTCAACAGCGGCAGCCTCCTTTTCTGGCGGCGTTTCCCCACCCAAATGGGTCACAAATCGGTCCATGACCCGGCTAGATGGGGCAATAGAATCGCGGGCAGCCCAAGGGGGGCAAATTTCAGGGCAAATGGGGCAAAGGTGGGGCTATGCCGTTGGCGTCGACCGTGGGAAGCGCGGAGAGCGCGCCATTAAAGTGTTCATCAAGGTCGGGCCGAAGGTGGCGTGGGCCAAATAACTCGGTGATGATTGACCACCCGAGCCGGGTCTATAACCTTCCTTCCAGAGACTTGCGTTCACCCAGAACACAAGCCGCATCAGCACCGGCGACGCGCGGGACGGCTTGGCCACACCTTGCCAGCCCCGTTGAATCGTGGGTTAGCCCTTTCATATAATTCTGGTGGTTACTTTTTTGCCGGAGCTTTCTTTCGCTGCTTCAATTTTTCCAGTGCAGCCGAGGCCTGCTCTGCTAAAGAAGGCGCACTATAGCAGAAAAAATCAGTGCTGCTGGGGTCGGCTTCGTTTGGCGTCGGCTGGCCGAGCAAGCGGTAAAGGTCGGCGAAATGTTCCTGATAGGCGGAAGTTTCCTTTCCATGATAGCGCGCCCATTCCCGCTTGAATTCGGCGGCGGTCATGCCCGCAGATGTTAAGACGCTTTTTTCACGGCGTGGCATGGTTGATGTTTACAGACTTTGCGACCAAACGAAAAGTGGAAAGTATTTTTCGGCAGGCGATTATGCAGAGAGTTTTTGGATTGTCGCCCTCCATGCCGAATTGTTCAAGAGTGTTGAACGTAGCACTTTCAGATGTTCGCAACCATCCAACGAATTAATGATTCCGCTTACGATGTGCAATAGTCACCGTCATTCCAGCAGTCCGCCAGCGTCCGAAACTTCATCCGCTCGCCGGCAAGGCGATGATTCGTACGTTGTTCCAACCCGATTACCAAAAAAATTAGAACTTGCGTTGCCGAGCCGGATAAAGTAGTAAAAGAGTCAAGGCAATGGGGTTTGCCTTCCCCAAAAGGGAAAACTGCCAGCCAATTTCAAGGCTAATAACTCCTACCGAAACAAGACGTGTCGGTGGGAGTTTTTTTATGCTCAACTACAGACTAATCGGTGTAGGCAGCACAGTAGGCGGAATCGTGCTCTATTGGGCTTTCGCGCCTGTTGCCAGTCTTTCCAACCCGATGAAAGGAGTTTGATATGCACCTGCCTCACGATGCCATATTGCTGCGAATTTTCATCGGCGAAAAGGACCGGTGGGAACACAAGCCGCTTTACGAAGCCATTGTGCTCAAGGCGCGCGAATTGCACCTCGCCGGAGCGACGGTGCTGCGTGGGCCGATGGGCTTCGGCAAAACGAGCCGCCTGCACACGGCGAAAATTCTGCGTCTGTCATTCGATTTACCGCTCGTCATCGAAATCGTGGACACCGAAGAAAAAATAAACGCCTTCCTGCCCGTGCTGGATGAGATGATGAAAGGCGGTCTGGTCACGTTGGAAAAGGCGCGCGTTATTGATTATCGCGCCGATGAAGAAAACGCCATTGGCGCGGAGCACCCCAAGAGTTGATGTATGCTCAACCACATTCTTTTCAATCTGATTCAAGTCTTGGTCGTCATGGCCTTCGCGCCGTTGGCGTCCGGCGTCACGTCGCGGCTGAAGGAAATGATTCAGTCCAAACGCGGACCGAGTATTTACCAGCCGTATCGCGATCTGTGGAAGCTGTTTCACAAGGACGAAATCGTGTCCGAAGACAGTTCGTGGATTTTCCGGTTCACACCTTACATGGTTTTCGTCACGCCGATTTTCGTCACGCTGCTGATTCCGGTGCTGACGAATTATCCACTGTTTTTCGCGTTCATGGGCGACATGATTGGCGGCGGGTTCATTCTGGCGCTCGGCGGATTTTTCGCCACGCTCGCGGCGATTGATACGGCCAATCCCTATGGCCCTGTCGGCGCAAGCCGGACGCGCATGGTGGGATTTCTCGCCGAGCCGGTGTTTATGATTGTCTTTTTCACCGTCTCGTTTGTCGCCGGTTCAACAATTCCCTACATCGTTCAGGAAAAATGGGTGACGCCACTGGCAAATTTTTTCCTGCCCTCGCACGTCCTGCTCGTGCTGGCGTTTCTGATGCTGATTCTGGCCGAAGGCGGGCGCATTCCGGTGGACAATCCAACCGGCCATTTTGAACTGGCGATGATTGATGAGTCCAAATCGCTCGAATACTCCGGGCGCGGTTTCGCGCTGATGAAATGGGGCGGGCAGATGAAGTTCTTCGTGCTCCTGTGCATTTTTCTTAACGTGCTGGTGACGCCGTGGGGCCTGGCGCGCGACCAAACTTTGAGCGCCGTGCTGCTGGCCATTCCTCTCGTGCTGTTCAAGATTTTCTGCTTTTTGCTCGTGCTGGTTGTCATCGAATCGTCGTTGTCCAAGCTCCGGCTCTTCCGCATCGCCGAGTTTTTGGGCGCGGCGTTCATCACGTCCGTCGCGGCCATGATTGCGCAAGTCTTTCAGCCCTAACGAAAATGAGCGATACCACCAATCAATTGCTGGAAAATCTAAACGCCCTGGTCGCCGGGTTATTTTTACTGACGGGCTTCGGCATTGTGGCCATGCGGCAGGCGCGAGGCGTGTTGCATTTGTTCATCGCGCAAGCCCTGCTGCTCGCAGCGTCCGCTGTATTGCTGGGTTTGCGCTATACCTCGGAGCACCTTTACGGCGTGGCGCTGGTGAACATCGTCAGCAAGGCAATCATTGTTCCTTGGTTGTTGCGCAAAACCTCGCCGTCGGAAGTATATACGCGCCGCGAAGTGGATCAGGTGTTGAATATCCCGACTGCCTTGCTAATTGCCCTGGCACTGGCGATTCTCGCCTACTTTTTGGGACTGCCGATCCTGAACGCTGTCGCGCCCGAATTTCGCAGCCTCAACGTCCCGATCGGCATCGCCGGTTTGCTGCTTGGCGCGTTCACACTCACCGTGCGACGCGAAGCCGTGCCGTTGCTCATCGGGTTGCTGGCGATGGAGAACGGCGCGTTTCTGTGTGGTATCGCCATTGCGCGCAACCTGCCGCTGCTGGTCGAACTGGCCATCGCCACGGATGGGCTGATCATCGTTTTCATCATGGGCGTGCTGACCCGCGCCGTCCAAAAACAAATCGGCACTACCGCCGTTGGCGAACTGGCCAGCTTGA
Organism: Candidatus Acidiferrales bacterium; assembly: GCA_035499615.1. Taxonomy (GTDB): domain Bacteria; phylum Verrucomicrobiota; class Verrucomicrobiia; order Limisphaerales; family UBA11358; genus UBA11358. The sequence continues at coordinate 3,638 of DATJYM010000193.1, read as the reverse complement.
AGGAAGCCACGGTTGAACCGGCGGAAACGGAGGTGGCGAAATGAGTATCCTTCTCGTTTTGCTCCTGCCGTTGATTGCGACCGTGCTCGTTTGTCTGCCTTTCAAAAAGGCTTGGGCCGCGGGCGTAACCGTCGTGGCATCGCTGGCAACTTTGATTTTGTCTGCGCGAGTCGCGTGGCTGGTTTCGGCAGGCGATTCTGTAACATCCGACTTAAGCATTGGATGGCTTAAATGGATTGCTGTGGATGGCTTAAGCGCGCTGATTCTGGTGTTGATTGCGTTCGTCGCAACCACGGCGGCAATTTTCTCGGTCGGCTACATGGCGCACGGAAATTTGAAACCGGGAAAACTCCGGCTCTACTACATCAATTACAACCTGTTTGTCTTTTCGATGCTAGCCATTCCGGTTCTGGCCGAGCCGACGTTGGTCTGGATTGTGGTCGAATTGACAACGCTCTGTTCCGCGCTGCTCGTCTCATTTGAGAATACGCGCGAAGCATTGGAAGCCGCTTGGAAATACGTCGTGCTCTCGCTCATGGGCGCGGGCATGGCGCTGTTTGGTTTTCTTGTTCTATTCGCGGCGATGCAGGCATCAGGCAGCACTGGCGCTTACACCTGGAGCGGGCTGATTGACGCCGCGCCGATGATGCCGCCGGTTCTGCTGCAAACCGCGTTCCTGCTGATTTTAATCGGTCTCGGCACCAAGGTTGGACTTGTCCCGATGCACACATGGTTGCCGGACGCCCACAGCCAGGCGCCCTCGCCGGTTTGCGCGTTGCTTTCGGGCATCGAAACCACATCCATCCTCTACGTCATTCTACGGCTATTTCCGGTGATGCAAGGCGCGCCCAATTCCCACGCTGAAACCTGGGCTGTCGTGCTCGGTTTAATTTCCGTCGGCACCGCCGCGCTTTTACTCCTGCAAGTCAAAGATTACAAACGCATGTTCGCATTTTCCACCGTCGAGCACATGGGCATCATTTTGACGGCGGTCGGCCTCGGCGCATCGGTCGCCGGTTACGGCGCGATGCAACAAATCGTCAGCCATTGCGTGACGAAATCCTTTTGCTTCTTCGCCGCCGGCACGGTACTGCTCACTGTGGGAACGCGCCAAATCGCTTCGGTGCGCGGATTGATTCGCCAGTCTCCCATTGCCGGTGCCGCGCTGGTTTTCGGCGGTCTGGCCATTGCCGGCGCGCCGCCGATGGCGGTTTTCTTGAGCGAGTTTTCAATTCTCAAAGCCGGGTTGATGCAGAGACATTATGTGGCGACGGGGTTGTTGGCGATTTTCATCGTCATCGCCTTCTTTGGGATCATGTTGCATGTCAACCGGATGGTTTTTGGCGCACGGGAAAACGAAAGTGCCGCAGAATTACCGGACAATCATTCTGAAACGGGAAACAAGCTCCATTTGCCATCAAGTTGCCGGCTGGCCCTGGCTTTGGCCGCCGTGCCGGTGCTCGTGCTTGGCTTCTACATTCCTAAACCGTTGCATGACTTGCTGACTCAAGCCGCCGCTGCTTTGACGAAATGAAAAACCAATTCCCATGAACCGCACCAAACTGAAACAAGAAATTGACCAACGCTGGCCCGGCCTGGCGCAATGCCAGTTCGAGGCCGGTTCGCCGTGCGAAGTGGCCTGCGCCCGCGCTGCACTGCCGGAATTGTGCGGACGCCTCTTCCTCGAATGGAATTTCAGCTTCGCCGGATTGATTGTTGAGGAAGGTGTGGGTGAATGGCAGTTGCGTTACACCTTTTATGGCGAGGGTGACGCCGGCTGGGTTCATGTACTGGTCACTGCACCGCTCGCAGAAAAGACTTTTCCGAGTATCGTCAAGTTTGTTCACGCTGCCGACTGGCACGAGCGCGAAGCCGAGGACTTGTTCGGCCTGATTTTTGAAGGCCACCCGCGCCTCGGCGATTTCATCCTGCACGACGATGCCTGGCAGGAAAACGTCGAGCCAATGCGCCATCATTTCGATCCGCAGGCGGTAATGCGCCATCGCAAACCGGATGAAGACTGGCGTCCGCATCGCATTGTCCAAGAGCCGGGCGCATTTGTGATGCCCGTCGGCCCGAAATATTCCGGCGTCACCGAATCAGTCCATTTCCTGCTCGAAACCGTTGGCGAAGATGTCATCCGCTCCACGCCGCGCCTGTTTTACAAATGGCGTGCGATTGAAAAACTCGCCGAAGGCAAAACACCGGTCGAAGTTTTGTTGCTGGCCGAACGGTTCGCCGCAACCACGGCCTTCGCTCATGGACTGGCCTTTTGTCAGGCGGTTGAAACCGTTTGCGGTGCAAATCTTCCGCCGCGCGCAAAAATCCTGCGCGTGTTTCTGGCGGAACTTGAACGCCTGCGCCAGCACGCCGGAGCAATTCAGGAAATTTGCGAATCCACGGCGCTGGCCGTGGCAAACGCGCACGCGGGAATTTGCGAGGAGGAATTGCTGCGCATTTCTTGCGAGCTTACTGGCCATCGTTATTTGTTCGGCTTGCTCGCGCTCGGGGGATTGCAGCGCGATTTGTCGGACGACGCATGTCGCCAAGCACTCGAAAAATCGCAGAAGGTTCTGGAGCAGTTGGACGCACTGGAAAAACGTTTGCGTGTCTCCAGCAGTTTTCTGGACCGGCTTGAAGAAGTCGGCATCGTGCCGGAAAGGACTGCGATGGTTTATGGCCTGCTTGGACCAATTGCCCGTGCATCGGGCGTTGTCCGCGATTTGCGTCGTGCGCAGCCGTATTTAGGTTACGAAAACTTTCAATTCGACGTGCCGGGTGAACAAGAAGGCGACGGCTACGCGCGGTTGCGGATTTTATTCGCCGAAACGCGGCAGTCGGCTCGCATCATGGAACAAGCCGTTGCCGCGCTGCAAAGCGGCAAGGTTCGTGAACCATTTCAACTTCGCGCAGGCGCGGCATTGGGTTGGGTTGAAGCGCCGCGCGGCGGGGCGTTTCATTGGGTGCAGCTGGATGGGAATGGGAAAGTCGCGCGTTACCGAATCGTTCCGCCGTCATTTGCCAACTGGCACGGCTTCCATCTCGCCGTGGAGAAATTCGCGTTCCAGGACTTTCCCATCATGCTCTCCACGTTCGATTTGTCCGTGGCGGAGAACGACCGATGAAACCACCAATCGAAAATCTTAAACCGCAAATCGCATGAGCCAATGGGTCATCAATGGGATTCGGACGGGAATCAGAACGACCGCCTATCCGGCCAAGCCGGAAGCGGCTGTGGGTGTGTCGCCCGGCCTGCCGGTCGGCGGCGATTATCCCGCAAACGAAATTAATTCGCTGATTTCGCGCTGTCCAACAAGAGTGTTCAGCGACAGTGACGGCCAAATCGTCGCCGATGTTCGCCGTTGTATTCATTGCTACCGCTGCGTTCGCGACATCGAACATTCGGTGAATTGGGAACCAACCTACGAGTGGGGGACTGTCCGCGACGGCCAGCATGAATTCGGTCAGCCGTTCGAGCGTTCCATTCACATCTGCGTGGTGGACGCCGGTGACTGCGGCGCGTGCCTCAACGAAGTCAAACAGCTCAACAATCCATATTACAACATGCACCGGCTGGGATTTTTCATCACGCCTTCGCCGCGCCATGCCGACGTTTTACTGGTCGTCGGCCCGGTAAC
>DATJYM010000192.1:0-4095 GCA_035499615.1 Candidatus Acidiferrales bacterium | reverse complement strand
GGCGTTTGATAGATGTCCTGCAGAAATTCCCGTCCGCGTTCGCTCATCACCACCAAGCGGGTGGAATGCCGGATCAACTCGCGCATCACGCGCCGTTGTTCCGCGTTCGGCTCGCGCAACATCGTGTGGAGCGTGGTGACGATGGGCATTTGCAGTTCGCGCAGCAACGCCAGCACATGACTGCCCGCCGGCCCGCCAAAAATGCCGAACTCGTGCTCCACGCAAACCGCGTCCACGTCCGTGATGTTCAAAAAATCGGCGGCGCGCAGATACGACGGCAGGTCCTGCTCCGTAATTTCGAAGCGGACCTCCGCCGGGTAATCGTAACCGCCTGCCAGATCATTGACCGGAACGACGAGACACTGCATCGCCGGATGTTCCGCGGCCACGGCGCAACGCAAATCCGTCGTGAACGTGGCGATACCGCATTTGCGCGGCAGATAATCGCCGAGAAATGCGACCTTACGGATGGCCGAAACTGACTGCATAAATCATGAGCCGGTTTGCCCGAACCGGCAAATCCTATCATGCGTCACGCGGTTGCCTTCACCAGGAACCAATTCCGGCACCGGTCAGCACCGGCCAGTTCGCCGCTGTTGTCTGAGCATGGCTCTGACCTGACGGTAGCCCACCAGTTTGCGCCGCTGTTCGTCCCAGAGACGGAAGGTGAAGGATTTAAAACTGGCGAACAGCGTGACGGGCTTCACGGTCTGAAACAGCGGCTCGGCCTGGTGGCATTTTTCCAGGTGGTAATTCGGAATTCGCGGGCTGAGGTGATGGATGTGATGAAATCCAATGTTGCCGGAAAACCACTGCAGCACCCTGGGCAGTTTGTAGAACGAACTGCCCTTCAACGCCGCCGCGGCGTAATCCCATTCGCCATTGCGTTCCCAATAGACACCCTCGAATTGGTGTTGCACGTAGAACAACCACACCCCTGCCGAGCCGGCCACCATCAGCACCGTCAACTGAATGATCAAGTAAGCCTTGAGGCCGAAAATCCAAATCAATCCGGCTGCCATGGCCCCCACTGCGAGATTTGTCCAATAGACAGAGTAACGCTCGCGAAGCGGCGCCTTGAGTGAGGGCACCCGCTGTTTAATGAGAAACAGGAACAGCGGCGCCAGCACAAACAGCACCACCGGATTGCGCGCCAGCCGATACGCGAAACGTTTCCAACGCGACGCCTCCAGATATTCCTGCACCGTCAACGTCCACACATCACCGGTTCCGCGCCGGTCCAGATCGCCCGCGCTGGCATGATGGATCGCATGTTCCCAACGCCAATGGTAGAACGGCGTGAAAGTCAACGCGCCGGTGATCGCGCCCAACGTATGATTGGCGGCTGCCGATTTGAAAAACGATCCATGCCCGCAATCGTGAAAAATGATGAACACCCGCACCAGGAATGCGCCGGCGAGGATGGCCAGGGGCATGGTGAGCCACCAGGAAATCATCAGGCTCAAGTGCATCAAATACCAAAGCGCCCCATACGGAAGCAACGTGTTCACCTCTTGCCAGAGCGCATGGCCTGGCGACGGCCGTTGATATCGGGCAACTATCGGTTTCCAGTTCAACACGTCCAACGGCGGGCGTTGTTGGAAGGAAGCGGAGTCGTGATCCATAACTTTGTGCAATAAAAAGCGGGCGTTAATGACTGAATGGCAGACTCTGTCTGATACGATAAACGTCGGTTGGTCCGAGGACACTGGCTTTGCGCAACGACCGCCGGCGTTTGGGACTTTTGCCTTGTAGCAGATGGCGTCTGCCCGCGCCCCGGAACAGCACTTTTCCCGTGCCGGTTATCTTGAAACGTTTTGACACTGACTTCTTGGTTTTAATGCCCTTGGGGCGTCGCATATAAGTCCTTTCGTTCAGGCGCGGCAGACATTGACGCTCTCAGGATGGTTTGTCGGGATTTTCATTTGCGTTTTCAAGGCGTTCGCCCGCCAGACGGCTCAATTGATCTCTAAATTCCAGTGTGGCGGAATCCGTCCCGGCTCCGGTGCGCTGATACCAGCGGCGTAGCGCCGGGCGCAGTTGCGCCGAGAGGAGGTGCTCAATCGTCTCGTGAACTCTCGCGGAGTGAGCCCCTTTGAATGCCATAAACAAGTCGTGCGTCGCGATCAGGGCACACACCTGACGCAACTCGTCGGAGGTTTCGCCCGCCGCGATCAGTTGGCCGTCATAGCACTTCTGTAGTTGTGCATCTCCAAAATTCACAATTCATCCTCATGCGGCGGTTGAGTCAAATCATGCGGCCCAGTGCGGGGACCAAGCCGACCATTCGGCGAACCGGCACGCACTTCGCGCGGCCAGGCTGGACTTACAGTGAGAGTGCAGGTGCCAATTGCCTTGCCATTAAGCGCTTGAATGGCGGCCCGAGCGCCTTCGGGCGTGGCCATGGTCACGAAGCCAAATCCACGCGGCTTACGGCTGGCACGGTCAACAGCGATGTTGACGTCCATGACGTTGCCATAAGCGGAAAACAGATTCTTCAGATCTCCTTCCGTGGTAACTGCGGCCAGGTTGTCCACATAGACTTGAGTGTTCATGACAGTTGGTTCTTAAATCGGTTTTCTGGTTCGTTGATCCGGATCGAATTTCCAATCATTTACCAAGATACTTTGACGGGTTGCGAATCCGGTCGAGCCGCTCCGCTTCAAGTTCGTTTCGAACCAACAGACGCCGCCTTTGCTTGACGGCATTCACGATAGATTGGGGAAGCAAGCACGCCTGTTTGACCAGCAGGAAGATCGTCAGGCAAATGAGCTTCAATGTTTTCATAAAACGGGCTCAAATTAAATGGTTTCCACTTCAACTCTCCACGAAATGCACGATGCGGAAAACCCCCCGCACCAGCCAAGATTTCGGCATTGGTGAGTCCTGCTTGCGAGCCGGGGCCAGTCGTCTTGTGTTGTGCTTCAGTTCCTCATGGCAATGCGGACACGCGTCCGCGTAGAGATAATTGCCGAGTTTAATGCCGCAGTAAGGACATCTTGATTTATTCATTTCGCTTCTCTTTCATGGATTCATCCATGATGTATTGTCTTCCCCAACAATGAAGCAGGCCAATACTTTGATTGCATTGCGCCAATAGCCTCTGGCTATGGAACGTTCAAATCATTTGGGCAAATCTCGTGATGCCATAGGAAGACTGATGTCAGGCCGGCCCGCACAAGAAGGAGGTTCTCGCGGTTGGCGGTTATTCGTTTTGGACACACCCTCACGCGGAAGGAAGCCGACACGGAAAGCGAATCAGACGGTGACGAAGAGGGTTGGCTTGAGCGCTAGGCGGCCGCCTGCCTTTTTACGATCTCAATGTATTGGCCGAGCGCCTTGGAATGGTTCTCATGATGCCAGGCGATCCAGTATTCCGCCCTTGCCGCCGCTGCCAGCGGACGTAAAACCACGCCGGGGTGGGGCAAATTCTTGATCTGCTCGCGCGCCAGTGTCACGCCCAAACCTTCGGCCACGAATGTCATGATGCCGGATTCCAATTCCACATCCTGTAAAATCCTCGGAGTAAAGCCTGCCTGCTGGCACAGGCCGGCCAGCCAATCTCGCGAACCGGGATGCGTCTGTTCGGACATCGCGACAAAGAACAACGATTTGAGATCCTTCGCCAGAATCTTGCTCTTTTTCGCCAGCGGATGATGGGCTGGCACAACGGCGACAACTTTGTGACGGGCCACACACTCCCAGTTCAACGCCGTCAGGTTCTTGTTGGCGGCGGGCGGGCGCAAACCGACAAAGCCCAAATCAATTTTTCGCGCTTCGAGGGCGCGAAGCTGTTCCGCCGGCGACATGTCGAACAAGTTCACGGCGATTTCGGGACAGGTTTGATAGAACCTCGCCAGTGTTGCCGGCAGGAGGTCAAAATTGAATTTGAACAGATAGCCCAGGTTCAACTGGCCGGATTCGCCCCTACTGAACCGTTGCACGGCCTTCACGCTTTCGAGGCTTAGCGCCACGAGCCGCCGGGCATCCATCAGGAAGCTTTTCCCTTCTTCCGTCAGCGAAACTTGGTTCCTCGTCCGGTCCAGCAGCCGCACCCCCAATTCCTCCTCCAAGTTGTGAATCTGGCGGGTCAGC
>DATJYM010000191.1:0-11690 GCA_035499615.1 Candidatus Acidiferrales bacterium | reverse complement strand
ACCGCCCGCGGCGATCGGTTCCTCACCCGACGGCGTCACGGGCGGCGGCCAAAATTTCAAGTCAGGGCGTCAACCGGTTGTCCTGTCGCGCCGCAAACCGGCTTTCCTCCGGCGGCGCCTCCATCAGCCGGACAACCTGTCCCGGCTGAGCGGGCACCAGGCCCAGGCCCAATTCATGCACGCGTTGATCCAACATCACCGGCGAATTCAACACCGCGAGTTGATCGCTTAATTTTTGATTCTCATCCCGCAATTGCGCCAAACGGCTCTCGCAGGACGTGATTTGGCGGCCCAGTTGGAAAATCTGGCCTTTCTGCCAGACATAGCCCACCGCCAGCCCGGCGATCACCAGGCAGATAAACAACGCTTTCAGCGCCGGCCCAAACCGGATCGCCGCCGATTGATTTCTTCGATTTTTCGCCATGGTTCAAAACCGGGAGCATGAGGGCTTGGAGTGCTGGAGTAATGGATTCCTATATCCTTGAACCCACCGCTTCAGCATACCATTGCTCCAATACTTCATCACTCCGTTCATATTTTCTCCAACACCCGCAACTGCGCGCTGCGGCAACGCGGGTTTTCCTTCACCTCGGCCTCGCCCGGTTTTATTGCCTTGCGCGCCACCCACGTCAACTCCGGCGGGCGCGGCGTGCGCAACTCCGGAACGTCCACTCCGCCGCTGAACACGTAATCCCGCGTCCGGTCGCGGCCGAAATCCTTCACCACCCGGTCTTCCAGCGAATGAAACGTAATGACCACCAGACGCCCGCCGGGCTTCAAAATCTTCACCGCCGCTGCCAGCCCCGTTTTCAATGAGCCCATTTCGTCGTTTACCGCAATGCGCAATGCCTGAAAAACCTTCGTCGCCGGATGTGCCTTTCTCCCGCGCCGCGGCAACAGCCGCTCCAGCAACCCCGCCAATTGCCCCGTGGTTTCAAATCGCTGCCGCCGGCGGTCTTCGACAATGGCACTCGCCAGCCGCCGCGAGTTTTGTTCATCGCCAAACTCCCAAAAAATCCGCGCTAACTCGTCGGCGCCCGCGCCGTTCACCAGGTCCGCCGCGGTCAGCGGCTGCCGCGTATCCATCCGCATGTCCAGCGGACCGTCCTGCTGGAAACTGAATCCTCGTTCGGGCGAATCCAGTTGCGGCGAACTGACGCCCAGATCCAGCAACACGCCGTCGCAAACGGCCGCCGGCACCCATCCGGCCAGTCCGGCAAAATTGTCCTGGCGGATTTCGAACCGTCCCGCAAATGCCGCCAGCCGTGCGCGCGCGGCTTCAACCGCGGCGCCATCGCGATCGCACCCATACAGCCATCCAGTCGGCGAACTCGCGTTCAGAATGCTCGCCGCGTGCCCAGCCCCACCGACCGTGCCGTCGGCGTAACGGCCGCCCGGCCCGGGCCTCAGTGCGTTCAGCACCTCCGCCGCCATCACCGGTCTGTGAACGAAATCGGGCACTGCGCATTGGATTTAAAATTCAGGCTGCCTTGGCTCCAAATATTTTTGCACTCAACCGGCTCCAGGAATCTCCGGCCCGGGTCGGCGGTAAAATGGGCGCCTCCGGTTCGGGCGCCGTACGCGATTTAATCGGAACAATCTCCACCTCTGCGTCCGTCAGATCGTTGTGCACAACTTTCACCCGGTCCAGGGAAAGCTCGGCCTGCAGGGGCCCTTGAGCCCTGGGCGGCGTTGCCGGATGCGAACCGCGCCAAAGTGAAAGGGGATTGAATTTGCCGGCCCAGATGCTCTTCCGGAGACTGGCCTTCGCCAAGGCGGGCAGCTTTTGGGTTTTGGTTCCCTCAAACGCGACGCTCTTTTTATTCGGCGGCGTCGCGGCATTGGGCGCCGGTTCCACCTTGACGGGAGGCGCGAATGGATTTTTCGCCGAAATGAATTTGGGCAGGTAACCGCGATTGCGGATGCGATAGGAGATTTCCCCGCGTCCACCGATGATGCTTTTTCCCGCAGCCAGTAATTTTCCAAGATTCATAGTTTATTTTTACTCCATCAACTTGAAGGCGTCGGGGGCCAATGCCGCGTCCGCCGTCTGAACCTTTTCGTAACGGTCCGGATTCCAAATCTCAAAGCGGTCCAGCAACCCGACCAGCACCGCGTCGTTTTTAATGCCCGCTCCCCGCGCCATTTCGTCGGGCAAACAAATCCTCCCCGCCTTGTCCACGCTCGCCTGGGCGGAATCGCTGCCGATGATGCGTTTGAGCACGACCTTCTTGGGATCGCTGTTAGGCATTTCGTCGATAGACCGCATCAACTTCGACATCTGCGATGGCGGCAAGACACGGACGCAGGCCCCGACTCCCTCGCGCGGCCAAAGGATGAGCGTCAGCTCCACAGCCGCCTTTTGCGGCCGCCATTTGGCCGGGATTTGCACACGCCGTTTCTCATCCACGCCATGACGAAAGCGTGAATTGTAATACGACGGCTCCAAATTTTTAATGCCACCCATTTATTCGCACGAAAAACCAAAACGACCCTTTCTTCCCACAACGCCCCATCTTTAACCACTTTACCCCACCCAAGTCAACACAAATTCACTTAAAATTTTCGGGGTTATTCAGGAGTTATTCACAACCCGATTTTGGCTCAAACAAACCGGAAATTGTCACCCTGTTTTCCGGGTCGTCATCCTGTTACGCTCTGGCCGTGATGCGAACCGCCGATTTTGAGTTTGTCCTGCCCCCCGAACTGATCGCGCAGCACCCGGCGCCCCGGCGCGATGAATCGCGGCTAATGGTGTTGCACCGCGCAGAGGGGCGGATCGAGCACCGGCGATTCTGTGACGTCCCTGATTTTTTCCGCGCGGGCGACCTGTTGGTGTTGAATAACTCGCGCGTCATTCCGGCCCGGCTGCGCGGCAGGAATGCGCGTTCGGGCGGCCGGTTCGAATTTTTATTGCTGGAAGAGAATGCCGGCAACGATTGGTGGACGATGTTGCGTCCCGCCAGACGCGCCCGCGTCGGCACGCAAATCGTTCTCCACGATACAAATGGCAACCCGGTGAATATCCAGGCCCTGGTCCTGGAAACGAACGAGGAAGGCCATAGGCGGCTGAAATTTTCCGGTACCCCGGACCTCATCCGCGAACTTGAACGGCTGGGTGAAGTTCCCCTGCCACCTTACATCACGCGTACGGACGCCGGCGAAAGGCGCGAAGACCGGGAACGTTATCAGACCGTCTTTGCCAAAACTGACGGTTCGATCGCCGCACCCACGGCGGGGTTACACTTCACGGCGGAATTGCTGCAACAAATCCGCGACTGGGGTGTGTCAGTTTATTTCGTGACGCTGCACGTTGGCGCCGGAACATTTCTACCGGTCACGGCCGACGTGCCGGCCGCGCATCGCATGCATGAGGAACGTTTTACACTGGATGAAGACACCGCGTGTGCGGTGAACGAAGCGAAGGCCGCCGGACGGCGCGTTATTGCCGTGGGCACGACCAGTGTGCGCGTGCTGGAAAGTGTCGCCGCGCAAAATGGCGGAAAACTTGTAAAAAACGCAGGAAAAACGGGCATTTTCATACACCCGCCATTCCGCTTTCAGATTGTGGACGGACTGCTGACCAACTTTCATCTGCCGCGCTCAACCTTGCTGATGCTCGTGAGCGCCTTCGCCGTGCCGGGTGAAATGGGCGGCCGCGAACGGGTTCTGGCTGCGTACGGGGAAGCGATTCGTGAACGTTACCGTTTCTACAGTTACGGTGATGCCATGCTCATTCTTTGAGTTTCCGTTTTGGATTATTACCCCTAACCTGCCTCATCGGTGAACCTGAAGTCGAAGACCAAAAAAACGGAGCTGCCCTTCGTGCTGGTAAACATGGCGATGACGGCGGACGGGAAGATCGCGACGGCCAACCGGGCGGTATCCTCGTTCACCAGCGCGCGGGATCACGAACAACTGCTCGCGTTGCGCGCGACGGCGGACGCGGTCATGGCCGGCGCCCGCACCGTGGATTCGGCCCCGGTCACCCTGGGGCCGGGCCCGGCAAAATATCGGCGACAGCGGCTCAAACGCGGCCTGGCGGAGTTTAACCTGCGGGTCATTGTCAGCCGGTCCGGTTCTGTCAATCCCCGCGCGAAGGTATTCCAGCAACACTTTTCGCCCATCATCATCCTGACCACGCGCCGTGCCGGCGCCGGCCGGCTCAAGCAGTTGGGCGCGTTGGCCGACGTGGTCAAAATTTGCGGCCGAAAGGAGATCAATTTTCATGCCGCACTGCGGTGGTTGCGGAAGCAATGGGGAGTAAAACGGCTGCTCTGCGAAGGTGGCGGCGAATTAAACGCCGCGTTGTTCCGGGCCGGGCTGGTGGACGAACTTCATCTTACCCTTTGTCCGAAAATTTTCGGCGGCCGCCGCGCACCGACAATTGCGGACGGCCACGAACTCAGCCGGCTGGCCGGTGCGGAACGGTTTCATTTTAAGTCCCTCCGGTGGAACAGGGCCGAGTTGTTCACCGTCTTGCTCAGGGGGTGAAACTCAGCTTTTAGCTGAGATCCCCTTTGTTTCAGCCCAACGGGCGGCCAGCCACAGCAAGTCGGAAAGGCGGTTAAGGTAAACGATTATTTCCGCATTTTTTAATTCGTCCGTCTGCTGGAGCGCGCAGACGCGGCGTTCTGCCCGGCGGCAAACCGTTCGCGCCAGGTCCAGCGCCGCGGAAGCCGGTGTGGCGCCTGGGGTGGCCCAACCTCTGAAGCTGATGTTTTGCGCCTCGACATCCCGGACCAGCGCATCAAGTTTTGCCGTCATTTCCGGTCCCACCACCGAATAACCATCCTTCACATAACGGGCCAAATCCTCCGGCCACACCGCCAGTTCACCCATCAACACCACGAGGTCCTTCTGAAAGGCCAGCAAGTTTTTGTGGATAAAGTCTTCCCGGACCGTCGCACGGGCCAGACCCAACGTGGCGTTCAGCTCGTCCACCGTGCCGTAAGCTTCGACGCGCGGATGATTTTTGGGGACGCGCCGGCCATACATCAATGCCGTTGTGCCCCTGTCACCGGTTTTGGTCACAATACTCACGGCAACCAGCTAAACCACGAACGGCCCGTTTGCCAAGCAGAACCCGCTGTAAATTTGCCGGCCTCTCCGAAGACGTGGAGATTCCCCGGCTTTGACAAGGTATGGCTTTAACTTCAGGCCAAGTGCGCCGGAATCTCGGTCTGAATCCCCGCTGATCATCAGCTTCCTGCTCATGGCGGAAGTTCCGCGTCGGATTACGGCTTTGAAGAAGATCCGGCCCTGGGGTTTGCCGGATGACTTTTAGGCGGCGACAATACGTTCGGTGGAGGAGACAAGCAAAGTTTCTGGTAGGCCAGAATCCCTTTCACAATTGCCGCCGCCATTTGACGACGGTAGGCGGTGCTGTAAATCTTTTTGCCTTCATACGGGTTGGTCATGTAGCCGCCTTCGATCAAAATCGCGGGCATTCGCGCATCGCGCAACACGGCGAAACGGGCCCGTCGCACGCCCCGGTCATTCGCATCCAAATTGAGCACGAGCGATTTTTGGATTTGATACGCAAACAGCAGGCTTTCCAGCTCATGCCGGTTCGCCGGAGTCGGCCCGTGATTGCTCCCCTCGCCCTGGGCGTCGGTCGAACTGGCCCCGACGGGTGTGATACAATACGTCTGCGGCCCTTCAACCTCGTCTTTCCCGGTCGGCGTGGCGTTGAAATGCAGGCTGACAAACAAATCCGCCCCGCGTCGGTTCGCCAATGCCGGCCGGTCGGGCAATTCAACGTACGTGTCCTTCGTGCGCGTCAGGATGACATTGAAACCGGCCTTTCGGAGCTGGTCCCGCAATTCCCCGGCCAGCGCCAGCGTGTAAACTTTTTCGAAATGCCAGCCCACCCGGTTGCCGGTATCCCGGCCACCGTGCCCGGGATCCAGACAGATGGTATGAATGGCAGCCGGTCTGACATATCGCGAGGGAAACAACAACGGGCGGATGGCTGCATCCAGATCGAACTGCGCCACCAGCACCACCCCCTTCTGATTCGCAACGGGAAACGATAACGCGACCTGGACGCCGTTGATTTCCACGTAATGCGAGTCCACGTCAAATACCAGCCGGGTCGTGCGATTCGTGGCGGCCATTTCGTCACCGCGCTTGAGCCCGCTGCAATGCAAACCATTCTCACGCGCCCAATCCGCCACCGGCACATAATTCTGGCCATCGAAAACGGCCGCCGATGCCCGGCTCAACCCAATAATTACAAACAGGGATATGAAGCAAAATCTCACGATGACGCAATCTGCTGGCCGCCCGGTCGCGGCTCAAGAGAAATATGATTTTGACAGGCACCTGTCCCGCCGCCAAATTCGCGCATCAAAAATCCCAAAACATGGCGGATCCGGGTTTGGGGAGCGTGTCTGGCGTTTGCCCTGCCAAGCTGGTTTGGGTTGGCCGTGAAGGCAGAAACGGAACTGGTGGTGGCGGCTGACGGCAGCGGGCAGTTCACCAACGTCCAGACTGCCATCAATGCCGTGCCGCAGAACACCAGCCCGACCAACTGGTGCGTCATTCTCGTCAAACCCGGGATTTATAAGGAACTGATTTATGTCCAGCACGAGAAGCATTTCGTCTGTTTGAGGGGTGAAAGCGCGGAGAAAACGGTGATAACCTATGATTTGCATGCAGGGCTTCCCGGCCCGGACGGCAAACCCATCAGCACTTTCCGCACGCCTTCGACGGTGATTGATGCGGACGATTTCGTGGCAGAGGACCTTACTTTCGAAAATTCCGCCGGTCCCAAAGGCCAGGCGCTGGCCGTGCGGCTGGATGGAGACCGTCTATTGTTCCGGAACTGCAGGTTCCTGGGGTGGCAGGACACTATTCTCGGCAATCGGGGGCGGCATTATTTCGAGAATTGTTATATCGCGGGGGCCGTGGATTTTATTTTTGGCGGCGCCACTGAATTCTACGAACATTGCCATGTCCATTGTCTCGGGAACGGCTACATCACTGCGGCCTCAACGCCGGCGGACCATCCTTTCGGTTATGTGTTTTCGCACTGCCGGATCACCGGCGACCATCCCGGGGTAAAGACTTATCTGGGCCGGCCCTGGCGGCCCTTTGCCAGTGTGACTTTTCTGAGCACGGAGATGTCCGACGTCGTACGCCCGGCCGGCTGGGACGACTGGCGGGACCCGGCACGTGAAAAAACGGCGCGCTACGCCGAGTTCAACAGCACCGGGCCGGGCGCAAACCCGCAGACACGCGTCAACTGGGCACACCCATTGACCACAGCTCAGGCCGCTGCCATCACAGTGGAAAAAGTCCTGGGCGGTTCTGATGGTTGGAATCCCCAATCCATCCTCGCGCAATTCCCCACCTTGAATTCCACTCCGGACGCCGCCACCAGTGTTCCGCCAGCCAAACCATGAACCCACTAAACCGGGCTTTAATCATTATTCTGGCCGTAACCTGGTTCGGGATTGCGGTTCGCGCCGGACTCGAAACCAACATTGAATATGGAACGGCCGCCGGCGAAATCCTGCGGTTGGATGCGAACGTTCCCGAGGGTAAGGGACCTTTCCCCGTGGTGATTGCCATCCATGGCGGCGGTTGGGGGGCCGGCGACAAGAATGGAAAGGGCGATTTCGCACCGATTCTAAAACTGCTGACGGCGGATCAGTTCACATGGTTTTCTCCTGATTACCGGCTGGCACCGACAAACCGCTGGCCGGCTTGCTTTGATGACATAAAAACCGCCATTCGTTGGGTCAAAGCCCACGCCAGTGAATATAAAGGGGATCCGGATCGAATCGCCCTGCTCGGCTATTCGGCAGGCGGACATCTGGTCTGCCTGGCCGCCACGCTGGCTCCAGCGGAAACACAGGTACAAGCGGTCGTCGGTCTGGCGCCGCCGACGGATTTGGTCGCCGATGCGGAGAACCGGGGTGGTATTGGCAAGTGGTCCTCGATGCGGAAACTGCTCGGCAGCGAGGTGATGGACAATGAAACTGTGAAACAGCTCGGGCAGATCTCGCCGATCAACCACGTCAACCCCGGTTTGCCGCCGTTTCTGCTGATGCAAGGCGACTCCGACAGGACGGTTCTTCCGGCCTTCACCCGGAATTTTGCGGCCAGGCTCAAGGAGAACGGCGTGCCCTGCGACCTTTATTTTCTCAAGGGCGCCGGGCATCGTATTGCCGATTGGGAAAAATTCGATCCCGGTTATGCTCAAAAACTGACGAACTGGCTGAATCAAACGCTGGACGTTAAAAAATGACGACCCCGTGCGTGTTGAAGGCTCCTTTCGGGCTTCTCGTCGCCGTCACCGGATAAAATTTCAGCCCAACATCCTGCTTAAAAGTTTGATTTTCGGCGCCAACCGTCATTCAATGCGGCGGATTTTATAAGGACATGAACATTCACGAATTTCAGGCCAAACAATTGCTGGCCCAATGCGGCGTCGCCGTTCCGTTGGAAATTCCAGCCCAGGACATCCCAGCCGCCCGGGCTGCGGCGGAGAAGATTCTGGCCGGCGGCAGCGCCCGCATTGTTGTGAAATCGCAGATTCACGCCGGCGGCCGCGGCAAAGGCACGTTCAAGACCGGTTTTCAGGGTGGGGTCAAAGTCGCTGCGTCCGTGATGGAAGCCGTCGCATTCGCCGAAAAAATGCTCGGCAACGTGCTGGTCACCAAACAAACCGGCCCCGAAGGCCGCCAGGTCAACCGGCTGCTGATCTCCGAAGCTGCCCGGATCAAAAAAGAATTTTACCTGGCGGTGCTGCTCGACCGCGCCACCGGTCGTCCGCTGGTCATGGCCAGCACCGAAGGCGGCATGGACATCGAGGAAGTTGCCGAAAAAACGCCGGAGAAGATATTCAAGGAATGGGTTGACCCCGCCGTCGGCATTCAGCCGTTTCAGGCCCGAAAAATCGCCGCCGCGCTGAACCTCAAGGGCGATGGATTCAATGCCGGCGTGAAATTCGTCACCGCTGTTTTCAAAACCTGGTGGGAGTGCGACGCCTCACTGGTGGAGATTAATCCCATGTGTGTCGTGGAAACCGCCGGCGGCCAGGAAGCGGTGGTCGCGCTGGACGCCAAAATTTCGCTCGATGACAACGCGCTTTACCGGCACAAGGACATCCAGGAGATGCGTGATTTGAACGAGGAAGCGCCGCTGGAAATCGAGGCCAGCAAGTTCAATCTCAACTACATCAAGTTGGACGGCAACATTGCCTGTCTCGTGAACGGGGCGGGCCTCGCGATGGCCACCATGGATATTATCCAGCACTTCGGCGGGAGGCCGGCGAATTTTCTCGACGTCGGCGGCGGTGCGAGCAAGGAACAGGTGACAGCGGCCTTCAAAATCATTCTCCAGGACCCTCACGTAAAGGGCATTCTGGTAAACATTTTCGGGGGCATCATGGATTGCAATGTCATCGCCACGGGTATCGTCGCGGCGGTCAAGGAAACGCATTTGAACCTTCCGCTCGTTGTGCGACTGGAGGGCAACAATGTGGCGACCGGCAAAAAAACACTGGCCGACTCGGGCCTGAAACTCATCACCGGCGATTCGATGGCTGACGCGGCGCAGAAGGTGGTAAAGGCGGTGGCCGGCCACCTGTGACGCGTCCGGATCAAGGACACCATGTTTCAAGACGAAGAACAAATGCAGACCGCAAAACCGATGTCGGCGGATCGGGAACCCTACCGGCGGCTGATTGAATTGCAGAAACAAATGATCGAACTGGTTCAGCGACACGAAAGAACGAAGCGGGAATGCAGCGCCCTGCGCGAGCAATTATTGGAGGAAATGGCCGGACCGCGGCGGTGGCCGTGGAACCCAGGCCGGGAAACCCGCTGGCTGAGGGGCTTCATGCGCGTTCAGAAGTCCCGGAGAGCAGGGCGTCCACAACCGGACGGCTCCCCGCTTCCTTCCTGCTGAACAACCGGCTGCAACCAAACCGACCAGACTCAAAATCACCACATCGTCATTCGTAAACGCAAAGGAGATTGAATTATGCTTAAAGTCATTGAAATTGCCTTCAGTTGTTACCCGGTCAAGGACATGGCCCGGGCACGCAAGTTTTACGAAAGTGTCCTTGGCCTGAAACCCACCGTGGTCTTCGGCGAGCCCGGCAGCATGCAATGGACGGAATATGACATTGCCAGCGGCACGCTCGCGCTGGGCTGCGGCGCTCCGGATTGGACACCGCGCCCGGACGGCTGCTCCGTCGGACTGGAAGTCGATGATTTTGATGAATCCGTCGCGCATCTCCGCGCGAACAACGTGAAGTTCCAGATGGAGCCCATGGCCACGCCGGTCTGCCGCATGGCATTCATTTTCGACACCGAAGGCAACCTGATTTGCATCCACAAGCGGAACAAATCGTAAATCGCAAATCCGAAATCGAAAATCAGCCATGTCCATTCTCGTCCAAACCGACACGAAGGTTCTCATCCAGGGCATCACCGGGAGCTTTGGCGCCAGGCACGCGCAACTCTCCATCGATTATGGCACCCGGGTCGTTGCCGGGGTCACGCCCGGCAAAGGCAGACAGGTCTTTGAGCATGGCGGCAAAAAGGTTCCCATTTTTGACACCGCCGCCGAGGCGGTGAAACAAACCGGCGCCATCGCTTCAGCCATTTTTGTTCCCGCCGCCTTTGCGGCCGACGCCATCCTGGAAGGCGTGGACGCCGGATTGGAAGTGGTTGTGTGCATCACCGAAGGCATTCCGGCGCGCGACATGATTCGCGTCAAGCGTGCGATGCAGGGCAATACCCGGTCGCGGCTCATCGGACCGAATTGTCCGGGCCTTGTCACCCCCGGCGAAGGCAAGGATTCCCATGGAGGTTGCCGGATTGGCATTGCGCCCGGTTACATCCACAAAAAAGGCCATGTCGGCGTCGTCTCTCGCAGCGGCACGCTCACCTACGAAGCGGTCTGGCAATTGACCTGCCAAGGCGCCGGCCAAAGCACGTGTGTCGGCATCGGCGGCGACCCGGTCCCCGGCATGTCGCACCTGGATGTCATTAAATTATTCAACGATGACCCGGACACACAGGGCATTATCATGATTGGCGAAATCGGCGGCAGTGCCGAGGAAGAAGCGGCCGAATGGATCAAAAGGAACTGTAAAAAACCCGTGGCCGGCTTCATCGCCGGTGCGACCGCGCCGCCGGGTCGCCGGATGGGTCACGCCGGAGCCATTATCAGCGGCGGCAAAGGCACGGCGGCGGCAAAAATTGCGGCGTTCCGGGACGCCGGCATCGGTGTCGCCGCCACTCCGAGCGAAATGGCGGAAACGCTCTTGAAGATGATGTAGTTGAATTAATAATACTGAATTTCGAATTGCGAATTATTTGATATTTGCCAATCGTAGTTCGAAATTTGCATGGGCATCATCGATTTCATCCTGAATCTTGCGGGACTACTGCTGTGGCTCAACTGGCGTTCGCTTCGCTTCGACCCGCTGGGCAAACGAACGCCGGCCACCTTGATTGGCACGTTGCGACGCGCCGAACCACGAAAGTTGCGTCGGTGGCATCTGCTGGCGGTACTGGGGGGGTTGTTGTTCCTGCGGGCGGTGCTGTACTGGCAGGTCGGTTCAGGCGTCGGTTGGGCGTCGGGCACTCTCAATCTGGGCGTCATCGAACTCTCGTTTCGCAGCGATCACTTCCGCCATATTCTGCTGTTTTCCCTGTTCAGTTTCG
>DATJYM010000190.1:0-3310 GCA_035499615.1 Candidatus Acidiferrales bacterium | reverse complement strand
TCCTTCAATTCAAACCCACCATGATCGGTCGCGATTCCTATGCGCATGAAACTCCTTTGGGTGCTGAATCAGTAACACACGCCGCAGCCAGGTCGGTCATCACCACGGCTACTTTCTGAGAGATGCGGCTCGCGGGAATGGATGTGTCACGATCACGAAGGCGTCCCAAAATTTCGGCTTTCTCCGGCCCGGTCACGAGCCACATTAGGTGACGGGCGCGATTCAGGATCGGGCAGGTCAAGGTCATTCGAAGCCGCCTTTGATACACCCCCGTCACGGCAACATCACGGTCGTTAATTTCGAGAACCGGATCCCCCGGGACAAGCGATGCAGTATGGCCGTCCGGGCCGAGTCCCAGATGCACGAGATCCAGCACCGGCGGCGTACCGGCGATCCGGCGGAGTATTTGGGAATATGTTCCGGCGGCAGCTTCCAAATCACTTTCGTCCACCGGCATGGCATGAATCTGCTCCGGGAGCAAGGGCACGTGCGAGAACAGGCTTTCGTGCAGGTGTGTCAAGTTGCGTTCCAGATCACCTGGTGGCGCGACTCGTTCATCCACCTGCACCACCTGCACAGCCTTCCACGACACTTGTTCGCTGGCCAGGAATCGGAACATCCGCCACGGATCCTGTCCCCCGCTTACAGCCATGATAAAACGGCCACGTGCAGCCACAGCTGCTTGAGCGACGGAAGCGATAAATCTTGCCCCCGCTCTGGCTGCCCCGTCGGCACCAGCTTCGACATGTATTTTCATACGGATGCGTTTTTTAGCTCACGATCGGGTTATGCCAGCCGCCGGGAGGTTTGACCGAATGCCTTTCACTCGGTCCCCAGGTTTTGGGTTCATATTCATGAACCGGTGTACCGCTACTGAGAATGGGATCTACGATCCGCCATGCCTCTTCAACATAATCTTCGCGCGCGAAAAGCGTCGCGTCACCCGTCATTGCGTCGGTAAGCACGCGTTCGTAGGCCTCCATTTCCTGTGGGCTGGGCGGGCGATCAACTTTTAATTCGGTCAACCCGCTGATGGATTCGTCTTCCGGCGTAATGGTGTTCAAACCAAATGCGGCCACGACGCTCGGACTGATGCGAAACCGGAAGTAATTCGGTTTCAAATCGAAGCTGTTATACATTGTGGGCGGATGGCGCAGCTTGATCTCCAATTCCGTGCAGGTGACGGCAAGATTTTTCCCGGCGCGAATGTAAAACGGAACGCCGCGCCAGCGCCAGGAATCCACTTCCACCTTCAAGGCCGCGAACGTCTCAACGTTCGAGTCGGGCGCCACTCCTGGTTCGTTGCGATAACCTTTGAACTGGCCGCGCACGACGTTCTTCTCTTCGAGTGGCGGAATGGCCTTCAAAACCTTCACTTTTTCATCGCGAATGGATTCGCTGTCCGTGCGGATGGGCGGTTCCATCGCCAGATTGGCGAGGACCTGGAACAGGTGATTTTGAATTACGTCGCGGATGGTGCCGACCTGTTCGTAAAACGCGCCGCGGCCTTGCACACCGAAATCCTCCGCCATCGTGATCTGCACGCTTTCGATATGATGCCGGTTCCAGAATGGTTCCAGCATGGCGTTGCCGAAGCGGAAGAACAGCATGTTATGTACGGGCGATTTTCCAAGGTAATGGTCAATCCGGAAAATGTCTTTCTCATCGAAGGTTTTAAGCAGAATGGCGTTCAGCTCCCGCGCCGAGGCGAGGTTGCGGCCAAACGGCTTTTCGATAATCATGCGGGCGTTCCCCGTGCAGCCGGTCCGGGAAAGTTGCTCCACCACAATCTCAAACGCGGAAGGCGGGATGGCAAGGTAATAGGCCGGACATTGCGCCTGGCCCAGCTCGTGCCGCAGCGCCTGGAAAGTGGCGTTGTCGTTGTAGTCGCCATCCACGTAACGGAGCAAGCCGGACAATTTTTCGAACGCGGCGGGATCAATTCCGCCGTGTTTTTCCAGGCTGTCTTTTGCACGGGCCTTAAGCTGGTCCAGATTCCAGCCCGCCTTGGCCACGCCGATGACGGGCACGTTCAGGCTTCCGCGTTTTACCATGGCTTGCAGAGCCGGGAAAATTTTCTTGTAGGCCAAATCACCCGTGGCTCCGAAAAATACCAGTGTGTCGGAATGGGAATTACTCATGGCATCTTGCCTCCTTTCTTCTCCAGATGCCCGCCGAAGCCAAAGCGCATCGCCGAAAGCAGTTTGTCCTGGTAGTCCGCCTCGCCGCGCGACGCGAACCGCTCGTAAAGTGCCGTCGTCAACACCGGCACCGGCACGCTTTCGTCAATCGCCGCCTTGATGGTCCAGCGGCCTTCGCCGGAATCGGAAACACGGCCGGCGAACTGCGCCAGTTGTGGGTCCGTGGCCAGCGCACTGGCGGTCAGGTCCAACAGCCAGGAAGAAATGACGCTGCCCCGCCGCCAGACCTCGGCGACGTCCGCCAGATTGAGGTCGAATTGATAATGCTCCGGGTTGGACAATGGCGTCGTTTCGGCATCGGCTTCGCTTTGGCGCTTCCCTGCGTTCGCGGATTTCAACACGCCCAAGCCTTCGGCGTAGGCGGCCATGATGCCGTATTCTATCCCGTTGTGAACCATCTTAACGAAATGTCCGGCACCGTTCGGGCCGCAATGGAGATAACCCTGTTCAGCGGTGCCGCCAGGATTTTCGCGTCCCGGCGTGCGCGGAGTGCTACCCGCCCCGGGCGCCAGCGTGGCGAAGACCGGATCGAGGTGCTGCACTACCTCCTTTTCGCCGCCAATCATCATGCAATAGCCGCGTTCCAAACCCCAGACGCCGCCGCTGGTCCCGACGTCCACGTAATGAACCTGCTTTGCTGCCAGTTCTTTCGCTCGCCGGATGTCGTCCACGTAATACGAATTGCCGCCGTCGATCAGGATGTCACCGGCCTCCAACAAGGGCAGCAGATCAGCGATCGATTTGTCAACCGCCGCCGCGGGGACCATCAGCCACACTGCGCGCGGTTTGCTGAGTTTTTCGACCAACTCAGCCAGCGAAGCCGCGCCGATGGCTTTGTCCTTTGCCAAATCCTTCACCGCTTGCGGAGCGCGGTCATAGACCACGCATGGATGACCGCCTTTGACGAGCCGGCGCACCATGTTGGCGCCCATCCGGCCCAGGCCCACCATGCCGAGTTGCGAAGTGACTTTTTTCTTCATCTTGACTCCTTCATTTTTCGGTAGCGGCGAATCAGGTTGTTGGTCGAACTGTCATGCTTCAATTTCGGAGGCGCAGGGCTTTCCAGTTCCGGCACGATGCGTTGCGCCAGGACCTTGCCCAATTCCACG